>DAOTTJ010000028.1:0-4045 GCA_034437695.1 Ktedonobacteraceae bacterium
GGCCGCTTTCCAGGTTGAAGGTATTCGCCTGGGGGAATATCGCAGGCCGCGCTGCGAAGGTGAGCAGGAGCGGAGTCGGAACGCCGCCTTGCTGGCTCATGCGTATAAGCGTTTGAAAGTATTGAAAAAAGTGCAAGACTATCTTGCACAGGAGACAGCGTAGATGATAGCTGTTTTGCAAAGGCATGATAAAACCTCAAGATACACAAGGTGGTGTATCTTGAGGTTATGCTTTGCCATGCAACGTACGCAGACCGATATTAAAGCGAGAGAATTCTGGTTTTTACTTTGGTTGGGTGTATTTTTAGCTCGCGCGACGCCCACATATACCACGTTGCAAAGGTGCGATAAGGTCGCCAGAGTTCGCCGCGTTCACGTACATCTTGTTTGGAGGGTCGTGCGGGCAACTGATATGCCGCACGTACGCCTTCCAGAAAACCGAGGTCATCGACCGGCAGGATATCTGGTCGGCCCAGCGTAAAGATAAGGCACATCTCAGCCGTCCATCTCCCAATCCCTTTGACAGCCGTAAGCTGAGTGATAATTGCTTCGTCGTCCAGTTCAGCAAACGATTCTAGCAGGAGTTGGCCGCTGCTGATATGCTCGATCAGATTGTGAATATACCGGGCTTTAGATGTTGAAAGACCCAGCAAACGCAGTTGTTCGGGTGCGAAGGGCAGAAGGGTTGCCGGGGTGATTTTTCCCTCAGGGAGAGCAGCTTTGACGCGGGCCATGATTGCGTCTGCGGCTTTGACTGAGATTTGTTGCGAAATAATCGCGTCGACCAATGCAGTAAAGGTGTCGGGGTCGGGCTGTAAAGTACACGGGCCAACGCGTTCGATGACTGTGTGCATCACCGGATCGATTGCTGACAGGTGAGCGAGGGCGGCTGTAACGGTGGCGTTATAGGTTGTCAGTGCTGACATAGGTGTTTCCTGTGAAGAATTACATCAAGAGTTTTGTATGTTTAGTATAAGACACCCTGGAACGTTTGTCCAGCCTGGCCTTTATTGCATTGAGCATGAGGTCAGGCAGGTGTAGTGAGCGCCTGAGGCGGTTAGTGCGCTTTTCATGACTGCGAGTTCTCGTACATAGTAGTCTGGCGAGGCGAACTGGGAGCGCGAGAGCAACTGTTGAAGGAGTTGAGCCTGCTCGGAAGTGAGTGGCGCTTTGATGTGAGCCAGAGTGAGATGCGGCGAGAACGGGCGTTTTTCCAGAAGAAAAGCCTGTTTTTCTAGTGCGAGACTCAAGGTGCGTTGGACGGCGTTGAGTGCGCCCGTTGGTTCGTTGACTCCCATCCAGAGTACACGGGCTTGCTGTGCTGATCCGAAGGTACCGAGGCCGGAGAGTTGATAGCGAAAAGCGTGTGAGCGCGAGGCAGCTTCGTAGGTCGCGCTCCTGGCGCGGTTCAATTGCTGCTCATCCAGTTCACCAAGAAACGCCAGAGTAAGATGGATACTGATGGGTTCGACCCAACGCAGATCAGGCAGGATTTGTCGACCCTGCCTGATGATAGTAGCCAGGAACGCTTGTTGAGAAGCGTTCAACTCAAGTGTGATAAACGTGCGTGTCATTTTAATTCTGTGCGAGCAGTAGCTCATCCAGTTCAACGCCGTCGATGGTCTCGACCTGGATCAGGTGCTCTGCTATTTTGATCAGTTTATCCTTGCGTGAGCGTAAGACATCCAGCGCTTTCTGGTAGCCTTGCTCGACAAGTGCGGAGATTTCACGATCGATCTTTGCCGCAGTCTCGGAGCTGATCGTAGTTGCGTTCTCGGAGTCGGTTTTAATCGAGATCAGACCCAGGGGACTCATACCAAATTCGCAGACCATGCGCCGGGCGAGATTAGTTGCATATTCGATATCCTGGCTGGCTCCGGTGGTGATGTCGCCAAAGATGACCTCTTCGGCTGCTCGTCCGCCCATGACTCCGGCCAACTTTGCCAGCAGTTCGGAGCGGCGCATCAGATAGCGATCTTCGGCGGGGGCCTGCACGGTTATGCCCAGAGCCATGCCACGGGCAATCGCGGTAACTTTTTGCACGGGATCGGAACCTGGCACCGAGCGCATCACAATCGCGTGACCGACCTCGTGATAGGCAATGATAGCTTTTTCAGTCTCGCTGATCAAGCGGCTTTTGCGCTCAGGTCCGGCCATGATGCGTAAGATAGCCTCTTCGAGGTGGAGCTTTTCGATCTGATCGCGGCGATTGCGTGCAGCGAGCAATGCAGCCTCATTGAGCAAATTTGCCAGATCGGCACCTGAGAAACCGACGGTCTGGCGGGCCAGATCGTTGAGCGTCACTTCGGGAGCCAGCGGCTTGCCAGCGGCGTGGACTTCGAGGATGGATAGGCGACCGCGAATATCGGGTTTATCGAGCATGACCTGGCGGTCAAAGCGTCCGGGTCGCAGGAGCGCGGGATCAAGCACATCGGGTCGATTGGTCGCAGCAATCATGACTATATTGGTCTGCTTATCGAAGCCGTCCATCTCAACCAGGAGCTGATTGAGCGTCTGTTCGCGTTCGTCGTTGCCACCCATACCCGACGTATTGCGCTGGCGGCCTACTGCGTCGATCTCATCGATAAACACAATGCAGGGTGAGTGTTCACGCGCTTCTTTAAAGAGATCGCGCACACGCGATGCGCCCACACCAACAAACATTTCAACGAACTCGGAGCCACTAATACTGTAGAAAGAGACGCCTGCTTCTCCTGCTACCGCTCTTGAGATCAGCGTTTTACCTGTACCGGGTGCGCCGACCAGCAGGACGCCACGTGGAATACGCGCTCCCATCGCTGTAAAGCGATCGGGATGTTTGAGGAACTCGACAATTTCACTAAGTTCCTGTTTCGCTTCGTCAACGCCCGCGACATCTTTAAAGAGTATTTTTGGCCGCGCCTCTTGAAAACGTTTGGCACGTGAGCGAGCGAAGGTTGTTGCACCGCCCATACCGGAGCGGCGGATGACAAAGTAGAGAAGCGCGACTGCGCCTCCGACAAAAAGCACATCGACCAGAACAGGTATCCAGGAATTATCCTGACCAGTATCCACGTTTACGCTTACGCCGTCATGGCGCAAAATCTCTGTAATCGATTGCCCGTCCTCTTTGAGGGCATGGTATTGCTGACCATTTTTGCCGATAGCCTGAACATCATCGCTATTGATCGTCACCGACTTGATCTGGTGCTGATCTGCCAGATTAAGGATATCACTAATTGGCTTTTCTTGTACGTTCACGTGCTTCATACCGCTTGAGACGCTGACCACAACAGCGCTCACAATGACAGCAAGTAATAGTACAGCGATAGCCGGGAGACCATAGCGCAGAACGAGCTGACGCCTTCTAATGAGTCGGGACTGAGCAGAAGGGGAGGAATGCGGCCGAGGTGTTTCCGGTACCTTCTGTTCTGGGTCCTGGTTATCGTGTTGTGGCATCTCCATGCGAAAGGGCTTCTCTTTCTACTATGCACCCTGCTGAGTGCGCTTGCTAGGATAGAATACTTGGGATCTCCTCCAGGTAATGTGATCGGTTGGGTTATACCTTCCTGTATCATTATGATACAGTACTATGATATAACATTGGAGCTTGCTTGGAAATACCCCCTTTAGCTTAGAATTTCCTTAGAGAAATCAAGAATAGCGTTTTTAAGCAGCGTGAGAGCCTATCTGATCCTCTAAAATTGCTCGCAATGACGTTTTTTAATGCACCACAAATGGCTAGAAAAAAGACCCAAATTTCCTATTGGCCCTGTGTGTGACTCTAAATCGCTCTTCTACCTCCACCTGTTACTATAATCGTGCTTTACCCTACAAGCGGATTACCCACGTGAAAAGATAGGTACTTGAGGCTATATATCTGGCACAGGGCTATTTTATTCTCCGCAAGCCTCTGACTTGCCACCCATCCCAGGGTTTGGGATCGGGTTGCGAGCGTGAAGGCCGCCGCCTTCACGCTCGCAACCCGATCCTTTGTCAAGAGAAGTGGTGCCACGAGCCGAGCATTATATAGCCCTGTATCTGGCACCAGCGGGGTATCTGCATA
>DAOTTJ010000029.1:0-10239 GCA_034437695.1 Ktedonobacteraceae bacterium
TGGACAAGACTCATTGAGCGTGCTACGCGGTTTGCACGGCGATGGAGGGCAGATCTACGCGCCGGTTGCGGTCTGGCATGAAATCAGCAACACCTTCCAGGTCAGCTTGCCCTTGATGACGGGGGAGCCATTTTGTCCGGTCACAGAGATCCCCTTTCTAGGACCGACCAGTCAGCCCACGCTGGCCTGTAACCTGGCGCGTGGCACGTGGAGCGCGGGGTATCTCATACTCTTTGGGTTGGCCTGCCTGATCGCGTGGCGCAGTACGCGTCTGCTCTGGCATAAGCGTAGAGAGCGCAGCGCAGACGATGAAGGCAACTATACACTAAGAGTGCAGCTTGCGCGTCTGGCCGTATTATTGAGCGCAGCGCTCACTCTGGCGATCTACACATTTAGCAACGCGCCGCTCAGTGGACCGGGTCTGCACGCCCGCTATCTGATCTGCCTGCTGAGCGCCACGCCCGCCGTCTACTGGCCGCTCTGGGTGGGTCTGTGTGAAACGCCGACGTGGGCGAATAGCAAGCCGCGACTGATCAAGGGAGCGGCGCTGGTTGGACTGCTCGGCTTAGGTGCTCTGAGTTTGCTTGGCAGTGTGCTGGCCTTTAGTGAAGTGCCGGCGGTAGCAGCGTCCAATCAACGTGACGCTGTATTAATCAGTACGTTAGAGCACCTGGGAGTCAGGCATATCTACACCGATTATTGGACCTGCGATAAGATTGCCTTTGAGAGCGACGAGCATATCGTCTGTGCGGTACTCAATGCGTCGATGCATCCCGATGCGCACAATCGCTACGCGCCTTATTACGCGCAAGTGTGGGCCGACCGCGCATCCTCCTATATATTTCCGCTGGACTCACTGCAATACCAGCCGGACCCGGCCTATGCGTTTCTCACCAGCTCGCAACTGCCGCGTGTGGACTGGCCAGCGCGTTTTCGCACTGGCTATACCAGAGTAGTGACAGACGGCTACGTCATGTATATATTCGCAACGCAAGCGGTAGTAAAGTAGGGTAGTTGTAGCCATAGCTCCTCGCCTTGCCGCCTCAAATCCTCTCTAAGCGAGTATCCTTCAGCCGTTCGTGCAGGCTGAAGCGAGCAGATCGTGACCGCGCTGGTACCTTTCGGTATTTCCTCTTGACAGGACAGATGTTCTAGTATATGATGTGTCTGATTCTAGAACATAATTACCAGGTTGGAGGAAACCACGATGGCAACACAGCAAAATCGTAAGGGAGCGCAGGCTCCCAGGGTCGATTTCGACATTGCAGAGGAAGAGGAGTACTATGTGACGCGTCCAAAAACTAGCGTCCGCCGCTACAGGCAGCCGGCTCAACAGGACACAGTGGAGGATTACGCACCCACGCAGGCGGGTCTTATCCAGCGCCGCCGGGCAGGTAGTGGTGCGCCGGCTAATACCGAAGACGATGTAAGAATCAACAGTGGTCCGATCACCTTAGCGCGTCCGCGCCGCCGACGTTCGCCGTGGCCGGCGGTCATCATCGGCATGGCATTGATGATTGGGCTGGTCGTCTGTTTTAGCGCTTTGACATCGTGGTGGCAGGTTCACCAGGATGATGTCACCTATGGCCGCCCGCGCACTTACCAAGTAAACGCGGTAGTGGGTCATCACGATAGCGCAAGCAATCCCTCGCACTTCATTTTTATGAACCTCAATCGACACGTCATTATTATTGAAATTCCAGGTGGCGACGCCACGCATACACTCAGCTACACAGGCCCGACGTTATTTGGCGACGGCGGAGATCTGATCCCTGTGACCGGCGTATTTAAAGATGTCAATGGTGATGGAAGGCCAGATATGCTGGTCCATATTCAGGATCAAACGATTATCTATATCAACGATGGCACAAAATTTCGCCCGCTTCAACCTGGCGAACATGTCAATGTCTGATGTTCGCGCGACCCGATCTTTCGCCTTTCTCATGCATAGATTGCTATGGATACACCACAAAAAAAAGGACGCCCGCAGGAGAGCGTCCTTTCCGCTGTAACACTTTGTTGTTGTTCGTTCTTTTCTACAAACTTCCCGTACTTCCACGTTTTTGCATTGTTATCTCCTCTGAGATCTACCAGTCAGGCTTGTAGACTTCCCCCCGAACCTTTTACGCAGTGTTGCATAAGAAATATACCATAGGATAGTGACGAAAATATGAACGTAGCGCTCACATTGTGAATAATGGTTCATAATGCGAGCAATGGAAGAGAGTGAGAGTTGTTACAATGTATTCAGAGTTCGCCAGTCCTGATTGAAACGCGTGATTGCTTCGTCGCTTAGTGGGTCGTCGACCATATCAAGGAGGAGCTGGGGATTGATAGTCAGGTCGTGTGCGCCCACTAGCAACGACTGCTCGGCGTCGTGGGCGGATTTGATGCTTGCGACTAAAACACGTGTGGAAAGTCCAGCCTGGCTCAGAGCCGTACCCATTTTCTGAATACGTTGATGAGCATCGATGCCGTTTAAAGCCAGGCGGTTATAGTAGGGAATGACAAAATCGGCCCCGGCCAGGGCCGCGATATAGGCCTGAGCTACGGTAGTGACCGCAGTAAACGCAAGCGTGCATTTTGTTTGTGAGCGTAGCCGGCGAGCCACGTGTATCCCTGCGCTATTCATTGGAATTTTCGGCACGATGCGCTCCGGGTCGGCCTGAAGATAAGTGAGGGCTTGCCGATACATCTCTTCTTCATCTGAGGCACCGGGTTGTGTAAAGATTGGGCCTGGTACTGCGCTCAACAGTTCGTGTAAGAGAGCCATGTGATCGAGATCCTGGCCGCGCTCGCGGGCCAGACGCATGAGTGTCGGGTTAGTAGTAACCCCGGTGACAGGCACAGTGCGCGTAACCAGTGCGATATCGTCCAGGAAAGCGCTATCAACATAAAGAGCCATGCGTGTGTTCCAATCGTTGCTGGTGAATTTGTATGATTACTGATGGAGCACTACAGAGTTTGTTAAGTGTATTCTCTGGTTATTATATACTATGTTGGACTACTCAATTCAAAAGTCCGCCCTGACCGCCTGCGGCGGGCAAAAGAGGAAAAAGAGGTTTTCGGGGACACCCCGACCTATTCACAGTGAGGTTTTTTGTCCTTCCTTGTTTGTCGGGCAAGCTTGCCCCACCCCCAAAGAGAAGAAGGTGCAGGGTGCGCCTGACAAGTGCCTTCCTGCACGGTGAGGTCTAGGCTTCGCTGTGGCGAGGCGTTCAGCGAAAAACCTACCTGTGTAAATTTCAGGCGTATGCTGCGCTTGAAAAACATATTGCTGTACTTGAAACATTTGCTTCGCTGCGGGCGAAGTATCTATGAAATAGCCCGTGGGTGGTTCTGAGAAGATATAATGGCACGAGTTTATATGTTCACCGATAAGCCGCCATGCTTTCGCTGTGGGGGTGGAAACGGGTTAGTCTTTAGCATAAAAGGGTGCGATGCTATGCTTCAATCTTTATTAGCGGAAACGCTGCGCTTTGCCCTTGACGATCGGGTGTTGCTTTTAAATTCGGCTGCCGATCCCTGTGTTTCGTTGCTTGCTCAGCAGCTTGGGGAGGGCGAGTTGGTGCTGGCTGAGGACAATAGTGCTGCGTGCGCTCAAGCCTATGCGCTTGCGCAGCGTGCTGGTACACCTGCGCTGCGCCTGCGGCAGGTACCTTTCCATGATTATACGCTGCAAGTGGGGGAGGCGACTATGGATGGGGCGGTGCTGAATCTGCTCTATCAGCCCAACAAGGCCTGGATGCACTACTCGCTCCAACTGGCGGCCTATGCGCTCAAGCCGGGCGGACGGATCTATGTTGAGGGGGCCAAAGATAGGGGTATTCTCTCGGTGGGCAGACGTTTACAGGAGCTGTTTGGCAACCTGGAGACGCTCGATATCAGCAAGGGAAGGCGCGTGATTTGTGCGGTCAAGCGTAGCGAAAAGGTTGCCGGTGCAGTGGTTGCGCCAGTGTTTGCGCCTTTTGCGCAGGGCAAGATGGACGAAGGAACTGCCCTGCTGCTGGAGCATCTTGAGGTGCGCGTGACCGATGTTGCCCTGGACCTCGGCTGTGGGTCCGGGTTTATCGGTGTACATATCGCCGCGCAGGCCACGCGAGGTCAGGCCACGCTGGTCGATGTCAGTCTGGCCAGCGTCGATGCAACGCGGCGTTTGCTGGCTGAACGCCAGGTATCCAATGCTCAGGTACTTGTCAGCGATGGTATTCAGGCGGTACGCGAACAGCGCTTTGACCTGGTGGTGACCAATCCCCCGTTTCATCTTGGGGGAGTGCAGACGACGGCAATCGCCGAGCGCTTTATCCGTGAGGCCGCGACAGTGCTGCGTCCACGTGGACGTTTCTATCTGGTGGCCAACCGCTTTCTCAAGTACGAAACTACCCTGCAAGCCAGCTTCGGCAACGTCGAAGAGGTGAGCGGCAACGCGCGTTTCAAGGTTTTGCGGGCCAGTGGTCTGCCGCGTCCAGAGGTCGACGACGAGATACTGTATACAATATTATAGGATAAAAGGACAGGCTCTTTGAATTCTCTCTCTTCGCGTCCCTTGCCTACAAGAGGGCGGGCCTCGGCCTGGTTTTTATTGATTATGGCCAATACGCTCTGGGCGGCCAGCTATGTAGCGGCCAAGTTTGCGCTCCACGACCTCTCGGTCAGCATGGTCAACGCCTTGCGCATGATTATCGGTTCGCTCCTGCTGCTGCCGCTTTTGCTTATCAAGCGCGGGGACCTGCACCTCACGCGTCGGGATATACCGCAACTGGCCCTGCTGGCTTTGGTCGGCTTTGTGGTCAACAAGGTGCTTGAATATGGTGGGCTATCCCTGACGAGCGCCTCCGATGTCGCGCTACTGATTACCAGTGAATCGATATTTACCGCGCTCTTCTCCTGGATACTTTTGCGCGAGCGTTTTAGGGTTGCGACCCTGCTGGCGCTCGGCCTGGGTTTTATCGGTGTCTATCTGATAGTTGAGCGCAGTTTGATCCCGAACATTCCCTCTGGCGGTGGGACCATGCGTATCGTCGGTGATTTGCTGGTCGTGCTGGCGCTCGTGTTTGAGGCGTTTTACACTGTGCGTGGCAAGGCCTTGCTAGCCAGGCATTCGTCGCTGCTGGTCACGTCGACTGCCATTGTGGGCAGTACATTTTTCTGGATACCGGTAGCGGCGTTTAACGTGTTGAAGGGTGGCTGGCCTGCGATTGGTTGGCAGGCGTGGCTGGGTGTGGGCTGGTTGGCTTCGATGTCGACTGCTGTCGCGTACCTGGCGTGGTTTCAGGGTTTAGAGGTGATCGATGGCGCGGCGGCGGCGATTACTCTGTTTATCCAGCCATTGCTTGGAACTGTACTGGCGATTCTCGTGCTTGGCGACCAATTGGTCGCAACGACGGTTGTGGGTGGTGTTTTGATTTTGTGTAGTGTTTATTTGATTGTTGTGCCTGTTTCTTTTGGGTCTCTGTCACCGCCCATTTGATGCGTCGCCGCAGGCGAGGCAGAGGGAGAAGAAGACTGAGGCACAGCCCCAGACCCCAGTCAAGGGGTTGCACCCCTGGTCAGGAAGGTGTTGTTCGGGTGCAAGCCTGCACCCGAACAACGCCTTCCTGCACGTCAAATGTGTGCTTCGCCCCAGCGAAGCATCCAGAAAAAAACCTGCCCGTTGCTGATGGTGGTTGACAGTTTTTGTTTGTGGGTGTTATAGTCAGGGGGATAAGAATAGAAGAGAGGCTGTGAAGGGAACACCCCGGTTCGTTTGACGTTTAGAGAGCGGTACGTATGCTGTGAGTGCCGTCGTTGAAGATCGGATGACACCCCTGAGCCGGACGGCGAAAATGTGCTGGCAGAGAGTAGCCGGATTGCCTGGATTGCGCCCATTAAAGCGCCGCAGTTTTGTTCCACCGCGTTAAGTCGGTGTTGAGAGACTGTAGAAGGTCTTTTCGCGTGAGCGGAGGGACAAATGGTGGTGGTACCACGAGGCATACAACCCTCGTCCTCCTGTGAGGATGAGGGCTTTTTGTTTGTTCCGTGATCCACCGGCTTGAAGGGTCTGGAGCGTTGACCGCGTCAATTGCGGTAGAGAGTGAGGTGTATAGTGGCAGACGATGCCGTAGGCGATACTACCTTCACCAGGGGTAGAGAGAGCGCAAGAGACCTGAGAAGCTTGTTGTTGAGACAGGGTCCGCCGGGGTATGTGCTTGCGCCTGAAATGACGGTGGACCTGTTTTTGAGAACATACTATGCAACCACAAATTGTTTTATCGCGCATTCCGACCAGCGAGGTCGGTGTGCATGTTGGCGAGCGTGTCCTGGTGACTGGCTGGCTGCACTCCTGGCGTGAGATGGGTGGAGTGAGTTTTCTTGTGTTGCGCGATGCCTGGGGGACGATACAGGCGGTGGCTGAAGTTGAAGCTGAGCTGCAAACGCTGCGCGAGCACGAGGCGCGTCTGGAGAGCGTTATCGCGCTCAGTGGTCTGGTAGTGGCTATGCCCCAGGCACCTGGGGGCGTTGAACTGCACGAACTGAGCATCAGCGTGCTCACGCCGATCAATGAAGCGCCGATTGTGCCATTGAACAAGCCGCGACTGAATGTGCAGCTTGCGACCTTGCTCGATCACGCAGTTGTCGCCAACCGCCATCCAACGCGTCGTGCCATCTTGCGTCTGGGAGCCGGGGCCATGAGCGGCTTTCGGGGTCTGCTGCACGAGCGCCAATTTACCGAGATCCAGACGCCAAAGCTGGTGGCCTCGGCCACCGAGAGCGGGGCCAGCGTCTTCGCGGTCGACTACTTTGGGCGTCCAGCCTACCTGGCGCAGAGTCCGCAATTTTACAAACAGATCATGGTCGGCGTTTTTGAGCGCGTCTATGAGGTTGGACCGGTGTTCCGCGCTGAACACCACGATACGACCCGGCATATCAACGAGTACGTTAGCCTTGATGTCGAATGCGGCTTTATCGAGAACCACCTGACCCTTATGGCTCTCTTGCGCGATGTTCTTGCGCATATGTTTGAGGTGTTCGCCAGCGACTATGCGCAGGATCTACAACTCTTGCGCGTCAACATGCCGTCCGTGCCGCAAGAGATCCCTAGTCTGCACTTCACTGAAGCGCAGGAACTACTCTACCGGCAGTATGGTCTGGACGAGCGTGACGAGCCGGACCTGTCGCCGCAGGGTGAGCGCTGGCTCGGTGAGTGGGCGCAGCGCGAGTATGGCAGCGATTTTCTCTTTGTGCCTGGCTATCCAATGAGTAAGCGGCCATTCTATACGCATCCTGACCCGGCGCGTCCGGCCTATTCCAACTCGTTTGACCTGCTTTTTCGCGGTACCGAACTCGTCACGGGTGGTCAACGTCTGCATCTCTATGCGGACTACGTAGCTGCGCTCGCCAGGGCCAATATGGCGTTGGAACCTTTCGAGACGTACCTGGAGGCCTTTCGCTATGGCATGCCCCCGCACGGCGGCTTCGCGATTGGTCTAGAGCGTCTGCTGATGCAGTTGACGGGCGTGTCCAACATTCGCCTGGCTACTACCTTTCCACGCGACCTGACGCGTCTGACTCCCTGAGCGCGATCAGCCTTGTTCTAGCCGGGCGCGTTTACCCTGTAGGGGTAAAATCGCTCGGCTGTTTGCGGGCAAGAGGGACAGGTTTAGCGGCGCAGGATCAGCACCTTGAAATTGCCCAGGCCGGAGGGATCGCTCAGGATTGCGGCCCGTTGGCGCAGATCGTACCAGTGCATCAGGGCTATCTGTCCCTGGTCGCTGCTGCGCTGGGTATCGAGCAGTGTGAAGTCGCGTGCGCGGCGTTGGGTCAGCTCGTCCTGTAGGCCGCAGGTTGCCAGCCATTGGCGCTGAGTTGTGTAGGTATTCAGGCGCAGACCGAGTGCGCGGCCCTGCTCGATCAGTGAGCTGAAATTGACGTGCGCGGTAATATCCTGTTCACCGGGGTACGCGAGTGGGCGTTCGCTGGCCTGGTGGTTGCGATAGCAGAGTAGCGTGCCACGGCGGCGGTCGCGGGTGTACAATTCGCGTGCTTTCTCGCCGTAGTCAATTGTCAGGAGAAAGCTGTGGGAATCCATCTGTGCGACCGACTGCCTGAGCCAGATCTCGGCGTCCAGGTTGATCTCGGTGCGCCAGCCATCGGGAAAGCGCTGCCAGTTTATCTTATAGTCGTCCAGATAGTTAGCAATCGTAGGTGAGGATGGTTCGGCCAGTACTTCATGCAGGTGACCAGCTTTTTGCGAGACGTAGACCTCAAAGAGTTGGTGCTCGCGCACTTCAACAAGGTGGACGGGAAAGGCGTCGATCAGTTCGTTTGAGAGCAGCACGTGGAACGTTTGCTCGGTGGTGGATTGAAGGCTATCCTGACCGCTGCGGATGTCCGCGCTCTGATATATCAGCGCCCGCGCAAACTCGGGAGCCTCGGCGAGCGCCCATGCCTGGACCATCGCGCCCAGTTGCCCGCGTCCGGCTCCCTGTTCAAGTACGTGCAGTGGGTTGGGTCGCTTGAGCTTTTCCCAAAACTGAGCCAATTGCCGACCCAGACAGTGAGCGAACAGGGTTGAGATATCGCTGCTGGTGAAGTAGTCGCCGCGCCAGCCCATGCGGGCGGGACCCTGCACATAGTAGCCGTACTCTGGCTCGTAGAGCGCCATGCGCATATATGCGGCGAACGTCAGTAGTCCCTCGTGCGCGATGCGTGAACAGATTAACTCTTGTAGCGGCGAAGCTTGCGACATAACCCATCCTTTAGCAGACAATAATTGAGTCGGGTGTACTCAGTTGCCGAACTGAATAATCAGTAGATCCAGGGCCATTTCGGGTGAGAGGCGACTGCGTTTGAGCGCGGCGTCTGTCTCAAGCAGTTTATGGTACGTACTTTCAAGTTGCGCGGTGCTAAACTTGCCGATGTTGCGCAACGTTTTTTCAACCACAAAGGGCGGTGAGCCAATGGCTGCGCCGATCTGCGCGGCCCGCAGACCGCTGGCAGCCAGTTCTTTGACCAGGAGCAGATTGCGTACTTGCGAAGTGATAGTTGGCAGGAGGGCCAGCGGATGAAGACCGTCGGCCAGCAGGTCGTGGAGTAGATTGAGAGCCAGCGTGCGATTGCGTTGCGCCAGGGCGTCTGTCAGGTCAAAGACCCGCGCTTCCTGGACCTGGGCTGAGAGCAGGTGGACGTGGCTGGCTTCGATCGTATGCTCGGGTCCGACATACGTGGCCAGTTTATCCAGTTCGTTGGCCAGCAGGCGCAACTGATTGCCGATAAAATCGGCCAGCAGTGAGACCGCTTCCCCGCTGATTTTAACCCCCGCCACCTGAGCGCGTTTCCTGATCCAGCTCTCCAATGCAGCGCCTTTGGGCAGAGTCGACTGCAAGATCTTGCCGTGCGTCTCGGCTGCTTTGAGGAGTGGACTACTTGCAGGAAGTTCGTCGTCGATCAAGGCGATAAAAATCGTCGTCTCGGGCATATTGGGGATAGCCTCGGCCAGAGCCTTCTCGAAGCCAGCGCGAGTCTCGGTGGCGCTCTTGCCACCTTTCTTCTTGCGTCCCTTTGTACCCAACGCGGGCGTCTCGGCGGCATCTGTATTTTCGGTGCTGCTCTCTTCGCCACGGCGTTTCTTGGGCAGACCTTCGAGGATCACCAGACGTTGTTCTGAGAGAAAAGGAAAGGTATTACACGTAGCGGTGAGCGTCGACAGTGCAACCTCACCGCCAGTGTAGTAGTCCTGATTATACGCAAAATCGCCCTGCTGGCGCAGCTTCTTGAGCTGTTCGCGGCAGGTAAATTCGTCGTTACCGTGTAGCAGGTAAAACATGGCTGTGCCAGAAGTCTAAACTATTCGTGGACACCCACAGCGGCGCGGCGATAATCGCGTCGGTTAGCGCGGGCGACCATGAGATCGGAGGCAGCGCCGCAGATCAATTCGGCCGCAGCGCAGAAAAGCAGACCGCCAAAGAAGGCCGAACCACCGCTTGCGCCTGGCAGAGGGGTATCATAGACGAGCGTCCCGGCCCAGCCCAGGATCACCAGAAAAGCTATAATACCGCCAATGAACGAGCCAAGCACGACAGCCGCTCGATTGCGTACCGCGCTCATCCAGAAAGCCAGAAAAGGCGAGAGCATGAGCGAGATGATCAGTCCAAAAAGCGCTCCCCAGAAGACGCCACTCGGGTCTATCCACTGGAGTGTGAGACTATTAGGGTGCATAGAGAAAAGCCTCCAGATATATCTTTAATTTGTATGTACCAG
>DAOTTJ010000030.1:0-4003 GCA_034437695.1 Ktedonobacteraceae bacterium
CCCACCGCCCGTGGTGCGGTCCCAACCAGGAGAAACACCGATGTTTCTACTCGGCTTCTTGTTCACATTCAGTATATCATATTTTCATGAGCTAATATTGAGTAAACCGATCAACTAACACAACTACATCCCTCTGTCAAAATATTACGAAGCGCAGGCTGGACTGTCAATCTTCTGACGCCACTCGCGCCAAATCGTTATGAATCGCGCCCGAATCCTCAAGAATTTGCATACATACCTGCACAGCCAGCGCTCTCAAGCAGAGGTTTTCTGCCTTCCTCTCTTGCCGCAGACAACCATACTCTGCGGGGCTTGCCCCGTAACTCCCAAAACGAGCGAGCGAGGAACGCGGGACCGCAGACCTCGCGCTCCTCGCTCACTCACAAAAACCGAGGCGGGGCGCAAGCCCGCGGCTTGCGCAAAACCAGCGAGCACCCCTGCTCGACAGCTTTCCCCTTGTCTGCTATCATAGAAACAGGCAAGCACACCAACAAAACGCAGAGAAACGGGAAAGTGACTTATGGAATTACGCGGGAAACGCGTCCTCATTATGGGCCTCGGCCTGCACGGCTCGGGCATTGCTTCGGCTCGCTACGCCGCTCAACAGGGCGCTCAGGTGCGCGTGACCGATCTGCGCTCGGCAGAGGTCCTCGCGCCGAGCATTCAAACCCTCGCGGGTCTGCCGATCGAATATATTCTGGGTCAGCACCGTCCCGAGGACTTCCGCTGGGCCGAGATAGTTCTGCGTGTGCCGGGCATTAAACGCAACTCTCCCTTTCTCCAGATTGCCCGCGAACACGGGGCGCAGATTGAGCAGGAGATCGCGCTCTTCTTTCAAGCCTGCCCCGGACGCATCATCGGCATCACCGGCACGCGCGGCAAAACGACTACCTCGACGCTGCTCTCTGCGATCCTTCACGCCAGCGGTCAACCCACCGTCCTGGGCGGCAACGTCTCGGGCGTCGAAACACTCTCACTACTCCCCACAATCACCCCGCAGACACAGGTGGTCCTGGAACTCTCAAGCTGGCAGCTAGAGGCGCTTGAGCCGCACCGCCTCAGTCCAGCAGTCGCGGTCATGACCAATATCTACCCCGACCACCTGGATACGTACGACAGCATGGAGGACTACGCTGCCGCGAAAGCCAATATCTTCCGCCACCAGCACCCCGACGATCTGGCGGTCTTTAACTACGACAACTCATGGACACGCGCGATGGGCGAGACTGCGCCCAGCCAGACTTGGTTTACCAGTCTGCAACGCGGCGGTAGCTTTCTGCGCGGCTCGACTACGCTCTTCCCCTTTACGTGCCATACGACGCTCCTGCCCGGTTCGCACAATCTGGAAAATATTTTGCTGGCTACCACTACCGCCCGCCTGCTCGGCATCACCGACGAGGTCAGCGCCGAGGTCGTACGCACCTTCCACAGTGTGCCGCATCGACTCCAAGAGATCGCCGTCATCGACGGTGTACGCTACGTCAATGACACGACCAGCACAACACCCGTCGCAGGCGAGGCCGCGCTGCGTGCCTTCGCTGGTCCACTTGTCCTGGTGGCCGGTGGGAACACCAAATACCTGCCGCTCGCCGACTGGCCAGCCGCGATCGTCGCCCGCTGTCGCGACCTCGTTTTGCTCAAGGGCAGCGGCACCGACGAGCTGCTCCCCTGCCTCGCCAGCGAGGCAGACAGACAGCAGCGACCCAACCCACTGCGCGGCGTCTTCGACGATTTCACTGGAGCGCTGGATCTGGCGGTCGCGCTCTCCCACCCCGGCGATACGCTCCTTCTCTCACCCGGCTTCACCAGCTTCGGAATGTTTCTCAACGAGTTTGATCGCGGCGATAAGTTCATCGCCTACGTCAAGACCCTCCAGCGTACGCCGTAAACGCAACAACCAGCCCCGCATACGGCTAGCCATACCCTACGGAGCGCGAAGTGTCCTCCATAGGCGCGGGCGTAGGCCGGATTGTTAAGAGCAGCAGCCCTTCACCGGCACCCTGTCCGGGGGACAAGTAATCTGGGGTGTCCCAACAAACTTTTTCTTTCATTTTGCACGTTTTGCCTCCGGCAAAACAGGCAAAATAGGAGTGCAGAGGATGGCCCTCTACTAAAACCCACGCCTATAGTGTATAAAAAAGGAAAACAACATATGAACTGCCCAAACTGTGGCAAACCTCAGGCCCCCAACGCGCCCGCCTGCACGCACTGTCACACCCCTCTCCACACCAACGCACCGCATATACCACAGGCCCAACCCGCCGAGGACGATAACGAACGTCTGATGATCTTTAGCGATGGCGTCATCGCCTTCGCCTTGACGATTGCTGCAGTCTCTATTAGAATCCCCAGCAATCTCGGATCTATTCAGATCGATAGCTTTATCCTGCACTTTGTCTCATATATTCTCAGTTTCCTCTTTGTCTATATGCTGTGGAAAGAGCACCACACGATCTTCCATCACATCAAACGCAACGACGGCTGGCTGATCACATTAAACTCTATCTATCTGGCGGTGATCGTGTTGATTCCGGTAGGTTTGACTCTGATCAATATCGAGATGGGTCTGACGGAGAGTAAGGGCTATAGTCTGCTGCTCTTTCTGGGATCGCTTTTTTGCGCGGGGCTGATGCTCCCCTTGCTCTGGCGACACGCCCACCGGGCGCATCTATTTGGCACACCAAAGCCAACGCGGGCCTTTACCACCTACACCAACTGGCGTCTCTCGGCTCTGCTGGTGAGCATGCTTTTCTACATACCGGCGTTCGTGCTGATCTCGCTCGGCCATTGGTATATCGGCGTAGCGATCATCGCCGGATTTACCCTGGTGCGCACGCTCTTCTTCACATTCTATCGCCGCCGTCTCCAGGCCAGCCTGGATATCAGCGTTGGAAATGACGATATCACGCGCATCCAGTTGTTCAGCGATGCGATTATCGGGATTGCAATCACGATCACCGCCGCACAGATCGATCCTGGCACTATCAACGACGCAGCCCAGGCGCTCAGCGATAGCTGGAGTCTGCTGGGAACCTACGTCTTTAGTTTTGTGATTCTCGGCATCTACTGGCTGCTTCACTACCATTTCTTCCGCTTTATCAAACGCTACAACGCAACGCTTCTGATGCTCAATTTCATCTTTCTCCTGTTCATTATCCTGATGTTTATCCCGGCACGTCTGTATACTACACATATGGACCGCCGCCTCTTCGAGGTGATCTTTAGTCTCTGGCAGTTTGCTACAGCTACGACGCTTTATGTGATGTGGATATACGCTGCATTCAAGTCGCGCCACGACCATAGTGTCCATCTTCTCAAGCGCGAGACTCCGACGCGAGCACGCCTAAGACTTGCCCTTCTCCTCGGCGTCAATCCTCTGATCTTTCTGGCTCTGGCTATCGCTGGCTACTTTATGCCGATCCTTACTATCTTTTATATCATCGCCTATCTCTTCTCGATGGGCGTTTCCTGGCTGATCATCCACCTGTTAACGCGCAGAATGTAGGACACCAGCCGACAGGCCTCAGCGCACCCGTGTCCCTACACGCGCGAGCCGCTGAAACAGCGATTGATGGTCAAGCGCCTCGACCTGTTCGGGCAGGAAAGCTGCGGTCACTGCGGTTGTTTCCATGCGCTCATCCTCGGTATGCCGGGGAAAGGGAATATGGAGCGGCTGATTGCAGCCGCTACGCCGCCACTTCGAGGGCAGAAGAACCACATGGATGGCGCAGGTCGTCCCGCTCATCAATGCACGCAGATAGCTATGGCTCAGAAATGTCTCTCTGCCCTTGCGCAAGAAGAGCAGGATACCCTCGCAATTCATCTCGTTGGCGAAGGCTTCGATACTCCTCGGTACATCCTGCGTATATACCTGGGCGATTTCAAGCATGATATGCTGACGCTCCGCCTTACGCTGCAATAAAACCTGAAAATCCTGTGCCTGCTGCACATACTCCAGACGCGGTCCTTTGCCTGGTCTGACCGGAATGAGCACAAGCGCAAC
>DAOTTJ010000031.1:0-12927 GCA_034437695.1 Ktedonobacteraceae bacterium
GGGCGCAGAACTGCGCCCGAAAAACGCCTTCCTGCACGGTGAGGTCTGGGCTTCGCTGTAGCGAAGCATTCAGCGAAAAACCTACCCGTGTCAAACGCCTCGATTACCTGTCCCCCAGACAGAGTGCCAGGCCCTCTGCACTCCTGCTTCTGATGACTTTTGCGTAGCTCTAAAGAAGGCAGGAGAAGGCAGATTATTTGTTTCTGCGGAACAGTCGTTGCCAGAAGCCTAGTTTTTTGGTATGTGTGCGTGGCTGTTCAGGCGGGCTGGCCTGTGCAGTTTTGGCTGCGCTGTGGTGGGCCGGGATTAGTGCGGGTGGCTGGACTGGCGCGAGTGATGCGTTGCCGGGTTGTTTGGGGATGCTGGGTACTTCCTCGGTGCCGTTATTTTCCAGGAGTGAGTGTTCTTCGATTGCGCTCTGTCCTGCTTGATTGATCGCGTCGATTTCCAGATAGACATTCCAGGGTAACTGGTCAGCGCTTGTCTCGGCGTCGAGGATGGTGTTTGTCATTGCGGCTTCCTCGATCTCGTGTGCTCGCAGGGTAGTGTGCAGTTCGCCTGGATCGATTACGTTAAGGAATACCAGTGTCTCCTCGGTGCTAATGTCGTTGGTGGGTGTATGCGTCTCTGGTGAGGCTGGTGGGAGGATAGCTGCGGTGTAGTCGTCGGAACTAGGGATAGCGATAAGCTGTGTATCGAGGAGCGACAGATCGGAATCGTCGGTTTTGGGAGCGAGTGCGGCGATAGGAGAGTCGTCGTGAATAGCCGACTCGTCGGTCTCGGGAGTAGTCTCAGCGACGGGAGTATCGGTGATTGCGGATGCATCGGCGATGAGAGCGAGAGGTTCTGCTTCTCTCTCTTGCTCGGGTAGATCGGACTCCGTAGTGGTGGGAATGATCTGAGATAAGGCCTCGACCTGGGAGAGTGCGGCTGTGTGCGAGGTATTGGTAGGAAGGTCGATCGCATTGTCTCGCGTGAATGAAGGTGTGGCTAGCTGTTTTACCGCGTCAGCCGCTTTGGAGTCAGTGGGGGGTTGTGAGCTGGTTAGCAGAGTCAGTTCCTCATCTGTGGGGAGAAGGACTGGTTGCTCGCCTATGAGGAGAGCTATCTCGTTGGCAATGTCGAGTGGTGGATTTGTATGCGCGGGGGGAAGCTCGTCGATTGTCGCGCTGGGACCATGCAATTTGTCTGTCTCGTCGGGATCGATCGGCTCGTCAGAAATTTCAGCCTCTTCAGGTTCAAGGGTGAGTGGAGATGTGGGTCTGGCGACGGGTTCAGTGGGAGTTTGCAGGGCGGATAGCTCGACTTCTGACGGGATGATTAGCTCATCGTCTGGCAGGGTGGGGGCCGAGTTAGCGGGAGCCTCAGAAGTGTCCGGGAGTGAAGAAAAGTCAATAGGAGTTAGCGTATCGATAGTCTCTTCATCCACAAGAGCGGAGTGCTCGCTCGGTTGCGCTTGTGGATCTGAGATTTCAGGAGTAATAATCTCGGCGACCGTATAGGCAGTAATCGCGGTTTCGCCTGCTTCGAGTCTGGCGAGGGTGTCGTCTTGTAGGACTTTGATCCAATCGTTCATAGCGCCGGGCTGATCGAAATGGCGCAGCTCGTTTTCCTCACTGGCGTACCAGGGAGCGTCCTCCTCATCGATACTTTCCAGATTTTCCCAGTTCTCCATTGCGGCCAGGAGGTGTTCAGTCGAGGCGGGAGCGGCGCTGTCGGGCGTTTCGAGTGGAACAGTGATGGGTCGGGTCGTCTGCGCATCGGGAAGGGCCGCCAGAGGGGCAGTAATGGGTTGGCTGCTTGGTTGGACATCGGACGTGGGGGATGGGTGTATAAAGGTCACCTCGTGCATTGCGTCCTCGTCGTCGGTTTTCAATTTTTGCAGAAGCAGCTCTGCGGTAGCTGCGGTTTCGTCAGTAGTCAGAATAGGGGGAGTGAGGGACTCGGAGGAAGAATCGCGAAGAGAATCGATCCAGTCGTAGGCACCATCGAGCGAATTGACGCACCACTGGGTATAATCGCCCTGGATAAAGTCCTCCACCTGTTCGCAGTAGTCCAGGCGTTGCATTGTGCGGTCGAGCCAATCTTCGCCGCGGGCCAGCATCTGGTCCAGCACCTCAATTTCATTGACGCCTTTAGATTCGAGGCGTGCCAGCACGGCCAGGGCAATTGCGGGTGGGCGAGTGCTCTGGACATACAGTTGGTTTTCGGTGATATGCTCGTGCAGGACTTCCAATTGCTTCTCAAGGATAGGTAAGCGATGATGTAGCAGCCAGAGCTGATACTGAGTATAGAACTGCGTGATATCGTGTTCAGGCAGGAGGGTAAAGATCTCGGCAAAGCGTTCGTAGTTTGTTTGGACTTTTTCAGTATTATTGCTCATAAGGCACCTCCGCGTGCAGCGTCGTATTGCTGGGATCTTCCTTCTGGTGCCAGCGCTCGAACCAGCGTTGAATATTTTCATTCAGGCGGCGAGTTTCGGCCTCGACCGAATGGTCCTCAGGTTCGCGTGCAAGAGTGTCGTGAACTGGGGAAGGGTGTTCTGAGTCAACTGCGAGTTCGGTTACAGGTTGGCGTGTAGTAAACAGCGTTGGGAGTTCCTCTGAGACGGGTTCAGTCTGGGGAAGAGAAGCGGAAAGGGCAGAGAAAGCTGCGGGGGATTGTGGAGTTTTCAGGCCGAGCAAACCACTCCAGCCGGGTGAAGGTGGAGTAGTGGCCTCATCTTGAGCGGGAGTTTCCTGGTCGGCGAGATAGGCCAGGAGTGCTAGTAAGATGATATTCTCTGTATCAGGTCTCGTTTGCTCGAAAGTAGAGACGCGCTGCCTGAGGTCGAAGAGTTCTGTTTCCAGCGCTCTGGCCTCTTTTTGCAGGCGGCGGTCGATTTCTTGAGCAAGGAGCCATTCCCGGTACTGACCCATGATGTTCCTCTTTACGCTAATCCTTCCCGCTCCAGAGCTGTATTGTGTGAGATACGCAGCAAGATGCCAATGATAATAAAGTTGGCGATCACTGAACTTCCCCCATAGCTCAGAAACGGAAGTGGAATACCTGTCAGGGGCAGCAATTTCAAGTTGCCCGCACAAATGATCAAGGTTTGGATGGCGAAGATCGAAGTCAGGCCTGCGGCCAACAGTTGTTGGAAAGGATCGCGAGCCTCGATAGCTATGCGGAAACCGCGATAGAGCAGAAGCAGATAGAAGCCGAGCAGGGCGAATATGCCGGCGAGGCCGAATTCTTCAGCGATCACCGAGACGACCATATCGGATTGTGCGACTGGGACCAGGCCGGAGGCGTGTCCCAGGCCAAAGCCAGCTCCGAGTATGCCCCCGCTAGAGATAGCGATCAGACCTTGTGCGATCTGAGCGCCGGTATCCTGAGCGAAAGCCACAGTAGAATTATTCCAGTGTTGCCAGTTGACCATATCGAGGCCAACTGCGGCAAAGCGGGCGCGAACGTAGCTAAAGAGACTATAGCCGATAAAACCCAGTACAAAGAAGATAGCCAGGCCGCCCAGCACATAAGAAAGTTTGCCGCTGCCCAGATAGAGCATACTTAGAAAGATGCCATAGATCAAGAGAGCCAGGCCGAGTTCGCGTACGCCCAGGAAGAGGGCCAGAGAGAAGGCAAGCATCAGAATAATGGGTCCGAGCTGGCGCAGGGGTGGTAGAGGCAGGGGACCCAGATGGAGGTTGCCCTGTTCATACATGAATATATCCTGGTTTTCACTCAAATAGGCGGCGAAAAAGACCACGATCAGAATTTTCAGCAGTTCCGAGGGTTGCAGAGCAAAGGGACCAAAGTTGAGTTGATCGTGGGTCGGGCTATCGAGATTTTTCACGCGCAGAGCATTGCCGAGCGTAATTCCCACCAGGACCACGCCGACCACGGCCCAGGTATACTTATAGCGTTTGAGCCAGTTTAAATTGCGCAGGCCAAAGAGGATAGCCAGGCAGGCTACCAGGCCGATCAGCACCCATGCCAGTTGTTTCTCGCCCAGGTGGATATCGTAAGGAAAAGCGTCGGGTCCATTGCGCAGAGCGAGCAGCACGCCCCAGCCGCTCAAGAAAGTTACCAGAGGAAACAACATCTGGTCCGACTTGGGAAAAAAGATAGTCAAAAGAATGTGGACACCGACCACGGCGGCGATGAGACCAAGAATAGGGATAAGATCGTTCAGAGTTGGGAGAACGCTTGAGTTAAAGATGACTTTCTGAGAATTAGTATCTATACTATTTTTGTAAGATTGAGCCAGGGGTAGTTGAAACATCTCCACCAGCAAGATAATGAAGGGTAGAATCAGCAAACTCATCTCGCGCCAGCGATAGCGCCGTTTGCCGATCTCTGTAGCCTCATTGGTTGCGAATTGCTTTGCCATACACTTCCCTTTATCCCTTTACTGAGCCAGCTTAAAGCGAAGAAAGCCGACTTGAATGATATCACCTGCGTGTGCGGCCAGTGCGTCTTTGGCTGGTTGGTTATTCAGATAGGTACCATTTGTACTACCGGCGTCCTGGACATACCAGGTGCCATTGCGGAACCACATGCGTGTATGTTCGGCGGAGACGAACGACTCGCTGATCTGGATAGTATTAGTTGGTCCGCGCCCGATAGTTGTTTGTGGGTTCAGGCTGAAGCTTGTGCCGGGTGCAATCTTGCTTGGTCCGCTATCAACCACAACCAGATGGCCAACTACGGGTGGTAGTTTATTCAACGAATCTTCATTTACCGCGGCTGTTTTGCGCAGATCGCGTGTAATAGAGATTACCACCTGCATTAAAAAGAGATAAAGCAGAACGATTCCTAACAGGCGTAAGATTAAGAGAAAGACATCGAGTGTCATGATGCAGAGACCTTACCTTCGCTCGTAATAAAATTCATAGCTACCGATGATAAAGCGATCGCCGCTGCGCAGCAGGTGCTGGCGCAGATTTGGGACTCCATTGACGTTCAGGCCGGAAGTAGTCCCGAGATCGAAAATGGTAAATTGGCCATCTTGATATTTAATTTGCGCGTGATATCGTGAGACGCGTCTATCTTCAACGATAATATCATTATCGAGTTGTCGTCCGATTTTGATCACCACCTTCTCGATATAGAAGACCTTGTGGGGCTGTTGTGGTGTGCGGATCGTCAGTGTCGCGTGTGGCATGGGCTGGACGGGTGCTTGTTGGGTGGCGGGTGGCAAAGGTTGTTGCTGCCCGGAGGGTGGTGCCGAGTATTGAGTAAGTGCCTGTCCAGACTGATGTTGCGGTGTGGCCGGTTGGTTGAAGCCAGAGGCTTGTGGTGGGATGAGCGAGGCATTGCGCAGTTCTTGGAGTTGTTCTGCGCTGATGGCCTGTGTTGCCATAGCCATATCGCTGCCATCATTCCCGCCGCGCATACGAGCTTCGACTCTGACTGCGCCGGAGCGTAACTTACTCTGGGCATGGAGATTGACCACCGGGTCTGCACGCAGCGTATAGTGGTGCTGGCGGGCAAACTGGATCAAGTGTTTTTCCCAGTCCTTTTTCAGATCCTTCTCGACGGGTGCAAGCTGTTGACGGTCCTTGAAGCTCAGATTAACCTCATAGATATCGGGAGCCATGCGCTTCCCCTCGCCCTGCAACAGGCTATTGTCTTCCAACGCCCTCTCCAGCTTGCGTGCTACCTCGGCCGGTTGCAACTTTGAGGGAAAGAGAAAGGCAAACGGTCCTTCCACTATGCGCTGCATAAACGCCTCAAATTTTGAAAGTGGATTCTGGCGTTTTTCGCGTGGATTCTGGAGCGTACTCACTTTTCTCCATCCTTCTGCAAGATCAGACGCGCTTGACGCACGTCTTCTGCAATTTGCGCTTTTAATGCTTCAATGCCCGCGAAACGTTGTTCACCGCGTAAGCGGGCGACAAAGTGTATACTTATACAATGGCCATACAGGTCGAGACCTGCGACATCCAGCAAATGGGCTTCGACCAGACGTGTTTTACCATTAAACGTTGGGCGTACGCCGATATTGACTGCACTGGTATATACGTCCCAACCAACCGTTCTGTTTTGTCTATTCATACTAGCATCAATATAGACGCAAGGGCTATGAGTTGCGTCACTCTGAGACAGTTTTTGCCTGACAAACACGTATGCTGCGTAGACTCCGTTGGCCGGGATCAATTTACCGGGCGTCGGAATGAGGTTAGCGGTAGGAAAGCCGATAAGTCGCCCGCGTTGATCGCCCTGGACGACCGTGCCATTGATCTGGATAGTGTGTCCGAGCAGCTCCTGGGCATCTGAGACAAGACCTTCGCTGACCAGATGGCGGATGCGTGTGCTGGTCACGCGCTGATTGTCGATATCTTCCAGAGGTATAGAACGTACCTCAATAGAGTGAAGCTGTCCGTAGGCTTGTAAGAATGGGACATCGCCCATACGTTTGTGTCCGAGGCTAAAATTGGCTCCGACCACCAGTCCGCGGATCTGGAAATGTGTGCGCAGGGTATCGAGAAACTCGCTAGCGCTCATAGCAGCGACGGCGGGTGTGAATTGAATAATAATCGAGTCTTGGATACCTCCATACGTTCTGACGAGCGCGAGTTTCTCCTCCAACGTGGTCAGACATTGCAGGTCGATTTCAGGGCGTACTACTGCGAGCGTATGGGGCTGAAACGTAATAAAGACCGGGCAACTTGCAAGTTGATCTGCCAGGTGGCGAACCTCGCGCATCAAGCCCTGATGCCCTTTATGAATACCATCAAAGTTACCGATGGTAATGACTATTGGCTCGTTGCTGGTAAGCGTTGTTGAATATTCCATAGCTACCCTTGTACTACCATTGCTATTCTTCTGGCTTATAGTACCACAGCCACTCGGGACAGGCAATATGCAGGGCTATGTAAAAGTCTTTTCTTACTCAAGCGCCCTTCTTACAAATGTTTCAGATGCATTTATACACATACGCCAGTATGTGGGGAGCAGATTACTGATACAGACGGGCCAGATGTGTGCGATCTACGACAAAGCAGTGTTGCGATTTCATCCTTATTCTC
Organism: Ktedonobacteraceae bacterium; assembly: GCA_034437695.1. GTDB lineage: Bacteria > Chloroflexota > Ktedonobacteria > Ktedonobacterales > Ktedonobacteraceae > Paraktedonobacter. The sequence continues at coordinate 7,017 of DAOTTJ010000031.1, forward strand.
TCGCCTTCAAGGCTCCTTTGAGATCTCACCTCTTCATATCGGAAAGCCAGAAAAACGTTGCAGTGCCAGCCAGAGGGATTTTCCTGTGTTTGTAGCGATTTTTGAGAAACGCCAGCGAGGAGAAAGTGGATAGTTGACGCGTGGCATTTGCTGCGATAAGATATTTACCAGAATGACTACACTGGTTCAGTCACATAGAGGAAAACATATGACCTCATCATCCACAGCCACCGAACAACCTGTCAGCTTTCCGAGTCGCGGACAGCCTGCATTTCAGTTGGAGGGCGTTGTCCATCAGCCTGGTGTGCCTGAAGAGGCTCCAGTGGTTGTTCTGTGTCATCCACAGCCGGCCAGTAGCGATATGAGCGACCCGTTGCTTATGGAGTTGGCCAGGAAGCTGGCTGAAGCAGGTATAATTGCCCTGCGTTTCAATTTTCGTGGAGTTGGTCAGAGTCAGGGTCAGCAGACTGATGGACGTATGGAGCCGCTTGATGTAGCGGGAGCGATTGACTATATACTGACGCAGCCGGGAGCCAATCCTGCCAAAATTTGTCTGGTCGGTCATGCTTTTGGAGCTTACATGGCGTTGACCTATGCGCCCTTTGATCTACGTGTCCGTACTGTGGTGGCTATCAGCTTGCCTCTCTACCGAGCGAACAGGGATGGTTTCCTCAAGCCTTTTGAGCGTCCAAAGCTTTTTGTGACCGGTGAGTTCGATGAGATTTGTCCACTTTATAAGCTTGAACCCTTTGTTGAACAGCAGAAGGGTCCGCGAGGTATTAAGGTAGTGACCGGTGCTCGCCATTTGATGCGTGGTTTTGAAGATGCGGGAGCTGGCACGATGCTGCAATATATCCGCAAATGGGCGGATATGCCAGGCGTGTAGCGCGTAGACGAGGAATATATGAATCTAAACAATCCGTTGATTGTGCAGAGTGATCGTACCATCTTGTTGGAAGTTGATCACCCTCTGCATGCTGAGGCCAGGGATGCGCTGGCTCAATTTGCCGAACTTGAGAAATCTCCCGAGCATATTCACACCTATCGACTCTCACCGCTCTCTCTCTGGAACGCTGCTGCTGGTGGTTTGAATGCTCAAGCTGTGCTTGATCTGCTGACAGCCTACAGCAAATATCCGATCCCTTCCAATGTTGCGGTCGATATTCGCGAGTATATCAGTCGTTATGGGCGTCTCAAGCTGATCCGTGAAGGTGAGACGCTGTTATTAGTTTCGGACGATAGTGCTCTGTTGACTGAGGTGATGCGCAATCGGCGTACGCAGCCGTTTCTATTGCGCCAACTCAATAGCAAAACGATCCAGGTCGACGCCTCGCGGCGTGGCCATATCAAACAGGCGTTAATTCATCTAGGTTTTCCGGCTGAGGATCTGGCGGGCTATACTGATGGTTCGCCGTTGCCGTTGCGTTTGCGGCACGAGACGCGCTTGGGGAAGCCGTTTACTCCGCGTGGCTATCAGTCGGCGGCGTCGGCGGCCTTCTACGCGGGTGGTGCGCCGAGTGGGGGGAGTGGTGTAGTTGTTTTGCCGTGTGGCGCGGGTAAGACGATTGTCGGGTTGACCACGATGGCCGATATTCAGCGTGCGACCTTGATTCTGACGCCCAATACTATTGCCGTGCGCCAGTGGATTACCGAGCTGCGTGATAAGACCGATTTGCCGCCTGAGATGATCGGTGAGTATACGGGGGATCGCAAGGAGATCTGTCCGATCACCGTCAGTACCTATCAGATTCTTACCTATCGCAAGCATGGAAATAGCAAAGAGCAGGGTGACAGCAAGCTTGAAGAGATCGAGTTGACCGAAGAAAACTTTCCCCATTTCGCTCTGTTTACCAGTTACGACTGGGGTTTAATCATCTATGACGAGGTGCATTTGCTGCCTGCGCCAGTTTTTCGGATTACCGCCGAGATCCAGGCGAGGAGGCGTCTGGGTCTGACCGCCACATTGGTGCGCGAAGATGGACGTGAGACGGACGTATTCAGTCTGATCGGACCCAAGAAATACGATGTTCCCTGGCGGGAATTGGAGCGTCAGGGCTGGATTGCTACCGCCGAGTGTCACGAGATTCGTGTTGGGATGAGCGAGAACGAGCAGCTCAACTACGCCATGACCGAGGAGCGCGAGAAATATCGTCAGGCGGCGGAGAGTCCGGCCAAGCTGCCTGTTGTACGTTTCCTGGCTGACAAACACCATGCTGACCAGGTGTTAATCATTGGTCAGTATATCGATCAGCTCAAGCAGCTTTCCCAGGAGCTTGACGCGCCGTTGATTACGGGGCGCACCTCAAATGGGCAGCGCGAGAAGCTCTACGAGCAGTTTCGCACCGGGGAAGTCAAGAGGCTGGTGGTCAGCAAGGTGGCCAATTTTGCCATCGACCTACCCGACGCCAATGTGGCGATTCAGGTTTCGGGTACCTTTGGATCGCGCCAGGAGGAGGCTCAGCGGTTGGGGCGTATCCTGCGGCCCAAGCAGGATGCCAGTCTGGCGTACTTTTACTCGATTGTCACACGTGACAGCCGCGACCAGGAGTTTTCGGCCAACCGTCAGCTTTTCCTGACCGAACAGGGGTATCGCTACGTCATTGAAGACGCGGAAGACCTGCTGCCTGCCAGTCTTCCGCAAGCTTGACACCTGGAAGTGGTGCGTGATACGCTGGTGTTTCAGGTGTGTGAGATAACCGGGCAATGATAAAAGAGGGTACTATGGCAGATCAGATCACCAGCACTGTCAGTAGCCAGAATTTTGCCGAAAAGGTGCTGGAAGTTGAACAATTGGTTATCGTAAACTTTTTCTCTAACACGAGTAATTCCTGTAAAATCTTTGAGGCAGAGTTTGTGGCCGTCGGGAAGGAATACCAGAGCCGGGCTATTTTTGCCCAGGTTGAGGTAGACCTGAATGAGCAGCTTGTTCACCAGTATGGCATCGAGGGTATTCCCACCTTGCTGTTCTTTAAAGGTGGTCAGGAGATCAATCGGATCAAGGGCATTGTCATGCGCGAAAAACTTCGCCGCCAGATTGAAGGGGCGCTCCTGGTGAGTAGCTCCAGGAATAGTGGTGAGCCAGCATAAAGTCGGGTCCAGGTCGAGTGCAATAGTAGTTCGCCCTGGGTCGGTCTGTAAAAGTGTTTGCCGGAGGGACGTGTTCGCTCGCGTTCCTTCATTATTTTTGAGGAGCATGTAGCTGTGTTGCCAATCTATCCAATTCGTTTGACTGCCTCGTTGCACGAGACGCTTTGGGGGGGTCGTAGGCTTGAAAAATCTGCCTGGAAACAGTTGCCAGAGGGCAGTGTGGCCATTGGTGAGGCGTGGGAGACAGAGGTAAGTGCCCTGGTTCAGAACGGTTCATACGCGGGCAAGACGCTCGGTATGCTGGTTGAGATGCTGGATGGAGATCTCTTGGGAGGGGATGCCATTGCTATTTTTGGGCATCGTTTTCCACTGCTCGCCAAGTTTATTGACGCCAATGCCCGCCTTTCGGTGCAAGTTCATCCAGAAGATGAGTATGCTGCGCAGCACGAGCACGGCAAGCTGGGCAAGACCGAATTCTGGTATGTACTGAATACCACGGAGGATGCGAGCATCATCCACGGTTTTAACGCGTTGACCAGCCGTGAGGCCGTGCAGTCGGCCATCGCCGAGGTCAGGCTGGAAGAACTGATGTATGAAGTAGCAGTGAAAGCTGGCGATGTGATCTTTGTGCCGGCCGGGACCGTTCACGCGATCGGCAGCGGAGTTTTGCTCTATGAGTTGCAGGAATATTCTGATGTGACGTATCGTCTATACGACTATGGGCGTGTCGATGCGCAGGGTCGGCCACGTGAACTGCACATTGAGCGTTCGCTGGACGTTTCGCGCTACGAACCTTCAGCCCAGATCAAGACCCAGCCGGTGACTCTGGCGCAGACCGAGGAGTACCTTGATCGCTGCCTGGTCGCGTGCCGTTATTTTGTGACGCATGAGATTACGCTATACAGCGAACTGCGGGGTCAGACCTCCGGGAGTTGCGTGATTATTTCCTCGCTCGGAGCCGACATGCAGATCCGCTATGGTGAGGGTCTGGAGCAGCACGAACGGCTGACTCGCGGGCAGACGATGGTTTTGCCTGCGGCTCTGGGTGAGTATCGGCTTGAGGGTCAGGGGGCATTTCTCACTTCCTATGTGCCTGGACCCGACGATCGTGCGCGTCGGGCGTGGATCGGGCAAAATGGCCGTTTTCTCCAATAGAAGAGTAATGCAGTAGAAGGGAATCTCAGAGGTATGAAATCGTGGCCAACTGAAACTGGCTTTGTATCTATAAACGACGCGCAGCTCTACTTTGAAGTAGCAGGCGTAGGTGAACCACTAGTCCTTGTGCATGCGGGAGTCGCGGACAGTCGTATGTGGAGTGAACAGATTGAGGCCTTTGCGCCGGCCTACCGCGTCCTTTGCTACGATTTGCGGGGATTTGGGCAATCGCAGGTGCCGGTCCACACCTTTGCGCAGCACGAAGAGCTGGTAGAGCTTTTAGCTCATCTGGGACTGGCGCGAGTGAGCATTATCGGCATTTCGTATGGGAGCAAGATCGCGCTCGATTTCACGCTGGCTCATCCAGAACTGGTTGAAAAGCTAGTGCTGGTTGCGCCTGTGGTCAGTGGTAGTCCGTCAGCACCCGATGTGCTGGAATTTTATGACGCCGAAGAAGAGGCACTGAATCGAGAAGACCTGGCGGGCGCAACCGAATTGAATGTAAGAATGTGGGTCGATGGTCCGAGGCGTACAGGCGGGGAAGTTGATCCAGAGGTGCGCGATCGAGTGCGCGAAATGCAGTATCTCGCCTTTCAAACCGTGTTCCCGGAGGGTGCGATCGATATCGACCTGGAGCCACCAGCGATCCTGCGACTGACTGAAGTCAAAGCTCCCACACTGATAGTCGTTGGCGACTACGATGTGCAGTCTGTGCAGGATCTTGCGCAAAGGTTGACAACCGAGATGGCGGACGCACAACTGGCCGTGATCGCTGGAACTGCCCATATGGTTAACATGGAGAAGCCGACAGAGTTTAATCGTGTAGTGCTGGATTTCTTGCGTTAATAGGCTGCGTTTCCAGTCTGTGGACGCTCTAGCGAGTAGGAGAGCAAGTTATGCACGACAGCTTGCATGTGTTGCGTGTAAGTAACTTGTTCTCCTGAAAGAAGGTTTGCCGGGTTCTCTCTCTGAGCATTTACAGCTCGTGCCGCCGTTTGCGCCGTTCTTCTTCAAGATCGGTAATTATCGACCCTTCGACCACATTTGCATCCTTCTCGGGTGTGCGCCGGGTCAGATCATTGAAGCTAAAGGGGTTACGCCGTAACTGGCTGATCTCTGTATAGACCTGGAACGCGCCCGAGGCCACATTCGTCGCGGTCAGGATGGCTGCCAGCAAGGCCCACACAAGCAAGCCGACGATAAGTGTACCGACCAGTCCAACAATGCCGTTCAGGTATGTTTCGTAGGCTACACCCGCCAGAACGGGGATGGCGAAGTAGCGAACGAGCACCTGCAAGAACCAGCGCGAGAACCAGAATACAGCGCGGACGGGGTCTGAAGGCATATCCCAGGGGGGAAGCCATTTCCATTTCGCTTTCACGAGTAGTCGCCTCTTCTGCCATAAGCTTTTTCTAACAAAACGTTTGTTTTTCGATGGAGAGTGTTCTTTATGGATAAGATCGCTCTCTTGTATTGTATCAGGCTGGCTGCAAGGTTGCCAGTTTTTTTCTCCGCAAGCCAGAGGCTTGCGACCCCCCCCATAATGGACTGTCAAGCTTTCTCTGACGCGTCGCCTGCGGCGACGTGGAGGGAGGGAGGAAGGCTGGGGCACAGCCCCAGACCCCAGTCAAGGGGTTGCACCCCTTGCATCCCCGCTGCCGTCAATCGA
>DAOTTJ010000032.1:0-4756 GCA_034437695.1 Ktedonobacteraceae bacterium
CAGTTCTTGCAGGCCAGCGGGACTTTCGGGTGCTGGCTCGGTGACTTTGCGGGCCTCGTTCTCGTCTTCGTCTTTCCAGGAATTGATAATCTGATCGTTGCTCATGTGTTGGACCTTTCTTTCTTGGCTTTGTCGTGCAAAAACACGTTTTATTCAGGTTGGTGGCTAACAGCAAAGAGCTGTGAGCCAGAGAGAACGCCAGGGTATTAGCAGGAAGTAACGGTGCAGGAACCCGCAGCCAGGCCGCCTTCGACGTTTTCGAGGGCCTCGTCGCTCAGTTCTTGGACGCCAGCGGGATTCTCGGGTGCTGGCTCGGTAACCTTGCGGGTTTCGCTCTCGTCTTCGTCTTTCCAGGAATTGATAATCTGATCGTTGCTCATGTGTTGGACCTTTCTTTTCTTTGTCGCGCAAAAGCGCTCTTCAAGTTCGCATCTGGTAGCGGGCAAGATCGCCATCGACCAGAGAAGATAGCAAGCAATTAGCAGGTATTAAGCGGGCAGGAAAGGTTGCCCAGGCCGCCTTCAATTTTTTCGAGGATCTCGTCGCTCAGTTCCTGGATACCAGCGGGACTTGCGAGGGCTGGCTCGGTAACTTTGCGGGTTTCGCTCTCGTCTTCGTCTTTCCAGGAATTGATGATCTGATCGTTGCTCATGTGTAGTATCTTTCTTTTTCTTTGTCGTGCCAAACGCATTTAGGGTTTGGTGTAGAAAACAGAGGTTTTCACACAGAAAGCAGTTAACCCTTAGCGAATTTAGCGAATAACGAGTGTTTCGTTCATGCTGTCTCCTTCCTATTGCAGGCTCATAAGCAGCCCGGCTGACTGACTAGAAACCGATTAACGAGAGGCCGCGATGTATCGCTATCGGCTGTATGTAGCCTGGCAATGGATTGCTTCTCTGTGCTCTACAGCTTATGAGTTCATCTCAGAGAGAGACTCGCGTTCGTTGTGACAGAAGCTTCACTGCATGTTGCATACAGGCGAGTGGCCGCATACTTACACCGCTTTGATCTCACCACTGGCCAACTGGCTCTGGATGAGTTTGGCATAGTAGCCACGGCGGTTCAAGAGTTCCTGGTGTGTGCCGGATTCGCTGATCTTCCCCTGATCGAGAACCAGGATCAGATCGGCGTTACGGATGGTACTCAGACGGTGGGCGATGATGATCTGCGTGCAGGCGAGCGCCCGCAGATTTTGCTCGACCACCTGTTCGGTTGCTACATCGAGAGCGCTGGTCGCTTCATCCAGGAGCAGGACCGAGGGCGAGTTGGCCAGAGCGCGGGCCAGGGCCAGGCGCTGGCGTTGGCCGCCCGAGAGAGCGTTGCCGCCCTCGGAGACCATCGTCTCGTACTCCATTGGCATCTGCATGATATCGTCGTGGATGGCCGAGGCAGTTGCCGCCTTGATGACGCGTTCCATGCTCATATTTGGTTCAGCCAGCGAGATATTCTGGCGGACTGAGCCGCTAAAGATATTCGATCCCTGCATAACCACGCCGAACTGGGCGCGTACCTCCTGGTAGTTCATCGTGTGCAGAGGGATATCGTCGTAGTAGATCACGCCGTCGCTGGGCAGGTACAGACCGAGCAGCAGGTTCCCCAGCGTACTCTTGCCCGCGCCTGTGCGTCCCACAATCGCCACCTTCTGTCCCGGCTTGATGGTCACCGAGATGCCTTGCAAGATCGGGGCCGAATGTGGATCGTAGCGAAAGACAACGTCTTCGAGTCGAATATTGCCTTGCAGGCGCGGAGGCTGCTGGACTGACTCCGCGTCCTGTTCGGGCTGAGCCTCCATGACGTCCGCGATACGTTCCAGGTGTGAATGGACCAGTTGCAATTGCTGTCCACTACTGACCAGCGAACTCAGTGGGGTCAGGAAGGCCGTAGCCAGAGTGAGCAGGCCAAGCATTACGCCCACTTGCATCGAGCCGTTCAGGATCAGATAGGTTCCTACGGCCAGCAAGACGAGCGGTGAGAACGTACGCAGGACCGTCATGATCGTCTCGATCAGCGAGGAGAGATAGCCGCGCCTGACCGATGCGTTGAGTTGCTCGTAGAAGAGATTGGACCATTGTTGCATCGCTCGCTGCTCAGCGCCCGAGGCTTTGAGCGTCGTGATGCCCATCAAAGACTCGGCTGCGTACGACTGCGATTTGCCCTGTGCGATCAACTCACGCGTCGCCAGTTCGCGCACTTTATGGTTCGTGAGAAGGAGCAAGACGATCTGCGCTACGCCAATGCCCAGCGTGAGCAAGGCAAACACCGGAGATGCTATAAACAGAATGAGTAGATAGACGAGTACAAAGCTTCCATCCAACATGGTCGAAATAAGCTGATTGCTAATAGTATCGCGGATGACCGTATTGCTTGCCATACGCGTCAGAATATCGCCACTAGAGCGTTGCAAGAAAAAATTCTGTGGCAGCGTGAGCAACTGTTCAAAGAAGCCCACCATCATCTGCGAGTCCACCTTTGTTTGTAGATACAACAGGATAGACGAGCGCAGGAGCGCGGTTGCCAGTTGTGCCAGTAAGAGCAGACTCAAGCCAACGGTGAGAAGCGCCAGCGCATCTTTAAGACCAAAGGGAATAATCTGATCGACCACCACGGCGGTCAGGATTGGCAGAACGAGGCCAAAGATCTGCAAAAGCAGTGAGGCTCCCAGGATCTGCATCAGGGCTACCGGGGCGATCTTCGCATAGTTGAGCGTATAGTTGAGCAGATTGACTTTTTTGCTCGCAGCCTTGCGATCAAACTGTACGCCTGGTTCGAGCATAAGCACGACGCCAGTAAAACCGTTGTCGAACTCCTCGGCGGTCACGCGGCGGCGTCCGCAGGCTGGGTCGACCAGATCGACATATTTCGGGGTCCAGCGTTCGACGATCAGAAAGTGATTAAACTCCCAATGGATAATCGCCGGGAGAGTGATAAAGCGAAAGTCGTTCTCTTGCAAAGAGACGGCGCGGACGCGCAGGCCGTACGAACGTGCGGCTTTAACGAGACTGAGCGCGGAGAGTCCATCGCGACCGATCACGCAATGGTCGCGGACCTCTGAGACGCTGGTGCGTCGTCCATAGTAGCTCAAGATCATGGCGATACACGCGGCACCGCATTCCACCATCATCATCTGCTGCAAGACCGGGACGCGCTTGCGGTTCGAGCGCAGCTTTTTCAAGTTCAGGGACAGAGACCATTTACGCCTGGCGCGGGCGGGTTTGGACTTGCTGGCAGGCAGCGAAACGGGTGGATCGGTATTGACCGTCCCGGCAGGCGTCACCGTTGCGGGGGTTGCTGGCTCGGGCTGTGGCGAGTCGGGCAGATCCCCGGTCGTTCGCTCTTCAGCCGGATCGGATGAGAGAGGCCATAGAGGGATCAGCGTCGCGGTCAGAGCGGGGTCTTGATCCTCGGAGACCAGCATCCCCAACTCCATAGTATTGCGGACAAAGGTAAGATCGCGATGCTCCATAAGGTCAGCCACCTCGGGCGCGACCAGTTCATCGGGCTTACCGAGGCCAGTCAGCAGAGCGGTGCGACGTTTCCCTGACATTGTACCGGTCTGGGTGGTGGGAACATATGTAACCCTGAGTGTATCGTTTGGGTTCAGAGTTGCATCGGAATTGACGTCTTGCATTCCCTCTACTCCATTCATGAATGAAACCCAGGCAGCAGTGAGAGGACACGTTGTGTGCCAACCTGTATCTGTGCGCTCACCAGACTGCCAGCATAGGTATGTACCGAGATGGCTGATCCCAGACCAACCAGGACAACTATCGATGGTTCAGTGACGACCTGCCCCGTCGAAGCGCTCAACGCGTACTGTTGCCGGATAGCATCGGGACTCAGCGCGTGTGACTGTATGGATAGAACCGTCGTCGTAAACGAGGCCCCGGTCGTCCCGATGTGAACCAGAACCGACTCGCCACTTTTGACCGTCACAGAGGTCGTCGCGGGTAAGAAAATCGCGGCGACCGCATCGCTACTTCCGGTTGTGAGTGCGCTCTCCTGAGAGAGGATAACCCCCGAACCCGTCGTATAGACGGGAACCTCCGCCAACCAGGCGAAGGTTGTAGCGATCAAGAATAAACCAAGCAAGATCCATAGGGCCAGGAAGACCGGCGGAGCAACCACACGCGGCAAGATGGTCTTTTCCCACCTAAGGGAGTATTGCTCAAGAGCCTTGCTGCGAAAAACGTTCTGCATGCCCGTTGCCATATCTGCTCCTTACTAGATTAATCAAACCGGCGTCCCACTCGTATCCGTGGTCTGCCAGAGACAGGAGGGAGGGTGTATCGTGGACACCGCAAGCCGATTGTCTGTCTCTAGAAAAGCTCCTCTTCGACAAAGCCCAGTTCGCGTAAAGAACGCAACTCTTCCAGATCGCTTTGCAGAATTTCAGACCAGCGTTTCTGCTCGATCAGTTCTTTCAAACGGAACGTGATAAGCACCTGCGCCTGTGTATCCAGACGACAACAAAGACAATAGTCATCGACCTGGACAAACTGGATCTTGATAATGAATCGTACTGGTCGGACTATCGGCATTGTGTCTCATCGACCTCCTTCCTACACCCTGAAAAAGAAAGCACATTTATTTGCACTTCCGGGTTAAAAGAGTGAGAAAACCAGAAATCTCGTGGAATTCAATAAGAAGAAAAGACTTTTGTATCGCCCTGGGATAGGGGCGCATAGAGCTTGTAGAAGCAGCCCCAGTAATGTTACTATGCTAATATGAAACACTGTTGATACATACATTCAATCGC
>DAOTTJ010000033.1:0-14781 GCA_034437695.1 Ktedonobacteraceae bacterium
ACTGAGGGTAATTTGGTATGATAGTGCGGCGAGTGTAGCAAGGAGTTAAACGATTTGAGCAGGTAGGAGTAGCTCGTGACCGAAGAACGCAAACTGGTGACCATCCTTTTTGCCGATGTCACCGGCTCGACAGCTCTGGGTGAGTCTCTGGACCCCGAGGATGTACGAGCTTTGATGGGACGCTATTATGAGCATGCCCATACTATCATTGCAAACCACGGAGGCACGCTAGAAAAGTTTATTGGCGATGCAATTATGGCGGTCTTTGGTCTGCCAGCCGCGCATGGTGACGACGCCGAGCGTGCGCTCGCGGCCGCCCTGGCCTTACGGGAGGCAATTGGTCAGGATACTTTTCTGGGTGAGCAGTTTCAACTGCGGATGAGCGTCAATACTGGTGAAGTTGTAGCTACGACCGATACGGTGCGCAACGATTTTCTGGTGACGGGTGATACGGTGAATGTGGCAGCTCGTCTGGAGCAACACGCGCAAACAGGAGAGATTCTCGCTGGCGAGCGGACCGCACAGGCGGCGAGGATGGGCTTTACCTTCGCTGAAACTCGCGAGGTGGTGGTAAAAGGGAAAAAGCTGCCTTTGCGTGCCTTTCCACTGAAAGCGCAGCGAACGAAACGCGAAGTTGAGCGCCCACCGCTGGTTGGGCGTAAGCAGGATCTCTTGCAATTAGAGGTGCTTTGCGAACGTACATTGGAAGAAGAGCGTCCACAGTTGGTTTCAATCATTGCACCGGCAGGGACAGGCAAGACACGTCTGCTCGAAGAATTTCTCGCACGCCTCGATCCTGAAGCTGACTGGCGGAGCGCGACGGCGCGTTGTTTGCCGTACGGACAGACGTTGACATACTGGCCCTTGCAAGGGCTGCTCTATGAACTGTTGGGGGAAGAGGTAACACGCGAGGGCGTCCTGGGGTGTTTTACACACAATGGCTATACGCTGAACGAGGCGACGCGGCTGACTGAGCATATTCTAGCAACGCTAGGACTTGAAGGAGAAAGTACGGGCAATACTGAGCGCGAGCTGATTTTCAATGCCTGGCGCTTACTTATCGAGAGTCTAGCCAGTACGAAGCCGCGCATGCTGATTTTTGAGGACCTGCATTGGGCCAGCGATAGTCTGTTGGACCTGCTTGAACACATTACGCATATTCACACACAGGCGGCCCTGCTCTTGATCGCGTTGAGCAGGCCAGAATTGCTTGACCGCAGACCCACCTGGGGCGGTGGACGGCATAATTTTACCTCGCTTGCTCTCCAACCACTCTCCAGCAAGCAAACCACAGAGCTGATCAAGAAACTGGCGGAGAACCTGCCCACCGAGGTCCAACAGCGTATCATCAAAAATTCAGGCGGCAATCCCTTTTTTACGCTGGAGCTTCTGCGCGGTCTGGTAGAGCGCGGACAGAGCGGGCAAGCCAGCGGAGGCACTGGTCGGGGCGCGGTTGATCCGCAAATTACTTATCACCGATACACGCGAGAATGTTCATGGCCAAAGGAAGCTCGATAAGGTTACTAAAGAGACGTTACAGCAGGAAGGCGTGCGGCTCGCGCGGTTAGCGGGAGATGAAAACGAAGCATGGCGCGGGCGCACAACGTGGCTTTTTATCCAGGACGAGGTGCGCGAGACTCCGCAAGAGCAGTTGCGCGAATTGATGCTGACTCACAATATCGAGCAGCAAGTGCTGGAAGCCACTGCATATTTTGAGGCACACCAGGCCTGGGAAGAACTCAGTGAACTGCTAGACGGCTACGGTCTGTGGCTGTTATTCAGTGGGCAAAATAGAGAGATGCTAAAGGTAATTGAGGAACGCCTGCGCATTAAAAACCTTTCACGCAACGAGCGCAACGATGCAATTGGTATGTACCTGACCCTCTGTCTGGCGCTTGGTGATTATATGACAGTCGTAGATAGGATGCTGGAAATACTCAAAGCACTGGGAGCTGACGAACCAATTGAAGCGTTTGGCGGCACAATCAGCAATGTGATGTGGGCTGCTTCTCTCTGCGGGCGCTGGCACGAGACCGTCTACCTGGCAAAAAGGCTAGAAGAGGCCCGCACACGTACGCCAGAAAAGACTCAGTTTGTCATGATAGGAGGCTATATGGCGCTCCTGGCAATCGCACTCGCCCGTGAAAATCGGGCAGAGATTGATGCACGCCTGGCAACAGTGCAAAGAATCGCTCCTTCATTCTCCCCGGCAAACAGCCAATCCTGATCTCGATCTACCAGGATAAAGATTTTAGTCCCTACCAGGCAGAAGCTGAAACAAACGACCCGGCAGGTATGATGCTGATGCTTTTCAGCGAACACGAACAGGACCCGCCGCCAATCCTGATGCAGCGCAAAGACCGCTTTACGATGGATATGAATATATGGGCATTACAAATCACTCAAGCATTAAAAGATGGAGATAACGAGGCCCTTGCGCAAGCCATCGAGGACGCCGAGCAGCATCAACTGGTTGTGCATGCCGCACGTATGCGCATCGTCCTGGCCAATCGCACAGGATCGCCGCAACCATTAGAACAAGCACGTCCGGTGCTGGAACGGTTAGAAGACAGGTTTTTCCTGCGCAGACTCCACGAAGTCGAGGCACGGATTCGGCAAGCGTGAGCGGGCGAGCGTGGAGAGAAAGTGCGAAGCGACCTTTCAGGCTGGATTGCATCTGAAAGATCGCTTCGCGCACGAGGAGAATTTACTTCTCCAGGGTGGTTTTGCTACTGCGCTCGCCATCGTAGGAGATCAGGATCTTTTTGCCGTCGTAGACGGTTTCCAGGTGGACCGGACGGCTCCAGAGGCGGTAGACGTGTTGAAGCGTCTTCTCTGCGTAGTTCATATCGAGTTCCTGGCCCTCGAAGATGTGGGTCAGATAGAGTTCGCGATTGCCGTGGTAGTCGCCGTTGTCGATGACCAGGTAGGGACTGCCGAAATTGGTCAGACTGGCCACGATACCGTCGCGCACCTTCTCCCATTTCTTTTCGACAATCACCCACTCATCGCCCTCTTTTTTATACATATAGAGGTCGAGTTCTTTGACCAGGTCTTCAGTGAGGTAGTTGCGCAGAAACGAGACATCGTTATCCAGTTCGCGCACTTCAAAGAGCTTGACCAGACCGGTGTTGGGCTTGCGTCCGAGGCGATCCTGCTCCTCATGGGTGGGATGGTCCCAGCGGCGCTCGATATCCTCGAACATCTTAAAGCCCAGGTAATAGGGATTGAGCGAGGTGCGCGAGGGCGAGAGCACGCCTGAGTGCAACTGGGCAAACTCGATGGTCTGAGAATCGGAGATAACGCTGGTCTCGCCGAGACGACGCATGATCCGCGAATGCCAGATACTATTATGGTGCAGCATACCATTGGCGACATAGCGATGCGAACGAGCGACCGTAATATCGTAGACATCGGCGCAGCCATGTTCGATGCGTACAACCTCGTCGCTGGGATCTTCAATCAGCAGGCCGGGATGGGCAGTCAGATAGATATCCAGCACCGCTTGCTTTGCTGGGAGATCTGAACCGATCTCGCGTGCGAAGAGGCCAGCAGATTGGCCGATGATTGAAAGGTCTGCACCATGACGGCGGGAAAGCATGCCGTAGTTTAGCAGAAGGATTTGCAGTTCGCGGGCAAATGGCTCGCCACAGGTAGCGAGAACGATGCCCGAGCCGTGCGACACATCGGCGGCACAGTCGAAGTACGCTCGCAAGAAGGCGCTGACCACAGGCTCGGGCGAACGCAGAAGCGCAGCGGGGACGTGCCAGGTAGCGCGGTCAGACTGGAGGTCAAGGCCAGCAGCCTGTAACAGGTCGAGCGTATATGTCGAATAGAAACGCACCTGCCAGCGTTCACGCTGGTTGGGATCGGCAGATTCGTCGGTGACCAGCGTGGCCTCAAGCGAGAAGAGATCCAGGACAAGTTGAGCACAATGAACAGCCAGAGCACGTTCATTAGAGACAAAAACCGGCAGATTTTTCGTCGCATCGAGCGTGCCTGAACCAAGCAAGTAGCCCAGCAACTCGGCCAGTGGCGCAGTCAGATGAGAGGGAGCGAAGGCCGACGGCAGGTGTGTAGTAGAGAGTGGTCTGTCCAATTGCAGCGCAGGCGTGGACGGGATTGAGCGGGCAAGCGACGAGCTGAGAGCGCGGTTATGGGCTGAGACTGGTTGTTGAAGCGCAACCAGCGAGGTCGGCCAGAGTTTTGTGCCAGCGCTCAGCGGGATGCGCTGGCCGACAGCTACATCTTTCAGCGCCAGCCAGGTCTCAGGACCGATGCTCAGCTTATGGTCTTGAGCGCCCTCCAGAAGCAGTCCGCGCCGGGTATGCAGGCGGATAGTAGCCGCCTGACGAGTAATATGACGATCGGCCACGGGGTCCAGCATGTCGGTGCCGCTAGCGACCTGAACAGCCTGCTCTTGCGCCAGCAGGGAGTGCAGCGTCTCATAACGCAGCAGACCATGCTCGGTCAGAACCAGGCTATCGCCGGTCAGGCAGGCCCAGCCTTCATTCATAATCTTTGTTTGCATCTGCGGCAGAAAGTAGAGCATCTCGGAGCGAACAATCTCGATGATATCGCGCTGCCACGGCTCCAGGTGAGGCGCGTGCTGGATAAGAAAGAGCAGGATATCCTTCTGAGGTTTTTCAGGGAACTTTGGTGGCTTGCCCGACCGGCGAGCACGCTCCTCTGCGGCCTTTTTCTGCTCCTCGCCCATCCCCCACAGATCGTCGTAGGGACCAGGAACCGAGGAATGTTTGTCGTCGGAGCCTGGCTTCTCTTCGAGAATCAGCAGATTGTAGTCGACGTGCTCCTGGATAGAGAGCACCGAGTCAAGAAAATGCTCGACCTCCTCTTTACCGTGGTCAAACTCATATTTCGCAATCCGTTCGGCATGGATGCTGACCTTATCGATCATACGTCGCGATGTATGCTGAAAGTAGGCGTTATTTTTGAAGAAATCGGTATGTCCAAAGACGTGTGCGGCGACGAACGTGTTTTGGAGCAGATTATTCATATCCATCAGAAAGGCGTAGCTCGGATTGGTATTGACCACCATCTCGTAGATTTTGCTCAGCCCAAAGTCGTATTGCATCTTCTGGCGATGGTACGCCTTGCCGTGGGTCCAATGGCTAAAACGACCTGGCAGACTATAAGAGGCAAACTCGTACATAATGCTGGCAGGCACCAGTTCGAAATGGGTAGGAAAGGGGTCAAGACCGAACTTCCGCGCCTCATCCCACGCGTGATCGATTGAATCGCGCAGGCGTTCAATATCGCTCTCTGCCATAAAGCAACCTCCTCTTCGCATTAGCACCAGATAGACTTCCACTGACACAAGCGCTTGCGGGAGCGTCTCTCGCGGCCAGCAGAGTCATTATCTGGTGGGAACAGCGTCACCGCGTTGCGCGAAAAAGCGCCGCAGCGCGGGATAGACTTCTTTCTTGTCCGAGATCGTGACAGCGATAAACTTCTTATCGTTGATTTTATTGTAGGCCGACATCAGCGTGCTGGGCGAGCGATAGTGACCCTCGCGAATCTCACCGTAGCCAAAGATGTTGCAGCGTTCCATCAACTTATGCACCAGTTGTACGCAGCGATCGTTATCCCAGGGTAGATTATCACCGTCCGAGAAATGAAACGGATAGATATTCCAATCGTCTGGTTTGAAGCGTTCTTGAATAATTTGCAGGGCCAGCTCGTACGCCGAAGAGACCTGAGTGCCGCCGCTCTCACCTTTGTGGAAGAATTCCTCTTCGGTCACTTCTTTGGCTTCGGTGTGGTGGCTGATAAACACAATCTGCACATTATTATACTTTGTACGAAGAAAGCGCACCATCCAGAAGTAGAAGCTGCGTGCGATATACTTCTCAAACTCGCCCATAGAGCCGCTGACATCCATCATCGCCAGCACGACAGCATTCGATTGATATTTGATGGTCGGTTCCCAAACCTTGAAGCGCAGGTCTTCATTTTTGACGTTCTGAAATTTGGCCTGGCCTTTGGCGGCGTTGCGCTTCATATTTTCCATGATAGTACGCTTTTTATCGAGGTTGGCCATCGGACCTTTTTTGCGTACATCGGTAAAGCGCACGGCGTCGGTCTCGATCTCCTGCTGGCGTTTCTGCTCAAGGTTGGGCAGGCTGAGGTCTTCAAAGATCATGGCAGCAAGCTCTTCCATCGTGACCTCGGCCTCGTAGTAGTCGTAGCCAGCTTCTTTGCCAGCCTCGCCTTTTTTGCCCTTGCCAGGGCGCGGCTCCTGGGCCACCACGTCGCCGACTTTGCTTTTGCCAGTACCCTGGCCGGCGTGCTGCTGACGACCTGGATCGTACCGAAAACGGTACTCCTCTAAAGAACGAATGGGGACGCGTACAACTTTCTTGCCATCGGAGAGGATAATATTTTCTTCGCTGACTATATCGCTGAGATTCTTTTTAATCGCCTCTTTAATCTTCTCTTTATGGCGTTCCTGGTCGATCTGACCCTTACGATGCAAAGACCAGTCGTGTTGTGAAACTGACATAGCGCACACCTTTCTATCCAGGCATACCTGAGCCTCAGTCCCCACATAGGACCGCAACAGGCAAACCTGGCTGAGAAAGGGAACTCGCCGCAAGTTCCCCTTCAAATGCATCCAATGTCATCCAGATTAACGATTGAGCAGGCTGCCAGTGTAGCGGAGAAGCTCGTTAGCACAGACCTGGCAGTAGCCATGTTCGGCCATCAAGCGATCCACTACATCGTTAATCTTGCGCAACTGCTCGGCGTCGGGGGTGCGCGTAGAGGTTGTAATTTTCACTACGTCGCGCAGATCGGCAAAAAGTTTTTTCTCGATAGCTTCCTTCAGGCGTTCGTGGCTGGTATAGTCAAAGGACAGGCCACGACGTGCCAGCGAAGAGATACGGATCAAGATTTCTTCGCGAAAAGACTTTTTAGCAGTTTCGGTCACACCAATCTGTTCTTCGATCGAACGCATCAACTGTTCGTCTGGCTCCATCTCCTCGTCGGTGATAGGGTCGCGCATTTTGTTCTTATTGCAGTAGGCTTCGACGTTGTCCAGGTAGTTGTTCAGAAGAGTGCGGGCCGACTCTTCGTACGAGTAGACAAAGGCACGCTGAACCTCTTTTCTGGCCATTTCGTCGTATTCTTTACGCGCTTCCGCAATAAAGTTCAGGTAGCGCTCGCGCTCCTCGCGCGTAATGCTGGTGTGTTGATCGAGACCATCGCGCAAGGCTCGCAGGGCGTCGATCGCGTTGATACAGGTTGTATTCTGCTTGACCAACGCGCTGGAGAGACGGTTGATGACATAGCGCGGAGAGATGCCGTCCATGCCTTCACGCACCGCTTCTTCCTGCAACTCGCGAACATCCTTCTGTTTAAAGTCTTCCATATCCTCGCCGTCGTAGAGCTTGAGCTTCTTCATCGTGCTCATGCCGGCCTTTTTGGAGCTTTCCAGGCGTGTCAGCACCGCGAAGATACTGGCGATGCGCAGGGTATAAGGAGCGATATGGACATTTTGCAACGAACTCTGCTTGAGCAGTTTTTCGTAGATCTTGATCTCGTCTGAAACGCGCAGGTTGTAGGGAACCTTGACGAGGATAATGCGGTCCTGGAGAGCTTCAGATTTTTTATTGCCGACAAACGACTGATACTCGTGCTCATTGGTATGGCTGACCGCCACCTCGTCGGCATAGATCATGCTGAAGCGTCCGGTTTTGATATTCTGCTCCTGGCTGAGCGTAAGCAGAACGTACAGGAACTTCTCGTCAACTTTCAACATTTCGACGAATTCCATAATGCCGCGATTGGCGACATTCAGTTCGCCATCGAAGCGATAGGCACGAGGATCGCTCTCCACGCCGATTTCGCCGATCGTCGAGAGGTCGATGCCGCCGACGAGTTCGCTGATATCCTGGCTCTTGGGGTCAGACGGAGTGAAAGTACCGACGCCGACGCGATACTTCTCACTGAACGACATACGCTTGACTGGTATCGCTTCGATGCGCCCTTTATACTCGGTATCCACCATATAACGGCAATGGGGGCAAAGGTCGCCCTCGATATAGAGGCCAAACTCGCGCTCGACTTCCTCGCGCAACTCAGCGGGGATCAGATGCAGAGGTTCTTCATGCATCGGACAGTTGCTAATCGCGAAGACTGCGCCCTCTTCGGCGCGGCTATACGCTTCGAGACCGCGCTTCAGGAGGTAGACGATACTGGATTTTCCACCACCAACCGGTCCCATCAGCAACAGAATACGTTTGCGTACTTCCAGGCGTTGAGCGGCGGAATGAAAGTACTCAACTATCTGCTGCAAAGGTTTCTCTATGCCAAATATCTCCTGGCTAAAGAAATTATAGCGAGGATCTCCGGTACGTGTGGTTTCGATACCAGCATCCATGATCATATGATAAATGCGCTCGTGAGAAAGTCGACTCACTTGCTGCTTTTTGGTCGCAATCTCAAAGTACTGGGCAAAAGTTCCTTCCCACTGTAACTCCCGCTCCCGATCCCTGTATTCCTCTAACCGCTTCACCAGATCCATAGGTCACCCTCTCTCTCTATGCTGTTAGACATATCCCTGGTTGGGCGCTAACTGCTATACGGACGCATTAGAAAAGTTAACCGTAGTAATCACAACCAAGCCGCGATCCTTGCGTTACGCGTAGAGGCTCATCTGAGTTGAAAAGGGCTGCCTCTTCTCGACATGTCGAGATTGAGGACCAGCCCTTTACTACGTCGCAGAGATTTATTGGTGATTTCGATCCATCTCCTGCCCGTGAATGATGATGACGATGTGTATGTATGCAACCTGTATCCTATCGTCAGTGTTTGAATTGTTACTCGCCAGACCAGTGCATTTGCGCGATCCAGGCGTTTGCACAATGCTTTTTACAAGGTCGCCAGGGAGCATTTTCCCACTAGCTTGAAACACGATACCAAGAGTTTGAGTAGGAAGACCTACTGTAAAACATTGTTGCTAGTTCTAGAATACCAGTTCAGATAAGCCTATGTCAAGGGTATTTGGGCCTGTTTCCCAGGCGCTACTATTCTTTAAACGTAAGGCTGCACGCTCCTGGCTGAAAGGTGAACTATCAGCGTTGGACCACGCGCTGGTACGCACGACATACGCTTTTCTGGTCGGAACCTGAGAAGAGCCGCGCAACGCGACTAGAGGGTGAGCAGCGGCATCTCGACCAGGGGCAGGGTGACTTCGATCGCGGTGCCATGCGCTTCCGCTGTCTGAATTAGCAGCTGGCCATGAGCATTTTTGACGCGTTCCTGGATGCCGTCCAGACCATAGTGACCCGTAGGACTCTGGTAGGACTCCGTATGGCTGGAACACTGAGCGGCGGACATACCGACGCCATCGTCGGCGATGCGCAAAAAAACCTGGCTGGCCTGACGGCTCATGTGCAGGATGACGTGGCGGGCAGAGGCGTGTTTCTCGATATTGGTCAGCGCCTCCTGGCCAACCTTCCAGAGCGTCTCGGCGACGGCGGCGGGCAGATCCTCGACCTCGGGCGATAGATCGCAGGCAAGCTGCAAGCCGGCTCGCTGCGCCATCTCACAGGCGTAGCTTCTGAGCGCCTGACCGACCGGCTCATGTTCGAGCGCGGGTGAACGCAGGTTGGCGATGGAGGCACGTAGTTCGCTCATGCTCGTACGCACTATCTCTTTGGTGGCCTCCAGTTCTTCGTCGCAGCGCTCTGGATCGCGGACGCGCAAACGCTGCGCAACCTCCAGCTTGACAGAGATAAGTACCAGTGCATGGCCGAGCGTATCGTGCATCTCACGCGCCAGACGCGTCCGCTCGCGCAGGACAGCCAGCTCTTGCTCCTGCACAGCCGTCTCGGCCAGCTTGCGGTGCGCCTCGGCCAGCTCTACATTCGACTGTGCCAGCTGTTGGAGCAATACGCCACGCTCAAAGCGCTCGCCAATCAAATGTTGAATGATCATGCTGACGATGGTAATCGAAGTATATGTCAGACCCAGACTCATCAAGGCGCTCAGATTGCTCCCGGTAAGCGGCCAGCTTAAATCCCCTTGCGTAGCAGCAAAACTGAGAAAAACAAACGCGACCACGCCGATCAAACGTCTACCGCTAAAACAGGAATAGGCCATACCTGAGACAATAAAGTAGCCCCAGGAAAAACTATTATCGAGGAGCGAAAGCAAGGTGATCAGTATATAGAGGCCGCCTACATAGCTGATTGAAAAAGGGAGTGGCGGTGGCCAGCGCTGGAGAGTGATCTCGCGCCGGTAGCCGACGAAAATAATTGAGCAGTAGAGAAACACGACGAACAAGATGAGGGAGAAGATAGCCACGCCGCGCCATTCCTGGAGGTAGTTTGGGTGAAGGATAAAGGCGACGATCGCCGACCAGATCAAGGATAGAAGGGTCATACCTAACCAGGATAAGTTGAAGATGAGAAAGATGCCTTTGAAACGTCGATCCAGGCGAGCAAGCTCTTCTTGCATAGGTAGCCCCCTTTATCTCTGCTGACTGACAGCAGCATATCTATGAGTTTAATACATGGTAGTTTGATCATACTCAGTGAGGCCAAAGAATGCAAGTGGATTTAGGGGTCCAATCCTGCGGGTGGGCAAAGTCGGACCAGCTTTTTACGCGGGGTGAGACTGACCATCCGTTGGCACGAGCGTGAGGGTCAGGGAGGAGCCGAGCTGTACGGCGAGCAGGTGGGAGGCGCTGGCGTTGCGTACGGCGATAGCTAGATAGTTTGAACTGTCGGGGTAGAGAAACGCCTGGTCGTCGATCGCGACCTCGGCAAAGAAACGCTGACGCCTGGTGACGGTCTGGCCGCTCTGGTGAAAGACGAGTCGGACATGCTGAGTTGTGAAAAGCTCAGGCACCAGCGCGAGAGGAATACTGGTAATCACGTTGCCAAAGTGGTCGACGTGGACGACAGAGGCCTCGATAAGGTTGCCCTGCCGCGTAGCCGTTGCGGCGGGCAGGGTAACCAGGTCGGCAGGAGCAAGCGCTGAACCGAGGTCGGGAAAGACCAGTTCGGCCTGACGGGCCAGATGAGCGCCAGCCGGGGCAAAAATGTCGCGTCCGTGAAAGGTTGAGCTAACCTGAGCTAGATGATAGAGCGGATTGGTCAGTTGCACCACGCCATGCACGGGCTGTTCCTGCAATACGTAGCTGAAAAGGCCATTGTCGGGTCCAACGAAAAACCAGTCTCCGGCGTGCAGAGCAATGGCGCGGCGACTACTGCCGACACCGGGATCGACGACACAGACAAAAACCGTGCCGGCCGGAAAGTAGGGATACGCACCGGCAAGCAGCCAGGCCGCAGACGCGACGTTCTGAGCGGCGACATCGTGGGTGATATCCAGCAGTTGCACGTCTGGCACGATCCGCGCGATTACCCCTTTCATCACACCGACATCGCTATCGCCTCTACCAAAGTCGGTAAGTAGGGCCAGAAGTGGACGAGAAGCTGATGTATTGGTCGTATGATGCATAGTTTTGCAGGGTGAAAAAGTCGGGTAGGTATAAAAAACAAAACGACTTCCAGATATTCAATTGCTGGAAGCCGCTCACAGGCAGGGGTGACAGGAGTCGAACCTGCTTAAACTCGTTTTGGAGACGAGCGCCTGACCGTTTGGCACCACCCCTATAGGAACCACACGTTGATAAACCGGAGTCCCTGAGCGGAGAGAGTGGGAGTCGAACCCACGAAGAACTTTCATCCTTAGCGGTTTAGCAAACCGCCGCACTAGGCCACTATGCGATCTCTCCATCCGTACTGTTGGCTGGCCTTCATATACTGAAGGTTTCGTTTTGTCGTACAAAACGAATATACAGTAGTGGCGATCAAAAGTCAATACCCTAGTTTGGGTTTTCTTTCCATGCGCCCGCCCTTTTTATAAATGGGTCTCTGTGCCACGCAGTGGGAGACGAAACCAGAAGGTCGAGCCTTGCTGAGGTGCGCTTTGCACGCCGACCTGACCGCTCTGGCCCTCGATAATGTATTTGGCGATATAGAGGCCCAGGCCCAGGCCGGATTGCGAGGTATGCGAGCTGCTGCGCACCTCGATGCCGGGGACACGGTGGAAACGCGTCCAGATACGCTCCTGGTCCTCTAGGGCGAGACCTGGTCCCTGGTCTTGCACAGCGAGACAGACGGCATCGGTCTCGCGCTTGAGGCGTACTAGCACAGGTTGCTCGGTGTCGGAGTATTTGCACGCGTTGGTCAGATAGTTCGCGATCACCTGGGCAATGCGGTCGGCGTCGGCGCTGATCGGCAGAGCTACATCTGCATCCATCTCCAACGTGATGGTGCGTTCGGGCCACCCCTTACGCTGCTCGCGGATGACTTCCTCGACGATCTCGCGCAGATCGCAAGGAGCAGGAATCAGTTCGAGCTGGCCTGTGCGTGTTCGCGAGACATCGAGCAGGTCGTCAACCAGACGGTTCAAACGACGGCTCTGCTGTTCAGCGGATTCGTAGAGACTCAGCATCCGTTCGAAACTCTGCATACTTGTACGCACCTGGCGCATTGCGAGCTGGGTATTGCCTTTGATACTGGTCAGAGGGGTTTTCAGTTCGTGGCTGACCATGCCGAGAAACTCCTCCATATGTTGATTGGCGGCTCTAAGGGCTAGCTCGGTCGCCTGAGCGTCGGCGCGTTCGTGCAGCAGGCGTTCGCGCTCAAAGACCAGGGCGAGCAAGTGAGCGACCGCACCGGCCAGAGTAAGGTCTTCTGCCGTATAAGGACTGTCGAGCTGGTTTGAACCCAGGGCGAGCAAGCCGATCAACTGTTTGCCGACGTTCATCGGTGCAACGATGGTAATGTAGCTTTGAGACATCTCTGCGAGACCCTCGCCAGGCACGTGGATGAAACCGGGACCATCTGTCGGCAAGCTGGTCTCCAGATAAGGTCCTCGCGTATACGAGACATCCAGGTCGAGCTTTGCCGTGAGTTGCCACCAGAGGGTTTCCGCGTCCGGTTCGAGGCCGACGATCGCCATTGGCTGCAAGACCTGATTGGTGGCATCGACCAGAAAGATGCTGGCTCGCGCACAATTCAGGACACGGCTAGTCAGACTAGCCATGCGCTGCGCGACTTTTTTGGCTGCATCGGTTTTACTCTGTTCGTCGAGCAAGACCTCGTCGTTATAGGTAATCAAGGCCTCGGCCATTGTAAGCAGGGCATCAAGCGCAACGTGCGTCCTCCGCTCCAACATACGGCGCGTAGTCACGTCGCGACAGATGCAGAGAGCCGCGATCAGCTCGCCGTCACGGTTATAGAGCGGCGACCCTGTGATCCCCAGGTGGAGTTCGCGTCCGAGCAGATTACTGATGCGGACATCCATCGCCACCGCGCCCTTGAGCACCTCACCCTTGAGAATACGTGTCTGCGGCCACATCTCCTCGGTGAGAAGCTCGCCCTGCTCGTCGCGCATATCCAGCAACAGGCACAGCTCGCGCATCGAAAGCGCGGCAAACTGCTCTCTATTCTGTTCGGTCAGACCGACCTGCTCCTGGAAAACCGTATTCCAGCGCAGCGTTTCACCCTGGATACCGACCACAAACAGTCCATCGGCCAGCGATTGAAAAAGCGCTTCCAGTTCAATCGCGCGGTTGGCGGCTTCGCGCTCCGATTGGTGGAGAGCCGAGAGATCGCGCGTGACCGAGACGACGCCATCGACCGTGCCGTGGATGGTACGCATAGGAGCAGCGCTGATCGAGATAAAACGTTCGCGGCCCGTGCTATCGAGGAAGCGTACTTCCTGCCCTTCGATAGTATCGCCATGTAAGGCATGGACAACCGGGAAATCGTCGGGCTTGACAGGTTTGCCGGCCAGGGTTGACGCCTCGTGGAGGGCAAAAAGGTCTTCGAGCGAACGACTTTGCATCTCTGGATCAAAGATCTTACTGTGCCGTCCAAGCTCGTTCATCTGAACCATACGGCCACGTCTATCGTAGATCGCGATGATATCCGGCACCGTCTCAATAATCGTCTCCAGGCGAGCATGCTCTTTGGTCAACGAATCGGCCAGGCGCTCGGTACGTCGTCGTGCTCGCTCGGTTTGACTGGCGACAATACTAATCGCCAGGCCAATTAACAGGAAGAGAAGCAACTGATACACATCTTCAGGTCTGAAGGCTCGTAGACTAAAGACAGGCGGCAAGATAATAAAGTAGAAGAGAAACGCACCGACAAGGGTCGCAATCAGACTCGGGCCAACCCCCCAGCTCAAGGCCACCAGCGCGATTGCCAGTACCTCCAATGAGCCAACAAAGATAAAGATGTGCAGCACAGAATCAAAATAAAGTGCACCGAAAACTGCGATGGTTTGCAGGAAAAGCGCAATCAGGTAGCCAAAGAAGGGGTGTTGGAGGCGTGCAGGCAGCCAAGCAGGAGCGAAACTGCTAGTGACAAACCAATCCCACATACGTCTGAATAAACCACGCTGCGGAAGGAGAGGACGCGAGAAGTCCCCGCGCTGATTTGTTCTGCCTGTCTCCGCCCTTGGAGGCACCGGAGTAGCTGGCAACGAGGTGACGGTCCCCTCCTGAGAAGAGACAGCCGATAGCTCCCTGGTGGTTTTTTCTGATTTCACGCGGCTTGTTCCTTCAGATTTTTTTAGATCCCTGGTACTTACAAGCGCCTGGCCTTTTGCCTGTGCTTGCCCCACCTTTGTCTGCGGCAAGGACATAGGGGTCGACGGAAGAGACTCCCCCCCCCTGCACTGCACCAGCGTTTTGTATTGACCTGATCCTGAAGTCAGGCACGAAGCACGCGGCAT
>DAOTTJ010000034.1:0-3781 GCA_034437695.1 Ktedonobacteraceae bacterium
TCTGCTGCATAGCATTCAGATGTGTAGGTAATTCAGTTAAAGGTCCAAGAAGCGGAGAAAGCCAGCTATGTAAGGTAGCCAATATGCTCATAATGCAAACTCTTTATCTTTACTGGAAGGATTGCGCTCCACTCTGATCGACTTCTTCCATCGCGTTGGCACTTGCTTCCAGACGTGTGGCGAGGCCCATCTGCCATTGGAAAGAGGCACGCAGACGCTGGTTGTGGGTATTCAACACGCTAGTGAAAGCAGCCTGGATGAAACCCGGCAGCGGCGCGAGGCAATCCTGGAGGCGCTGCCAGGTTTGCTCGTGATTGTTAAGATTATTAGTGGCATTTGTGCGGATCTGTTGGACTGTTGCCCGCATTGTCGCGATGGGATAGACAATCTTATCCATTGAATGCTACACCTTCCCTTTTTTTAAGAGAACAATGAAAAAGAGCAAAGTGTTACATTTATATTTGGATAATGAATATCCTGTACTGGACAGATGCATACCCGAAAAGGAATATTCCTTGACAAGTATATTCCTTTTCGGGTATACTATGAATATGAAAACACTCTGGACTGCTCTGATGGAGCCAAACCGCTTACATATGGTCGAACTGCTGCGCGATGGCCCTTTAACGGTAGGAGAGATCGCCCAACGATTGGGATTGCAGCAACCTCAGGTGTCAAAGCACCTCAAGGTTCTGAGTGAAGCAGACATTGTGGAAGTCCAGCCGCAGGCCAATCGAAGGATCTATCAATTGAGACGTGAGCCGTTCCAGGAGCTAGAATCGTGGCTTCTCTCTTTTCATCGTCTTTGGGAAGAACGCCTCGTTCGCCTGGACAACTATCTCCTGGAATTGCGAGCCACTAAGCAAGATACGAGCAACCGAAACGAGGATAACCATGTTTGATCACTACTCTTTGACCTCCCACAAGGGGGAACAGGAATTCGTCGTAGAGCGGCACTTCACGGCACCCCGCATGCTGACGTTTCAGATGTTTACTCAACCAGAGCATCTCAAGCGCTAGTGGACACTACAGTCTTTCACTGTTCCGGTCTACATCATCGACCTGCGGGCATCTGGCACTAGTGTATACGCTCGCCCGGAGGTCTAGATCATTGGGCGCGTAGTGTGTACAGAGAGGTAATACCGCCCCGAGAAGTTAACTATACTTCGACATCCTCCGATGAGCTTGCCAATCTATCGAGGATACCCAAGCGCCTGACCACGGTGACCTTCACCTAAGAGCCTGGAAAAACGAGTGTGGTGGCCTGCGTCCAGTTCACCAGTATGGCGGCAGTGAAAATCGCTGTCGAGATGGGGATGCTGCAAGGGATGAACATGACCTGGGATTATCTATCTGATCGAGTAAGTATAAGAGTTGCAAGCATAACAAAGGAGGAAGCACAGGAGAGTCAAGATGCATTATCGCTACAGGCACTGCTTGCATGAAAAAGGGCGAGAGTTTGCTGCGCCCAAGCAGCAGAACGTCCTTTTTCAGCAAGGCAATACGCTTGCTAGCCAATCCGGCGTGCTTCCAGAAAATGCTCAATGGTGCGTGGCGCAAAAAAGCCGAGCAGCAGAGCGCAGCCACCAACGAAGAGAATCCAGGGAAACTGGCCGAGGGTGGGAAGCAAGAACGTGATGCCAATCAGCAAGACAGCCATGACTATGACTACACCAAGCACGAGTAGACTCGTCAGCAGGGAAGCGACGAGCGATTCCCCTGGCATATTTTTAGAGATCGAGCCTCCTAATACACGTAGGATTGCCACCCGCGCCGGGTCGTTATAGGCGTTGAGGGTGTTCTGGAGTTGCTGGAGTTCGGAGCGCGAACGTGTCCGGCGAAAGAGCTGGATGATGTCACGGCAGAAACTAAAAAACGAAAAGCATAAAAAACCACCCAGAAAGCCGACAAGCGCGATAATCACCGGTAGATCAGCCCTGGTATTTATATGATCGACTAGAGCCAGTGCAAAAAGCCCCACTACTGCCGCAAGCACACATAAAAACCACCAGGCCGCTCCTGCCAGGATGCGCTTGAGAAATACATGCAGAAGAATAGGAAGAAAACGATCTTTAAAAAGTGAAAAACCAGCGCTACGAAAGATAATCGCTTTGTCATGTCCAGAAAGTGAGCGCGAAGTCACAACCAGAACACTGATCTGCTCCCGCGCCGAGAGCGACTGAAGTGTACCGATGAGCGCCTGCTGACCATCCGGCTGGGGAGAGAAGCTCTGAGCCATACCTGGTTCCTTCCTCTTCTCTAGGGGAGTATTCAAATGTCACGCGTTTCCTAAGCAATTCTGCTCATAACACGTGCGACCTCTGCTTTTATAGGACAAATCTCTGCTTTAGAAAAAACAAGCGAGCTAACGAATCCCCCCAATCAGACAAGGATGTAACCGGTCAGCAGAGCGGTTAGCTTGCTTGAAAAGTAGCCGCCCTGGAGTAGCTGTTACCGAAAGCAATAGTCCCTCATCAAATGGGACTAAGTATTAGTGATGGCCACCACCGCCATGAAACCCACCACCATCAGTGTGGTGTCCTCCGCCGAAACCGCCATGCTGATGATGTCCATGTCCTGTGTTACCATCGATATAACTGCCATAGCCACCCCCGTCGTTGGGAGGATCACCATTGCGCTTCTGGCGTGCGGCGCGGACAGCAATAAAGGTAATAATAAACACAATGGCAACTCCGAATAGTATGTAGATTGCATCCATGTTTTTTCTCCTGAAACAAACAGATCTTTCACTCTTTCTATTACGAAGCTAATACCTCAAAAGTCCTCTTTGTTACCCTGTCCTGATCGAGACGGTGCTGTATTGCTTTGTTGCAAAGCAAAAGATCTACCAGCGCAACTTCTCCTTCAGACTGATATACTTCTGACTCCCAATGATCAAGTGATCCACCAGTTCAATATCCAGCAATTTGCCCGCCTTGACCAGTTGCTCGGTGACAGCAATGTCCTCAGGACTGGGACTGGGATCGCCGCTGGGATGGTTGTGGCACACGATCACCGCCGGACAATTGCGCGTAATCGCCGGTCGAAAGATCTCTGCCACCCGCAACACCGAGCTATTGACGGTCCCTTGATAGCGATTGACGTTTTCTACTACCTGATTCTTTGTATCTAACACTAAAATCCTCATTTGCTCGTGATCCAAATGTGTCATCTCTACCATCACCAGGTTTGCCGCATCGCGGGGCGACTTAATCTGGTATTTTTCCTCAATTTGCAGACGAGTCAGACGTTTGCCAATCTCAAGCGCCGCCTTGAGCTGCGCTGTTTTTGCCGTCCCAAGCCCGTGTTCAAGACAAAGTTCACTAAAGTCGACACGTAAAAGCCCAGCCAATCCTCCATATTTGGCCAGAATTTTCCCGGCCAACTCAAGCGCATTCTCGCGCCGGGTACCGGTACGCAAAATAATAGCCAGCAACTCAGCATTCGAGAGCGATTGCGACCCATGTGTACGCAAACGTTCGCGTGGACGCTCGTCGCTGGGGATATCCAGGACAGTTGCATGATACTCCACATGTTTAGGGGGACTGAGAACCTCATCATTTTCAGAGATGTCTAATGCCATAGTCGATCTTTCCCTTCGAGCACAACAACCATAGAGCAACATTCGCCACAGGCGAGCATAGAGCAGAGCTTTGCATAATCAGTCAGATAGAACACTTTCCTCCACTTTTCCTTTCCCCCAGAGAGGTATGTTGGAATGTAATAAGAATACATGAAAAAGGTAAAAAAAGCAAGAATGAAATAAACAAGCGTGCAGTAT
>DAOTTJ010000035.1:0-22565 GCA_034437695.1 Ktedonobacteraceae bacterium
CGCAGAACTTCTGCTACGATGAGCAAAACCGGCTGCTCTGGTCAGGCAACGGTGGCACCCAACCCGGCGCGGGCAACGGCACCTGCGGCAGCGGCACCCTGGCCAATAGTCTGAGTGGAGCCGGCTACACCAACACCGATACCTACACCAACCTCGGTCAGCTCTGGCAAGGACCGCTTAATGGCTCAGGCAGCACCGAGCAGTATCTGTACTGCAACAGCGCACCACACCAACTGACGGGTCTGTATCCCACTGGGACCACCTGCTCCACCAGGGGTGGGGCCACTCCCGTCTACACCGCCAGCTACGACGCCTGGGGCAACGAGACCAGTCGCACCTACGGCAGTGTGACCTCGACCCTCGCCTACGACACACTCAACCGCTTGGTCAAGGATAGCACCAGCAGTACCAGCGAATCGTATCTTTACGACGCCAACGGTACCCGTGTGCTCAAACGCTCCACCAGTAGCGGCACCACCAGCCTGACCATCTACGCCTTCGGCGTCCAGGAACTCACCTTCTCCAGTCAGATCGAGTATTACACCCTGGCTGGGCATCTGCTCGGTTCGACCAATGGCACCACCCTGAGCGACGATCTCACCGACGCACTGGGTAGCGTCCTGCTCACCTTCAGCGGCAGCGCCGTCCTCGGCGAGCAGGTGTATGGGCCGTATGGCAACCAGCGCTATACGAAGGGAACCATTGGAACTGATAAGGGCTATACCGGGCAGTTCGCCGATAGCGTCACCGGGCTTGACTACTATAACGCGAGATACTATGATCCTGTCGTCGGGCTGTTCCTGTCGGCGGATAGCGTGCAAGGGAATATGCAGGGCATGGACCCGTACGCATATGTTCAAGGAAACCCGGAGACCATGAATGATCCGAGTGGACACGATGGATGCGGATTTTGGTGTATTGCAGCAATAGTTGTTGTTGCTGCTGTTGTTGTCACAATCGCTATCACTGCACCAGTTGCTATACCTGCTATGGTTGCTACCTTTGAAGGAGCAGAAGTTGGTGGAACAGTTGCAGCATTTACAACAACATTTGCAACAGCAGGTAGTGGCTTGATTGGTGGGGTATCTGCTGGTCTCGCTCATCTTACAGCAGATGGTGATACGAATAAGGTCCCTACACTTGATGGTCTTGGTCAATCTGTTTTGTGGGGAACGCTCTCCGGTTTAGCTAGCCCTTTGAATGGCGGATGGTCGATGCTCATTGCTATCATAGGTGGCTACGCTATCGGCTCGCTAGCAGATCGAACATCTGTCAACGAACCAAATGCGCAACAAAATAACGCTTCTCGCACACCAACCTCAACTTCTGTATCTGATCCCGATGCTTCCTATAGAACATCGCAAATTATTCAAACAGTCAGGGCGAATGGAGATGCAGCCTATAGCGAGGATATCAACGCTGCTCAAGATTACCGGGATAGCCATATTGCAGGCCGTTTAGCATCAATGAACATCCTTGCTAGCCAAGTGAGATTGGATTGGAATACCTGGGAAAGAGGTCTTTGGAATCGATGGCTTCAAACCACACATGATATTGCAGCAACTTCTTAAGAAACCTATGAGGCAATGGCGGTAAACACCGTTGCTGATCAAGTAAGGATTGGAAAAGCCTATGGCTTTTAAAAGACGATAATCTTGTCAAGTTCGCTTTGCTAACTAATGTCGTGTGCAAGTTTTTAAGCTCTCAACCGGTCAAGTTGGAGATTTTTGAGGATATTTCATGAATCTTTCTTTTGGCAAGGAAACTTGCACACAGCGTTACATAAACAGAAACCGCTTGGGATTTCTTGCAAACACGTTGGGGACATCCTACTGACTCTATTAACAGAAAGAGATCTAAATTGATGAAAAGGGCAAAGATGCAGATTTTTTCGAAACAGGCGCTTCGATTGGCGAGAGACCACCAGATAGGTCTCCTCCTAAGTGAACATGACACGTCCCCTTCTCTCTTTCAGATGGCTATGCTTGGCGATCTGTGTCTTATCGTTTTTTTCAGCTATGGCTTGTTTCTCGTAGAAACGCATACTTCTTTTTGGGGAAGAAGCTATCCTCTCGTCCTAGCGGTAATCATTCTTGCTCTTCTTCTTCTCGTCTTTTTTGTCTTTGTTCGGATTCGCTTCTTGAACTATCGCTTTCGCTTACGTCTCTCAACATGGTTGCTGGCGGGAGAAGCTGGATTTCTTGTATGCAAAGACGCAACCATCGAGGTGGTTCTCTGGCCACAGATCGCTCGCTACTCATGCATCGACATGCTGTTTTTCAAGCAATTGACAGTGCATCTCTCAGATGGGAGGAAAGTAGTGATTACCAATATTTTCAACAACTTTCAGACATTTACCCGCCTGCTTGCACAAAAAACCGTCGCCATTGCAAAGTGACCTGAGAAATCTTTTGATGAAGAAAAGCGTTGAACATCTACATACGTCGATAATAAAAGAAGGACCGATGAACTGTTGCTCTAGCGGCTCGCCAACGGTAGCCCTGGTCGTGCAGGCGCAGTAGAACGCGCTGAACAAAGCCACCTCGATCACTAGAGTCCACAGAGCGGCGAAGGCACCACCAGAGTCACGGTCAACGAGACTTACGACGACCAGGGACGTTTGCTCACCATGAGCGATCCCGATCAAGGCACCTTCACCTCCACCTACGATGTCGATGATCAACTTCTCTCAGGAGTGCAGACCTCTGGCTCCAGCAGCCGGACCATCGGCTACAACTATGACATGCTGGGTCGCCAGACCTGCGTGCAGACCGCCACACCGACGCAGAACTCGACCGGAGCCTGTAGCGCCGACAGTACCTTGCTGCAAAACACCTACGACACCAACAAACTGGGAACCCTCGGCACAACCGACTTTCCGGTCGGTCACCTGACACAGAGCGTCGCCACCATCTATTACCCCGACAGCACCTCAGCCACGGTGACCCAGCAATACCAATTTGACGACTGTGGTCAGCTAATCACATGGAAAACAATTTATGTACGAAAGGAGTGACCTCTCTCTGTATATAAAGAATATTGGAGTAACATCTTTAGGACGCTTTTTCTCAAGGTGTATAATGATGAACAACAATGCTTCTGTATATGCTAGGAATGAGAATGAGCTTGTAGTGCGCAATAATCTACGTCTTTGTCACAACGAGCGAGGAAGAGAAGAAATAAATGAAGAAGACAAAGGTTTATCAGTTTCCCATTCAGGTACCAGACAAAACGCTGGCCCATGCGTGGCACTGGCGAGAAAAGCAGCAGCTACTTACGGTGTTTTACAGTATAGACCACAGTCAAACGTTGACGTACTCCAGTCAATTGACCCTGGTTGACATAGATGTGGACACTGGACAGGTGCAACGTACGGGCCACTGGCTGTACCGCAAGGGAGAGGTAGAAACACTGCGGGTGGCGTATCTCTCCGCAACGGACAGTTGGATGGTTGCCTCCCTAGCTAATGATGTGGTCGTTTCTCATGTCACGCTACAAGAGGGCGAGCAGGAAGCGGTGGTACGTTCCCTGCTCGACGATCCCATCGATGGTCCAGCCATGCTGGGTCCCGTGCTTGCCCTGTGGGAGGTGCAGGAACAATGTGTGGTCATCTATATGAAACCCATGCCCGATTTTGCACGCGAAGCAGATATTCGTCTGGGGAAGATGGATGCGTCGTCCGCAGGAGGATCAGAGCCAATTACCATTGAACGAGCCGATAGTGCTCTGGTCTGCGTCCAGGAGAGCCAGATGCTTCTGATGACGCTCAATCCACGTCCAGGAGCCAGGTGGGGATTTGAGGTCAGTGGTTATAGAGCATCTCCTTTTGTCTGCACCTGGCGACGCGATCTCGATCTTTCCCTCACGGAAGCTCCCACCTTCCCCTTGACATCAGACAACAATCTCTCACAGACAGGCATCAACGCAAGGGTCATTGCCGGACAATGGCCTGAGCAAAGCGAGCAAAACAGTTGGATCATTGGTGTCACGATGGTCGATATCTTCCCGTTTCCTGGCTCAGGCTATAGCAGCAAAGACGCATCCATGCTCCCCAAACGCGTCAGTCTCCTGACCTGGGTGGACGCCAATGGGCGCGAACTCTGGCGGTGCCAGGAACAGATGGGCCTCTGTTTGCAACTTTGTCAGGCAGGGTCGCTACTCATCGGGGTCGATCTCCTGGAAGGGCGCTGGCGGCTGCGCGTCTGGCAACCCCAACAGCAACCTTCCCTGTTGAGTTTCGCCTATCTAGACCAGCATCTGCAACGTATCCATCTCGTCGCGGGAACCAGTACCAGCCATGAGAGACGTTTCTGGGTCCTGACAGAGTCTGAGGCTGGCATTGAGGTTGCACGCTACACCTTCCGCGATCAGGATAGGATGGCTTCAAGACACTGGTTGCCAGGCGTCCATTTTCTGGAGCCACAGAACGGCTTTGGAGCCTTGAACTGGCATGAAGAGATCGATGCGTTTGTCCAGGAACAGACCTTGTTCTTGCTCTGTATTGATGCCGATCACCATCTCGCGCTCTATCGGATAGAGGAAGAGATGTCGACTGCGGTGTGATATAGATGAGCCGGGGGCGACGTATCAGATAAGATCAGTTCTCTTGTAGAAGATCGATTCTCTTTATTGTCTGGTCAGGCGCAGAACTTCTGCTATAGCGAACCACAGTGTGAGTAAACGCATAGCCTCGCCTCTCTTAGGGTGCTATCCTCTACACGAGAAAAGAAAGAATCTTCTCAGTCTCTTTGAAGAATTGGCCGAAAGAAAGGGAAGGTCGATGATGCAGAATATGCAGCCCGCGCAAACCATCCCAGTAGCAGTTCTGCACCTTGCAGAAGCTCATCACCTGGATACGCTCATAACCGTTTCTGATACCAGCAAAGAACCCTATGCGCTCACGATTTTGGGGATGGGACTGTTGGTTGAAGGTATGATTGCTCTCGGCTCGCTCGCACTGCTTCTTGTCGGGTTTTCTCTCTTCTATTTCAGCCTTCTCGGAGTCTTGTTGGTGTCTCTTGTCGTATGGACCCTCTATCGGTACCGAAAAGAAAGACCTCACAGGCACGATCAAATGGTGATTTATCGCGAGGGCCTGGTCTCAATAGATGGGCCTGCTATCAGGGTACTCCGTTGGGAACAGATAGAGACAGTATATCGTGGAAGTCTCTCCTGTAGTGACGATGGTATGGAGCATCTCAAAGACATTGATGTGCTGAGATTGATTGGGCCTGACGGAGTGACCTATATGATTGAGAAAGCCCATAGGTCGAGACAAGCTTTATCGAGCCATT
This sequence comes from Ktedonobacteraceae bacterium, assembly GCA_034437695.1. GTDB lineage: Bacteria > Chloroflexota > Ktedonobacteria > Ktedonobacterales > Ktedonobacteraceae > Paraktedonobacter. Next base: position 5,295 of record DAOTTJ010000035.1, read on the forward strand.
TGTGTGCGACGATCTGTGATATGATCGAAAATATCTTTATTGAGAGGCATCTCTCAGAAGCATTGAACAAATATAACTCAGGAGGAGAACTCTTCTTTGGCGAGATTAGTATCAGCCTGGATGGCTTCAAACAGCAAGAAGAACCACTGGCGTGGCCGAGCGTGGTACGTGCCGAGGTGGGAGCAGAATGGGTCATCCTCAGAAAAGAAGGCCGTACTTCTCACTGGTATCAACAATTACTTCCTCGCGTCCCAAATGCTGGCTTACTCAAAGAAGTCCTTGCTTGCAGAGAACAATGATCAGAACCTGGCAAACTTACTCTTCATTTATCCACGGCTTGGGCAGAGATTCCCTGGCGCGGTTCTGCAAAAACGTGGTTCAGGCAGAACGAGCGCGGAGCCACAGCTCTCGCGCTCGTATCCAAAAATCAGAAACAGAGCGAACGTTCGGCGATCATTCATTTATTTCTATAGGTAAGCACGAAGCCTGCCCGGACCCTTAGTGGTCCATCTGCCCTGATTGCGGAATATCCGCGACCGACCAGCTCCCAAAGAATTTGATGGTATGAGCGTGGTAGCGGGTCATCAGGGTGGCGATCTTCTCTACCTGGTCCTCGGAATTGGCCCGCACATGCAGGATGTGCCGTCCCTTCTCCGCCTCCTGTTGATAGACGTGAGCGCCGGTCTCGTCTGTCTGCGATTGAAAGCTCGCAAAGAAGCGCTGAAAAGGGTTCTTTTTATTATCTAGTTCTTCAACTTTTTGGACCATTTCATTGCTCTCCATCAGACGAATCGTCTCGGCATCGTAGCCTGCGGCTATAAAGCCTTGCTCAGCCTTCTGGGCCTCCTGAAGATCGTCGATCACCCCCACTACATAGTTCTTTGGATAGAGCGAACCACTCGCCGCTTGCGGAAAATTGGGATCGTGTGCTTGAGTCATTAAAAACTCGTCCTCCTTATTGGTAACACGACGGTTTTTCTTTATGTTCTCTCTCTAACACTACTCACCCTGCCAGACGGTGACTCTGCTATTCCTTAAAATCTGTTCTCTTTATTCTCTAAAGAGAGAGAGCAGTCCCGACAAGGTCGTGGACTGCTCTCTCTTTGCTGTTCTGACCAAAGACTATTCCTGATCACGGTTACGCGAACGACCCTGCTGAGTCAGGAAACGTTTGCGCAAACGGATATTCTGCGGCGTTACCTCGACAAGCTCGTCGTTGTTGATAAAGTCAAGCGATTGCTCAAGGCTCAAGAGGATCGGCGGCGTCAGACGTACAGAGATGTCAGAAGTCGATGAACGAATGTTGGTCTTCTGTTTCTCTTTACATATGTTGATCTGCATGTCCATCGGGCGTGTGTTCAAGCCGATGATCATGCCTTCGTAGACCGGGGTGCCAGGCTCGATAAAGGTATCTCCACGCTGCTGCGCGTTGTTCAGACCATAGGTGACGGCTACTCCCTGTTCGGAGGCGATCAGCGCTCCCATGCGTGTACTGCCGATCTTGCCCAACCAGGGTTCAAATCCGATCAACCGACTGCTCAATGCACCATTGCCCTGCGTAAGGGTCAAGAATGCGTTGCGGAAGCCGATCAGACCACGCGTAGGAACATGATATTCCAGACGCACGTTGCCATTGCCATCGTTGGTCATATTCGCTAGCTGCGCTTTACGCGCGGCCAGGGTCTCGGTCAAGACGCCGATATAGGTGTCGCGGGTGTCGATGACGAGGTGCTCGATCGGCTCGGTGATGTGACCGTTTTCCTCTTCACGCGTGATAACTTCTGGACGCGAGACCTGGAATTCGTAGCCTTCACGGCGCATGGTCTCGATTAAGACCGAAAGGTGCAACTCGCCACGACCCGAGACGATAAATTCGTCGGGCGCACCACCATCCGCGACGCGCAGGCTGACGTTGGTCTCTAACTCACGATAGAGACGTGCACGCAACTGACGCGAGGTCGGATATTTGCTTTCACGACCAGCAAATGGACTCGAATTGACGCCAAAGGTCATCTTTAGCGTCGGCTCCGAGATCGCCAGGATGGGCAAGGCCTCGGGCGTTTCAAAGTCGGCGATCGTCTCGCCAATATTGGCCCCGGCAATCCCCGTCACGGCGACGATGTCACCAGCCAACGCCTCAGGCACTTCATAACGCTGCAAACCACGATACGAAAAGACCAGGGTGAGCTTCTGACGCGAGATCTCGCCAGTACGCGAAATCTGCGCGACCGTCATCGCAGGCGTCATCCGCCCACGCACAATACGCCCGACAGCGTATTTCCCCTTGTAGTCGTCGTAGTCAAGAGCGGTGATCAACATCTGAAGCGGTGCGTCAGGGTCCACCAGCGGAGCTGGCACGACGTTAACTATCGTTTCAAACAGTGGTCCCAGATCTTTCTGTTCATCGTCTGGATGAAACATCGCCACGCCGTTACGCCCGATGGCATAGAGCACGGGGAAATCCAGTTGCTCGTCGCTTGTCGCCAGCTCTAAAAAGAGGTCTTGCGTCCACTCCACGACCTGATCGATCCGCGCATCGCGGCGATCGATCTTGTTGATCACGACGATCGGTTTTAAATGGAGTTCCAACGCCTTCTGGAGCACAAAACGCGTCTGCGGCATCGGACCTTCTGCTGCGTCAATGAGCAGAATACATCCGTCAGCCATATTCAAGACACGCTCGACCTCTCCACCGAAGTCTGCATGTCCAGGAGTATCGATGATGTTGATCTTGGTGCCGTGGTATATAATAGCCGTGTTCTTGGCCAGGATGGTAATGCCACGCTCGCGCTCCTGGTCGTTGGAGTCCATGATCAATTCGCCAACCTGCTGGTTGTCGCGAAAAACGTGACTCTGTTTCAGTAAACCGTCAACCAGGGTCGTTTTGCCGTGGTCAACATGGGCGATAATAGCGACATTGCGAAGATCTTCCCGTCGTGTGAGATGTTCGTTCTGGGCCATTGTGTTTAAAACCTGCATATGCTCTAGTGATAACTCCCACAAACACAAGAAAACCGGGCCTGTCTGTAGTTGCCCGGTAATAATGGATAACTTTTGACTGCTGTTCCAGTCTCTTATTATAGCACACTTTATCACGCTGTGTGCGTTTCTCCCCGCTAGTCAGGACTTTCCTCCCCATTCGACCCCTAAAGACGCTTTCCAGGTCTCAATTAACTGATGAAGGATCGCTCCCCAGTCCTCTCCCTCATCTTCTCAAAGACACATCTGCCCGCCTAGACTCCGCCGAAGGCCGCGAAACCTCCATCGACCGGCACGACTATCCCGGTCACAAAGCTGGCCGATGGACTGACCAACCACAATAAGGTTCCCGCAAGGTCCTCCGGCACTCCCAGACGCCCGGCCGGGGTGTGCGCTAGTATGCCCAGACCACGCGCGGTAAAGCTCCCGTCTTCGGCGCTGGTGAGCAGAAAACGGTTCTGCTCGGTTAAGAAGAAGCCCGGCGCGAGCGCGTTGACACGGATGCGCGGACTGTATTCGCGGGCCATGTGAACGGCCAGCCAGCTTGTAAAGTTTGTCACGGCCGCTTTAGCTCCTCCGTACGCGACGACGTTGGTCAAGGGACGCAGCGCACTCATCGAGGAGATGTTGACGATGCAACCCTGTCCACGCTCAGCCATGCTACGTCCAAACACCTGACAGCTCAATAACGTCCCGGCGAAGTTCAGACGGTAGACGCTCTCCAACGCCTGCTCGTCCAGGTCAAAGAATGTCTTCCCAACCCCGGTCGTCGCACCCGGCTGGTTGCCACCCGCTCCGTTAACCAGTATATCGGGCGCACCAAAGGTTTCGCGCACCCGCTGCTCCGCTACCTCTAGCGCCGCCCTGTCGGTTACATCGCACGCCAGCCCGAGCGCCTCTCCACCCGCCGTCCGAATCGTCTCCGCAACCTTATTGGCCGACTCCGCGTGCAGGCTGATGATTACTACCCGTGCGCCCGCCTGCGCCAGTGCATACGCCAGCGCACTCCCAAGCACTCCCCCACCTCCGGTCACTAGCGCCGTTACCCCGGTTAATCCAAATTGTTGTGTCAGATATTCCATGTGAAGCGTTTTCCTGTCTACTGCATTTTTCTCAAGTATATCCCATCGGAACATTTCTAGTAATCTATGATTCATCCCCGATTTTGTCCAATCAGGACAAATATCCTGCTTGTGTTGCCGGTCCACTTCAATCGATGACCAGACGCTCTACGAGGTCTCCGCCTGCCGCGCGTACGCGCCAGATGACTCCTACCGACTCGACGCTGCCTCCCGACTCACGGGCGATGATCTGTTCTGCACCCGCCCGCGAGAACGCGACGGAGACACGCCCGTTCATCGGCTCCAGGTCGTCGTAGCCCAGCGCCGTCGGCATCCAGATCAGCCTGACTCCTGTGTTCATGGCCGGGTTGATATCCAGGCGCGGACTTGTGCCGACGAGCCAGACCTCACTTCGCCCAGCGAGGTCGGCCAGTGCGCTCTGCAATTCCTGCGCTACGTCGGCCGGCGGCGTGTACTCCTGCGCAAAACCGCTGCCCCTGGCGATAATCTCTGTCACTTGGGGCAGCGTAAAGGCCACATAGGTCTGACCAGAGATATCCTCCAGGTCGAGCGTCCAGAAGCTGGTGTGCATCCAGATGCAGTTCAAACCCAGACGCAGACCAGGGTTGATCTCGAATCTGGGACTATTGCCGACAATCCAGGTGGTCGCCGGGTCCAATTCGTAGTCTCGCAGGATCGCCATCAGGCTGGCATCGTCCTTCTGCGTCACGATAAACAGCCGCTGACCAAAGTACTTGTGCAGGTCCAGGCGCGTCAGGCGCTCACACTGCGTATCGACTACACCTCCCGAGTAGAAGAATAGGTCAAAATCCTGCGCCAGCAGCGTCAGCGTCTCGTGCAAGCCCACCAGCGGAAGCGGCGCTCGCAAGAAAACCTGTCCAGCCAGCTCGCGCAACGCCTCACCTACGCCAGGCCGCACAGGCAAATCTCCACGCACACACAGCGTCTCGTATGTCTCAACCATCGCCTGCCCCAACCGCTCAGCCGACAGCTTGATCGTCTCCAATAGACGCGCGTTGATCGCGTTAAACAGACTGTGCGCAAGCACGGGCGCAAACCCCTGCTGCTCCAACACTACATAAGACTCGTCGAGCACAGACTTATAGAGAGGCTGGGTCATCCAGAGGGTATCGTCACCATCAAAAAGGATTGCTCTTCTCTGCATTTTATGTCAACCTCAAAGTGTGTAAGCAACGTTCGCCAGGGCATCGACTACCCTTCTCCGACATTATAAGCCCAATCAAAACGGTGAAGCGCACTTTTGATCCCCGACCACTCGTAGTCGAGAAAAAAGAAGTCGTAGGGATCGGTCGGAACCAGTTTAAACTCAAAGGCAATCGTCGGACGCTGCTCCGCGTTGGCGATCTGCACCATCATCCGCAGGTAGGCGTAGCCGGGTCCGAAGATGGTTTTGAGCAGACTGTTGAGACTAAACTGTAGTTCGCGCCCCAGACGCGGAAACTGAAAGCCAGTTGGACCTCCCACGAGGCGAAAGCCGGTCAGAAAGACGTTGCGGCACAGGTCTTCGTGCGAGATGGGAAAGGTAGTAAAGGTAGTGACCATCGCGTGTAGTTCGGCGGGAAAGTGCTGCTCGTCCTCGACAATCGGGATGATCGGGATAACGGTGGCGTCGCGGTCGTTGCGCAGTGAGTTGATCAGGGCCAGCCCGCGTTCGCGCTCGCGGGTGCAGTCGACTATCACGACTTTGGGTTCGCTGGGCTTGGCCCTGGGGTCATTCTGCGATTTCGAACGGTGGACAATCTCTAGAATAGCGGGGAGCGCGTGAGGCACGTCGGTGAAGCCGATCACCGGGTAATCAAAGACGGTCAAGGCCTGGCTGATCTGTTTGACCACCTCGCCATCGGCGTGAACTACCACTACCTGTTTCGCCGACATCTGACGGTCTAGATCGCGCACATCGGAGATGCCCGCCGCCGCTTCCAGGCGGATCGTACGCGTGTCGACGCCCTGCACAAAATCGCTGCGACTGGTGTCAAAGCGGATTGTGCCTGAGATCAGTGCGCGATGGGGCGTATCGTAGAACATTTTGACCCACGAACCCCGGTCCCAGAGAGCCAGACGCGGCAAGGCGCGGACGCGAAAGTCCTCAAGCGACCTCAATCCCTTGAGCAGATCGGTTTTCTTCTCTACACTCGTCAGTTGGTGCGCGATCTCGGGATTATACGGCAACCCCTGCGAGACCCAGACCTCCAGGCCGCGCCCGGTCAGGTCGACTACCCGCGCCTCCATGCCCGCGATGTCGTCTTGCGCAAACCAGCGCACAGTAATATCCTGCGGCAAACCTACGTCGTAGGCTTGCAGATAGCGCTGCGCCTTGCTTGAGATATGGTCGGTCTCGGTGCGCTGAATAATCTTGTCCATATCTGCGCGGAACAGTGAAAGTCCCTCAGCCATCTTTCTTTCGCTCCCTCTCTCGCGTGTATGCAATAAATCAATCGCTTCGCCCGGCTGGCTCTATACGTGATCCTGACCGGTCTGGGCGGCGGCCAGGCGGGCCGCCAACCAGTGGGCCGGGTTGACGGAGATTGAGTTAAAACCCAGTTCCCGATAGAGGTGTAGCGCCCCTGCGTGCCAGGCATGTACTCCAACCACCCCCATATTAAATTCTGGGTGAGCCTGACGAAACTGGTAGCTCTGCCGTCCCGCACGGCGAATTAATGCCCCAACTCCGGCCTGGTCAAACCAGACAAAGGGGTCTGGAAGGATCTGTTCAGATGTATAGACGGGGATAAAACTATTGCTCTCTTCCCGTGCATAGCCAAGCGTTGTCTCGGTCAGTCCATCGGTCCCGATACAGGCAAAATCCACCAGCGGCACAATCTCCTCGATGGTCAGGGCGGCCCGTGGCGTCTCGATCAAGGCCCCCAGTTTATAGGCCAGGGCCAGGGTGAGTCCCTGCCGCTCCTGAACGCTCCTGGCGGCCTCGCGAATGGTCAGAGCGACCGGGGGGATCTCGCCTGCGGCGCTGACCAGCGGCAGGAGGATTCTGATATCCGGCTGTGTCTGCGTCTGTTTAAATGCCCGGCTGGCTCCGCTGAAGAGTGCCTCCGCCTGCATCCTGAGCAGTTCGGGACGCACAATGAACAGCCGCATTCCGCGCAGTCCAAAGCGTGGATTGACCTGGTGATGTGCGGCAATCGCCTGTAGAAGCCGCTCTTTCTGCCCGATCTCGTGATTCCACTCCTGGCGCTGGCGCAGCTCGGCCAGTTCGGTCACTATCGACTCCTGAACCGGCAGAAAGTTGTCCAGCGGCGCAGAGAGCAAGCGCACATACAGGGGTCGACCACCCGCCCGCGTAAATAATGCTTCAAAGGCCTCGGCCTGCCGCTCTTGCAGACGCGCCAGGGCCTCCTCGCGCTTCTGCCGCGAGTCGGTCAGGATGGCTGCGCCAAAGAGCGAACGAAAGGGCGTGTCGTAAAACATCCATTCGGTCTCGCACAGTCCAATCGCCGCGACCTCGCCATAGGCGGCCAGCACTGCCTCGATCTCAGCCGGTGAGTTGGCGTTGACAAAGACCGCAGGCTTCTGCTGCACCTCCGCGTCGGCCCAGGTCAGTAGAGTCTCCAGTTCGGGAAAGTTGTGCAGGTTGGACTTGAGCAGCCGCTTTTTCTCGGCAAAGACCAGGCCTGTGGTGCCGTCGATGGCCATGTAGTCGCCCTGGTGAACGACAGTGTCGTTGATCCTGATCAGGTTCTGTTCAAGGTCGATGTGCAGATCGCCGCAGCCGACCACGCACGGCTTGTTAAGTCCACGCGCCACGACCGCTGCATGCGAGGTGGCCCCGCCTTCACGGGTCAGTATCCCCGTAATCATGGTCATGACCGGCACGTCGTCGGGACTGATGCTTTCGCGCACAAAAATAATCGGCTCGTCGGCCTGCACCAACTGAGTCACCTGCGCCCGTGTCAAGGCCACACGTCCAACCGCCGCACCCGGACTGGAGGCGATCCCTTCGGTCGCTGCTTTCTCGACCGAGGCATCCTCCAGACGCGAGGAGAGCACCTGGCTGATCAATGCCGGTTCGACGCGGTTGAGCGCCTCGCCTCTGCTCAATAGACCCTCGTTGGCCATATCTACCGCGATCTTGATAGTCGAGACCGGCGTACGCCTGGCCGCACGCGTCTGCAAGATCCACAGCTTGCCCTGCTCAACGGTAAACTCTACGTCCTGCATGTCGCGATAGACCTGCTCTAAGTGCTGGCAGATCTCGGCAAGCTGGGTATAGATCTCTGGAATGGTCTCGTGCAGGGCCGCGATCTTTAAGGGCGTACTGCTGCCTGAGACCAGATCTTCACCCTGCGCCTGCGGCAGATACTCGCCATACAAATATTTCTCACCGCTGGCGGGGTCGCGCGAGAAAACCACACCCGTCCCCGACTCGGCATCGCGGTTGCCAAAAACCATCGTCTGCACTACAACCGCAGTCCCCAGATCGTGCGCAACGTGAAACGTCTCGCGATACTCCCTGGCCTTTGACGACTGCCAGGAGCGGAAAACCGCCTCGATGGACTCGCGCAACTGCACATAGGGATCGAGCGGAAACGGCCTGCCCGTACGCGAGGCAAACTCGTCCAGCAGCACAGGCGTCTCGGCGCACGTCCGGCTGAGCGTGGTCCCATACGCAACCTTGCCCAGTAGATAGACCAGACGTTGAAAAGAACTGTGGGCAAAATCCGCCTGACTCGCAACCTCCGCCAGCCGACTGGTCGTCTCTCGCGTCAGGCCAATATTCAAAATAGTCTCAAGCATACCCGGCATCGAAACGGCAGCACCCGAACGCACAGAGACGGTCAACGGCCACGCCACGGGCGCAGCAAATGTCCGCCCAACCTTCACCTCCAGCGCGTGAATCGCATCCTGCACCTGTTCCCACAAACCATCCGGCAACACTTCGCCCCTCGCCAGATACTCATTACACGCCTGCGTCGTAATAATAAAACCAGGCGGCACAGGCAGTCCATGCTTCGTCATCTCAGCCAGGTTTGCCCCCTTCCCACCCAGTAGATCGCGCTTTTCTTTGCTACCTTCCTCAAAGGTATAGACCCATTTCATGTGTTTTCTCCTCAGGCTATGGTCTTGGTCCTGCCTTGCCTCCAAATATAGACGCCAGAGGGCCGGCCTGTCAACTCTTTCTTATCAACCCCACCCCAATCAATACATAAGTCAAATCAAGCTGTGGGCGACCGCCCACAGCTTGATTTGACTTATGTAGAAAAAAGGCGGGGGGGGGACAGCACACACGCACGTGCTATACTAGCAAAAAGAATAAAACACACCCACAACCTGAAAACGAGGCTCCATGACATCTCAAGATTTTCAACAAAAGAACATCAGCTTTCTCGGCTATTCGGACCAGGGGGATCGCGGTGATGGAGTTCAGATCATGGTACAGAACGGGTATGCCTACATCGGGCATATGTTCAGCGGCGGCTTCACCGTCATGGACGTATCCGATCCGCGTAACCCGCACCCGGTCAACTTCATTCCAGCGCCACCCAACACCTGGTCGATCCACCTCCAGGCCCACGAGAACCTCTTACTGGTGATCAATGGAGTCGATATCTATTCGTCGAAGATTCGCATCGATAAAACCGAGTACTACACTCAATCCTTCGCAGATACCTTAGGGGAACAGCAGTTGGATTTTGCCGCAGGCCTGCGCGTCTTTGATATCTCGCAACCAGCTCATCCGCGCGAGATCGGCTTTATGCCCGTCGAGGGGTTCGGACTTCACCGCATCTGGTATGTCGGCGGACGCTACGCCTATGCCTCGGCCTCGCTGGCCGGCTATAGCGACCATATCTTTATTGTCATCGATATGGCTGATCCGACCCACCCGCAGGTGGTCGGACGCTGGTGGATACCCGGCATGTGGACGGCCGGGGGCGAAACTCCTACATGGAGCGGCTGGCGCTACGCCCTGCACCACGCGATCGTCGCCAACGATAGAGCCTATGCGTCGTGGCGCGACGGCGGCCTGACCGTGCTCGATGTCCACGATCCCACCCAACCGACTCTGCTCGCTCACCGCAATTGGAACCCGCCCTTTGGCGGCGGTACCCACACGGCCCTTCCACTGCCCGACCGCAACCTGGCCATCGTCGCCGACGAAGGCGTGGCCGCCAACTGCGCCGATGGCGTCAAGTATACCTGGGTCGTCGATATACGCGAACCAACCAATCCGGTGACTATCTCGACCTTTCCCAATCCCGCCGAGGCCGACTATTGTGCCAAAGGCGGTCACGCCGGACCCCACAATCTGCATGAGAATCGTCCAGGCAGCTTCCAGAGTTCTGAGCTGATCTTCGCTACGTACCAGAACGCGGGTGTGCGCGTCTTCAATGTCAAAGATGCCTTCCGCCCCGAAGAGGTCGCTTACTTTATCCCACCTGCACCACGCAAGATGTACGATCCACGCCCGGCCAGCGCCCAGGTGATCCAATCGTGCGATGTGTTTGTCGATACACAGGGCCTGCTCTACGTCACCGACTATAATGCAGGCCTGTATATCCTGGAATACCACCCCTGAGATCACCAAGACCCCAGGTCGCGTAACCAGGGTCACACCAACTCAGCACCCTGGCTACTCGCGCTTCAAGGTGCCGGCTCGCTGGTAGGCCTTTTTCCAAAATTCTAATGCTTGCGCGGGCTTGCCTCTGGACTCCAACAGGCGAGCCTGCTCAATCGAGACCGCCGCCACACCCGCTACGTCGTCTAACTCCGCAAAGGTCGTCTGCGCCTCTTCATACCAGTGCATGGCTTCATCGATATTTATCGATGTATCGGGCGTCTGGCAGCCGTTGGCTTCGATGATTTTTCCGCAGAGCAAGGCCAGTTGTCCATAGATTCTTTGACCCTTGCTCGTCTGGCGTAAGGCCGTTTCGCACGAACAACGCGCCTCGGCACACATATGCTGCGCGTATTGAGCCTCGGCCCGCATCAGCAAGGCAGCCGCGAGCCGCTGACTATCCTGCGCGTCCTCCGCCAGGCGAACTGCCTCTTCTACGTAGCTCAAGGCTCGCGCGGGATCGCCAGACTTGAGATAGAGTGCGCCAAACAGCAGACAGAGACGCTCTTTAGACGATTCGGCAATCCCGGCGTCTCCTTCAAGCAACTCCCAGGCCTGTTGAACGGAAACCAGCGCCTCCTCGTTCTGCCCACACTGACTCTGCGCTTCAGCCAACCCGCTGTAGAGTCTGACCAGGAGCGCCGGACTGTCCCCATCGCAGGCTTGCAAGGCGGCTTCGTACTGGTCTAGAGCTTCCGAGGGCGGTCCAATCTGTAAAAAGATGTCACCCTGCAAAACGTGTAGCCGGGTTCGCACCTCGGGTATATTCATCCGCCGCTCATCCAACAGATGCAGACCATGCTGATAATGTCCAAGCGACTCGCGCACATACCCCAGCGTACTCGCACTCTGACCCATATTGAGCAGAAAAACCGGTCGCCTCCGCCTCAACGAGCCTTCAGCCAACCACGTCCTCTCTTCATCGCTCGCAGAGAATCCGTGAATATACTGCGCTACCTCTTCCCAGTTGTTCTGCTGGCTGGCACACCAGGCCCGCAGATAGCACAACTCCTCATCCTGCATAGGTATCTGGTCCGCCACTTGAAGAATAACGCGCTCCGCCTCCCTGACCTGCCCAAGCGCCAGAAATTGGTGTGCAGTACGCAAATATGCCCTATATCCATCGTCTTGAGCCATCAAGTCGTCTCCTGCTTCTTTTGTACATCCGAGTAAATTGGGGCGCGAGAAAGTTTTTTACTAAAAAACATGATATCGACATTTGTGGTAAATGTCAAGCCTCGTGTTTCACACTACAGAACTCTTTCATTCTCTGCAAACCAGAGGCTTGCGACCTCCACCCCAGGGGTTTAGGATCGAGTTACGAGCGTGGGACCGCGGTCCCACGCTCGTAACTCGATCCTGTGTTCAGGGGGACATCGAGCATTCCATAGTCTGGCAGAGTCGCGAAGAGTGGGGCCAAAACTTTTAAGGGGAGTCGCACGTGCTATAGGTGTCGTGCTTACGGAGCAAGATCCTGACCCGATCTCTCCCAGAGCGCACATACTACCTATCCCATCCCTGACCTATGTCAGTCTTTATCTTAAACGGTGCCGCCTGATCGCCAGGTCGCACTTTTATCATGCAAAGCAGAAAGGAACACAGCCATGATTGGTGGCCTTCTTTGGACAGTTTTTGTTATTCTTATCATTCTCTGGGTAGTCGGCTTTCTCGTCGTTCATATCGGGGGTGGTTTGATCCATATCCTCCTGGTTATCGCCGTGATTGTCTTGCTTTATAACCTCTTCTTCGCTGGTCGCACACGGGCATAATCTCCTGGTTTCAGGGTGCATAAATAGAGGCCGGGGCAGATACACAGTATGGTATCTGCCCCGGCCTCTGTTTTACGCGAGTATTCAGGCGGATATCCGCGCACGACTCACTTTTACATGGGAGCCGGGAGTGCGCCCGTGGAGCCGCACTGACCGCTTCCGCTGCCCGTTGGGACGGCGAGTGGACCTGTCTCCATAAAGCACAGGTAGCTGTACTCTTTGGTCGGGTTGGCCAGACCGCTGTACGAGCCGTTTAAGAGCGCAAAACTATCTTCGCCGTTGAGCGCCCAGTAGGTCCAGTCGAGGTTGCTGACAGCGATGCCCGAGCCGCCACCTCCGTAGCTGCTCTTGATAAAATTGACGAGGTCGGTAAACCACTGTCCCTGCGAACCTGCCCCACTGGAAGCGAGGTCGCTTGTGCCGTTGCCGGTGCCAAATTCGCCGAGCCAGACTGGCGCAGTGGTATAGGCAGCCGCCCCGGTGTTGCTCCAGGGATAGCTACTATGTCCAGGCCAACTCGGAGCGATGCCCGCCGGGGTGGCGAGGTAGGCCCAGTTGCTGTTCCAGACGCTCACCAGGCTCGAACTGGAGCACCCGCTCTTATAGCATGTGCTGCTGTTAAACCAGCTCTGTTGAAAGAGGGTTGGTCCATATTCGTGCGCCGAGTAGACTATCTGGTTGTTGACTGCTGCTCCCAGACTGCTGGCGCTCCCGCCCGCATTAAAGACTATCGGCGCTCCCGCGTTACTGCTGTTGCCATTTACTCCCTGAAGATCACCACCCCACCAGGTGCCGTTGTAGGGTCCGGCTGCCTGCGTCCCACCGACGGCGGGATAGGCCGAAACTCCTTCGACAAAGAGCAAGGGATTGCTCCAACTATGACTGTGCGCGTCGCCCAGGATCGTGTCCCCGGCTCGTTCGGCGGCCAGCCGCCAGTCAAAGCAACTCGATGTGCTGACGCACGCGGGCGCGAAGGGGTTAGGGTTGGGGTTGGTCGTGGGGTTGATGCCGTCGCCCGAACCCCATGAGGAGCCGGTGGTGTATTCGTTGACGTACGTCCCCTGCACGTGTGGCTCGTTGCGCAGATCATATCCGAGCACGGTCGGCAGGCCATCGGAGGCCAGGTAGTTGACCGCGACGGTGTCGCTCGAACCGAGCGTCTGCGCCTGACCGTGTACCCAGCGCTGAACGCTCACCCAGTCGCTAATCCAGCTACTCTCGGGATAGGCCGAGGTATACCACAGACCATTCTGCTCGGCGGATTCGCCGGCTTCCGAGCGATGATCGTCAAGAATCACGTGTAGACCGATCGATCCGGCGTAGTTGACGATCTTCGCCAGTACGTCGCGGGCGTGCAGACCGGCACAGGACGTACAGCCAACGTCGTTTTGTGGCACTGGATTGGATTCCCACATCTGGTCGGAATACGGCAGGCGCAGGGTGTTATAGCCGTAGGACTTGACCATGTTCAGGACGGTCGGGATATCTAATGACCACAGACCGTGCGCGACCATGTCAGGCGTCTCAAAGCCGTACCAGTTGATGCCGCTGATGATATACTGCGCACCGCTGGGAGCCAGGATCTTTGTGCCGCTGGTCGTCCATCCACCAGAACCACCAGAGACCGGCGTGCCTGTACCCACCGGGGTCGCGGTCGGTACTTGCGTCGGTATAGAGGTCGGGGTTGGCGTCGGCGCAGTAGCGCCGCTCGGCTCGGTTCCCCACACCAACTGACCACTGAGGTAGAGCGTGACCTTGCTCCACGCGGCGTAGCTGGTCTGCGTCTGACTCCACGAGTAGTCGTTCGCCTGGTTATAGTTGCTCCAGTCGCTCTTGTTAAAGCGCTCCTGGATGTCGCCGCTATTGGCACCGATGGCGATGCTGCCAGCCGCACTGGTAAAGCCAACCTGGAAGTAGGTGTTGGCCGTTGCGGTTGGACTGTTCAGCGTAACAAATGAACCGACGACGTTGCTGCATCCCGCCACGGCGTAGTCACACCACGACTGCTCGGCGAGCGTACCCTCTTCGGTGAACCAGTAGCGTATGGTCAGGTTGCTCAGCGCGACACTTGCGCTGGTGTTGTTGAGAATTTCAAAGTGGGGACTGGGGGTGTTTGAGGTGGCGCTGGTCGCGCCATCGGCGTATTCCAAAACCAGACCACTGGCGGCAAAGGTCGCGCTGCGCACAGCAACCAGCGAAACGACCAGCGATGCCACCAGGACTGCGAGGAGTCCCAGGGTCCTGAGTAGACGTAGAAAGTGCTGCGGTTTCTGCTGCAAACCGCCTGACGAAGACATCATGTCTTTTCTTTCCTCCCTGAAAACAGATCAACCGTCCAGCGTACCTTCCGCACGCATTTGGCAAGAACGGTCTTCTGCGCCAAAATCCTTTTTATCAAGCATATGTCGGTTTAACACACGCTCGCAGAGAAGGGCGATAATCGAGAGCACTCAATTGTGAGAGAAGGGCTGTACCTCCTTGCTGGCTTTGCTTGATAATTCCCACATCTCGTTTCGCCAAAAGTATACTTGTCACACGACATGCTTGTCAAGCCGATCCAGCGGGCTTGTTTTTGTATCATCAATCGCTTATACTACTGAAAGTTGAAACTGACATATTCTGAGAGGCAGGCATGAAACACGCTCCCCTTGCATGCGAGGTGATTATTCTGACGGCGCTCCCTGTCGAGCGGGCCGCTGTGGTCGCGCACCTTGAGGACCTTCAGGAGGTGGTGCATCCTCAGGGGACCATCTATGAGGTCGGGCGCATGGTTAGCAATGCGGGTCCTTTACACGTTGCGGTCGCGCAGATCGGCATGGGTGGAGTGCGAGCCGCTGCCGAAACGGAGCGAGCCATCGAGTATCTTCGCCCCCGTCTCTCGCTCTTTGTGGGTATTGCTGGTGGTCTGAAAGACGTGCAACTGGGCGATGTGGTGGCGGCGACCAAAGTCTACGCCTATGAATCGGGCAAAGGCGGCGAGAACTTCGCGGCCCGCCCCGAGGTCTGGCGAGCCAGCCACGCGCTAGAACAACGGGCGCTCCACGCAGGAAACTGGCTGGCCCGTGTCTCCGGTGGTATTCCCATCCCTGCGCCGCGTGCGTATGTGGGAGCGCTGGCGGCTGGTGAGCAGGTGGTAGTCTCGCGCAACTCGCGGGTCTGTCAATTGCTTGCGACAACCTACGAGGATGCACTGGCGGTTGAGATGGAAGGACATGGCTTTCTGCAAGCCATCCACGCCCACCACGCAATGCACGGTCTGGTCATTCGCGGCATAGCCGATACGCTTGACGACAAGGCCGAGACCGAGGCGGCTGGCTGGCAAACTATCGCCGCTCGTCATGCTGCGGCCTTCGCCTTTCAGCTCCTCGCAACCTTCACCGTTCCCACCGCCGAGCCTCCTTCTGCTCCGCTATGGAATATCCCCATTGCTCGCAACCCCTTCTTTACGGGTCGCGACGAGCTATTAGTGCAGCTTCGCACCCAACTAAGCACCACGCGGGCGGCGGCGCTCGGTCAGTCTCAGGCGATCAGCGGTCTGGGTGGAGTTGGCAAGACACAACTTGCGCTCGAATACGCCTACCGCTTCCGCCAGGAATATCAGGCGGTCCTCTGGGTACGCGCCGACACCATCGAGGCACTCAATGGCTCGTACCTCGAACTGGCCAGCCTTTTAAACCTGCCATTGAAAGACGACGATACCCAGACAATCGTCGTGCGGGCGGTCAAAGATTGGCTCAGCACTCACCTGGACTGGCTGCTCATCCTGGATAATGCCGACGATCTGTCTCTTGTCCATCCCTTCCTGCCGACGGTGTTCTCTGGTCACCTGCTGCTGACAACGCGTGCGCAGACGCCGGGCAAACTTGCCCAACGCCTGGAAGTCGATACCCTCGCGCCCCAAGCTGGTGCGCTGCTCTTGCTGCGCCGGGCGCAGGTCATCGCCGAGGACGCGCCGTGGCAGGACGCGCCGGCCTCCGAACAGACGCTGGCCCTGACCCTGACCGAACAACTGGGCGGCCTGCCGCTGGCTCTCGACCAGGCTGGAGCCTATATCGACGAGATCGGATGCAGCCTCGCCGACTATCAACGTCTGTATCAAACTGAGCAGGCACGACTGCTCGCCCGGCGCGGCGCTTCGCTCGACGAGCATCCGGCTCCCGTCGCCACCACCTGGTCGCTAGCGTTTGACAAGATCGAGCAGGCCAATCCTTGCGCAGTCGACGTATTGCGCGTCTGTGCGTTTTTGGCTCCCGACGCCATCCCCGAAGAACTCCTCCTGGAAAGCTTGCAGACGCAAAGCGAAGGGGAACTCTACGAAGCGATTGCCCTTCTCCGCACCTATTCGCTCCTCCAGCGCAATCCCGCAGACAGAACCATACGCGTCCACCGCCTTGTCCAGGCCGTAATCCGCGATACGCTGGACAAGCACACGCAGGAGAACTGGATGGTCCGCGTGATTAGCGCAGTAAATGCGCTCTTTCCTTCAGGAAAATTCGGCACCTGGGAACAATGCGCCCATTATCTGCCCCAGGTTTTTATCTGTGCCACCTGGATCGTTCAACAGGATCTTATGCTCACAGCTGGAGCCTCGCTGCTCCATAGAGCAGGAAACTATCTCCAGGAACGTGCGCAGTACGAACAGGCTGAGCCTCTCTATCTACGAGCTTTGCATATTAGCGAACACTCCTTCGGTCCTCTCCATCCCTACACCGCCTCTACCCTGCACGAACTCGCTCGCCTCTACCTCAACCAGCGCCTATACGACCAAGCCGAACCCCTCTTCCTCCGCGCTTTGCACATCTATGAACACTCCTCCGGTCCTCTCCATCCCAACACCGCCTCCACCCTGCAC
>DAOTTJ010000036.1:0-8386 GCA_034437695.1 Ktedonobacteraceae bacterium
GCAACTATCACCAGCCAGCCCAGTCCCTCGCCCCAGGCTGCGGTAAAGATAAAGATCTTACTCACAAACCCCGCCATCGGCGGAATACCCGCCAGCGAGAGCAGACAGAGCGCGGTGCCAGCGCTTAAAACCGGCGCTCGCCGGGCCAGACCTCTGAAGTCCTCGATGCGCTCGCCGCCCGTGGCGTTGGCCAGCGCGATGATGCCGGTAAAGGCTCCCAGGTTGGTCACGACGTAGATCAAGATAAAGAAGAGCACCGCCGAGTTGCCGCTGCTGTTCTTACCGGCAAAACTCGCGATAAACCCGACCAGGATATAGCCCGCCTGCGCGATACTGGAGTAGGCCATCATGCGCTTGACGTTGCTCTGCACCGCAGCCACCACATTGCCCAGCACGAGAGTCAGCACCGCCACTACGGCCATGATCGCGACCATCGCGTGAAGGTTGGCCTGGAAAAGTCCACCGTTCATAAACACACGGATCAACGCGGCAAAGCCAGCCGCCTTTGAACCAACCGAGAAGAAGGCCGTAGCAGGCGTTGGCGCTCCCTGGTAGATATCGGGTGCCCACATATGAAAGGGGACCGCCGAGATCTTAAAACCAAAGCCCGCAAGCACCAGACCGCCCGCGACCAGCACCATAATATTGCCGTCCAGGACGCCCTTGCCAATCGAGCCGGCAATGCCCGCCAGGTCGGTCGTGCCAGTTAAACCGTAGAGCAGGGCAAAGCCGTAGAGCAAGATAGCCGAGGACATTGCGCCCAGCAGCACATATTTCACCGCAGCCTCAGCCGAATGCTCGTCGGAGCGCAGCAGACCCGCCATCACGTAGAGCGGGATGCTGGTGAGTTCGAGCGAGATATAAATGGTGATCAGCTCGTTTGTGCTCGCCATAAACATCATGCCCGTCACCGAGAAAAGCATGAGCGTATAAAACTCACCCTCCGCCCTCACGTATTTCTCGATATAGCTGTATGAGGACAGGATCAGCACAGCAACGATGATCAAAAAGATGATATCGAAGAAGAGCGCGTAACGATCGACGATAAACATCCCCGAAAACACCGTCTGTGGCTTATCAAACTGGCTTGAAAACTGCTGCGCCAGGATAAAGGCCAGCGGGACCACCAGTCCGACCAGTGCAACGGCGACGGTCACAAACCGACGCCGGACAAACAGATCTACCGCCATGACGACCAGGGCCAGCAGAGCCAGGCTGATCTCAGGTGCAAGCAGATAGAGATCACCAACCTGAAAACTATGCATACTACGACTCCTCTATTTGATCGCCACGCCGAAGCTGTGCATCAGCGCCTGCATCGTCGGGGTAATCACGTTAATCAGCACTGCGGGATAGATACCCACAACAATGATCAACGCGGCCAGGACAAAAAGCGGGATCGTCTCGCGCACATTGGCGTCGGGCAACCAGTCCCACTTCGTATTAAATGGTCCATAAAACACACGCTTGAGCATCCAGAGCAGATAGGCCGCAGTCAAAATCATAGTAAAGACGCACACAACGGTCACCGTCGGCCACGATGCATAGCTACTGGTGAAGGTCATGTACTCGGCCACAAAACCAGCCAGGCCCGGCAGACCAAGCGAGGCCAGTCCAGCAAAGGTGAAGAGGGTGGCCAGTAGCGGCATACGTTTGGCAACTCCCCCAAAGACCGCGATCTCGCGCGTATGCGCATGGTCGTAGATCACACCGACGCAGAAGAAAAGCATACCGGTAATAATGCCATGACTGAACATCTGCACGATTGCACCCATCATGGCCGCCTCGCGAAAGGCGATACTCCCGGTTCCAACCGCCGCCGCCACTCCCAGCAAGATGATCCCCATATGGCTGACGCTCGAATAGGCGATAAGTCTCTTCATATCCTTCTGCACCAGGCAGATGGCCGCACCATAGATGATATTGATCACTGCAAAGATAGCTAGCCACGGCGCAAAGGCCTGCGCACCAGCCGGCGCAACCGCCAGACAGACACGGATCAAACCATAGGCCCCCATCTTGAGCAGTACTCCAGCCAGCAGGACGCTGACCTCGGTCGGCGCATCGGTGTGCGCGTCCGGCAACCAGGTATGCAGTGGGAACATCGGGATCTTAACCGCAAAAGCTGTAAAGATCAGCAGGAAGATCACTAGCTGCGCCCCGGCAGTAATGCCCAGGAAGCTCACGGAGCCACCGACCAGATGCTGCGACAGGTATGCCATGTCAGCGTTAGTACCACCCGCTTTAAAGTACACCAGCAGGATGCCAGCCAGCATAAAGATACTGCCCAGAAAGGTATAGATCAGAAACTTCCAGGCTGAATAGATGCGACCCGGCATATGATGCTTCTCTGTCTCACTGCCCCAGATGCCTATCAAGAGGAACATCGGAGCCAGCTCAACCTCCCAGAAGAAGAAGAAGAGAAAGAGGTCCAGCGCCATAAAGACGCCCATCACGCCCGCCTCCAGCAAGAGCAGCAGGGCCAGATACTCTTTAATGCGCGGCTTCTTCCAGCCGCTAATCACCGCCAGCATGGTCAGCAGTCCATTGAGCACAACCATCGGAATGCTCAGACCATCGACGCCCAGGCGATAGTCGACATTAAACTGCAAACCATTGGCAGTAAACTGAATCCAGTGGACATCGACGCTCATTGGCAAATGGGTGAGATCGCCAAAGCCATTGCCTGCGGCCAGAATCGTGAAAAAGATCCCCAGGGTCACCGCGAAGGTCGCAGCAGCGAAGAGCAGAGCCACCCAGCGAGCTGCTCGCTCAGGCAGGCAGAGCGCGATGACCGCCCCGACGACCGGCAGGATAAACAGCCAGGTCAGTGGACTTGAGAAAATAGCTACCACAGCGTCACTCCTCCCTGCGCGAAGGCAAACAGTACAAAGACAACGACAGCCAGGACAGCAATGCCGCCAAAGAAGCCATACATGTAGTCCTGAACTTTCCCATCCTCGGTGCGGCGTAACCCTTTACCCAGGTCAGTTACCAGGGCCGCGATGCCATTGACAATACCGTCGACGATATACATATCAAAGGCCGCAGCAACATGCGCAAGACCCAGGAAGACATACCTGGTCAACCAGTAATAGAAATCATCGAGGTAAAACTTATGCAAGGTCAAACGGTGAAGAAAACGCAGAGCAGCATTATCCTCAACCACCCGATGCACGCGCTCCATACCGACACGCGTGTAGAGCACCCAGGCCCAGAGAATGCCGACCAGCGCGACTGCGACGCCAAGCCACGTCAGCGGGTCGGCGATAAGCTCGCCAAACTGGATGTTTTCCGCGTTAGGAGTCAGATAGGCAAAGAGTCCAAACCAGTAGCCCGCGACAACCGCAGCAATCGCCAGCAGAATCAGCGGGATAGTGATAGTCAGCGGAGCCTCACGCGGCGTCCCAACGCCGCGATAGGTGCCGCCCCACATGCCCAGGAACCTGCCATCCTTGCCCCCAAAGGCCACGATATAGGCGCGGAACATGTAGAAGGCGGCCAGACCCGCAGTTAGAAGCGTCAACGCCCAGATCGCATAGAAGCTGGGAATATACGCACCGTTGGTAAAGGCCAGACCGATGATAGTATCTTTACTATAGAAGCCCGACAGGAAGGGGAAGCCAGAGATAGTAAAGGCGGCAACCAGATAGGTAAAGGCCGTGATCGGCATATACTTCGCCAGTCCACCCATCTTGCGCATATCCTGCACCTCCTCATGGGTCGCGTGGTGAAGATTGTGGATCACGCTGCCAGCAGCCAGGAAGAGCAGGGCCTTGAAGAAGGCATGGGTAAAGAGATGGAACATACCCGGACCCACACCATACCTGCTCGGATCGTGCGCTCCCGAGACGCCGAGACCAACAAACATATACCCCAGTTGACTGACCGTCGAGTAAGCAAGCACGCGCTTAAAGTCGGTCTGCGTCAGGGCGGTCAGGGCGGCATAGAGCGCCGTTACGGTGCCAATCCACGCCACGACCTCAAAGGCGGTCGCTCCCGATGCAGCGAAGATGGGGAAGGTACGCGCTATCATGTAGACGCCCGCAGCAACCATCGTAGCCGCGTGAATCAGGGCGCTCACAGGGGTCGGACCCTCCATTGCGTTGGGCAGCCAGATCTGTAAGGGGATCTGTGCCGACTTGCCAATCGCTCCACAGAAGACCAGGACCATCGCGATAGTCAACAGCGTGCTGTCGCCCGCAAAGGCGTGAGCTACGCCCTGTGCGCTGTTTGGATCGGCCAACGCCGCAAAGCTATAGGTGCCAGTCTTCCAGAACAGGATCATGATACCGATGATAAAGCCCACATCACCAATGCGATTGACCACAAAAGCCTGCATAGCCGCAGTCGCTGGTTCAGGTCGGTCCTCGGCTGGCTTGGCTCTCTTGTTGATCCAGAAACCAATCAACAGGTACGAACTCAAACCGACCAGTTCCCAGCCTATAAAGATCACCAGAAAATTGGCAGCAAAGACAATCACCAGCATCGAAAAAGTGAAAAGCGAGAGATACGAGAAGAAACGCGCATAGCCCGCCGAATTCTCCATATACCCCTGCGAATAGATCTGCACCAGCAGCGAGATGCTCGTCACCACCACCAGCATAACCAGCGCCAGGTGATCGACGTGGAAACGAATATCGTAAGGAGCCAGGAAAGACGCATCCCCCCAGTTCCAATGGAGATTCAGGTCAACTCCCACCGACGAAAGTGCATTCGCGTTGAAGACCGAGTTGAGCAAAAGATACCAGGAAAAAATGCAGGCCGCAGCCATAATCAAGATGCCAACATAGGCGCTGAACCGCGCTCCAGGCGAAAGAGACGGCACCTTTGGATCATCGTCATCGCTGTGCTCTTGCGTACTATGCTCATCATCACCGTGCACATGCTCGCCCTCACCGTGCACAGCGTGAGCATCCCCATCGCCATGACCGTGCTCCCCGCCAGGTGCCACGGCCACGCGCGGACGACTCGCCAGGTCCCACATACGTGTACCGAAAATAATCACCAGGAACGACAGCAACGGGGCGAAGAGAATCAGCCACGAATACTGATATACCATAATATGTTCACCACTTCATAAGATTAATTTCGCCAACATCGACCGTACTGCGCTTGCGATAGATCGAAATGATAATGGCGAGTGCAACCGCTGCTTCAGCCGCAGCAACCGTAATGATGAAGATGGCGAAGACCTGTCCGGTCAGATACGTCGAATACGGTTTCACCTTGTTATAAAACGAAAAAGCTACCAGCGTAATATTGACGGCATTGAGCATAATTTCAATCCCCATCAAGATCGCGATGGCGTTACGCTTGGCCAGAGCACCGTAGAGACCAATACAGAAGAGTACAGCGCCCAGCACCAGAAAATGATAGAGTGTAGGATGCAACGAAAGCATAAACAGTTAATCCTCCCTACCAATGACGATCGCACCCACAATAGCCACGAGCAAGACCAGAGAAGCGATCTCAAAGGGCAGCACATAGCTATAACAGGTCGGACTATACAATAACTGGCCGATATAAGCGACATTGTCGGGAGGCAGCGCACAAGCACCACCCGCTCCATACCCTGCCGCAGCATTGCCAATCTGTAGATCAGTCGAATGGGTAAAGGTGCTGGCAAAGATTACGCCCGCACCAACCAGGGCGCTCAGAATGAGCGCCACCCACCACGTCTTGCTATTGGGGTTGCTCACCTGCTCCTGATCCGATACACGCGTCAACATCAAGGCAAACAAAATGAGAATAGTTACTGCGCCAGCATAGATCAGAAACTGTACAATCGCAATGAACTCGACATTGAGCAACAGATACACGCCAGCCGCCATCGCAAACACGACGACCAGCGCCAGAGCGCTATGTACAATCTTACGCGCACCTACAACCATCAGGGCCGACGTCACCAGGATGACGGCAATAACCCAGAAGAGGAGAGTGGCCATAAAAAAACCTCCGGTTTTCGGATGTCCAGAAATTATTTCTTAGACAAAACAAGTGCGAGCAGGGCCATCTTTGAGATTCATCTGAGAAACGTTCCCACGTCACACGCAAAATGGCAAATTTTATACTCAATGTTAATTGTAGCATGCACATGCTCATGAAAACACGCACGTGGTACCTCGCCCGATTCTAGCAGAACGCCGCCCCAATGAAAAGAGGGGATTTTCTTGCAAAAGTTTCAAGTGCAGCCAAGCGTTTTTCAGACGCGTGCGCCTGAAAAACGCCTGGCTGCACTTTTTATTCTTTGGAACGGAGCGATGTTACCCGACTACGAAGAAAACCCTGCAACCTTCTAGTAGAGTAGCACCTGAGCATTATACTCACTATTGGGATATAACCAGGCAATATCACTCTCAGCCATATTAATACATCCATGACTACCGTTGCCAGAGAACGATTCGTCGCCACTCGAATCGTAGTGCGGGAAGTTAGTGCCAACTCCGTAGTCCGCCCGCCACCAGCTATCGTGGAAAAAGTACCCATCAGAATGGTATTCCATCGCAAAGTTAATCTTGGTCTCAGGATACCAGAAAGCCGAGCCCTTGGGTTCGCTTGACTTGAAGACCGTGGGTGACTCGCGGGCAAAGATCTGCCAGTAGCCGGGCAGCGAAGGCTTGTCGTATTGACCAGAGGTGATATGAAACGAACGCACAAGCTGACCATTTTGATAGTAGCGCAGAGTCTGCTCGACCAGCGACACTACCAGCACTTCGCCCGCATGGCTGATCCCAAAGTGGTTCATCAAGGTGAAATCTTCTGTGTGCGGCTGATTGTAAGGCGTGGTATCGCTGGAGTCCTGCTCCATCATGTGCAGTTCCAGCAGATTGTTGTTGATCAGGTCAATCGCAGCCTGATAGTCGTCCAACGTCTGAGCCGACTGTACAGCGTAGTCGGCATCCGAGCCGATGCCCTGAAGATCATATTCATAGTCCAGCATATAGGACTGCCCATTAAATGTATCATGATACATATGCGCATTTCCCCATGTAGCGACCTCCTGGTGAAACTGATGGAGGAGATAGCCAGCATTGGCCACCGTCAGGGGAAGCTGGATAGCGGCGACATCTGCGTCGATCTGCGCCGAGACAGCCAGAAAATCGCCGACCGAGTGGGCGTTCTTGAAAGCCTGCTGATCGGCCTGCAAACGCTGCTCGTACTTGCCCGCCTCGGACGCGTCAAACTGCTTGATCAACTGAATATCTGCGCTAAACTGGTTTAATTTGACTTGACCGACATAGGGAAGCGCTACCGTAGAGATAGTTGTCGTCTGATTTAACTGCGAGCCAATCAGCGTTGTTAACTGCGAAAAATCGCTCGACTTCGTCGCCTGCTGGAAACTTTGCTGGTCAGCCTGAGACTGCTGATTAAAGACAGTTACATCGATATGCGAGAGCTGAAGCTGCTTAATGACTCTCTGGAAAGAGGTCAAGGCATCGTACGCCGGACCCATCAGGTGCAAGGCCTGCGTCACGCTCTCGGCCGACGCGGTAATCTGTAAATAGTCTCTGGGCGACTGGGCTTTGTTCAATTCCTGCTGGTAACTGGTCAGGTCGCTGGCAAAAGCACCAGTCATCGCCATATGCTCACCCTGACGTTCAGCCAGCACATTCGACAATGTCTGCAAATCCTGCGCAGCCTGATAGTCGTACTGCTGCGTCAACTGAGTCGTCATGCCGGTCACCTGCGCATCCAATTGCTCATACCGTAGCGCCAGACTAGTATAGTAACCATCCACCGCTTGATCACTAAATACCCCCAACGGCGAATGTGTCCCATCAAGCTGCTGCTCCTGCTGAATCACTAGCTGCAACTGACTATCTGGAATACCAATCCCCCTGGCAGTCGCCAGCTCATGGTCAAGCTTCTGTTTATTCTGGCCGGCCTGCTGCTGCAACTGTGTATTTCCCCCGCAACCACTGAGCAGAACCACCACCAGGAGTAAGCATAAAAAGCATGGCTCAGATATACGTCTCCGCCCAACGGAGCGAGGTTTCATTGGTAGCCTCCGATTTATATATATAAAACTGGATATTTTAAGAGAAGCTTCCACTCTTTCTTCATTCAGGAACTTCACCTTACTACATCGATTTATCCGCTCAGAGGGTAACATACATCCCCCATACGGGCAGTCTGGCAAGCATAGACACTGGCTCGCAGATAAAAAGCCGCAGGGCTATTTCATGCTCAACATAGGGCTGTTGCAAAGTCGGGAATAAAACGGCAAGGCGAGGGTGTAGGGAGCGCAGCGCTCCCTGCCGGCACCCTGTCTGGGGGACAGAGAAGAGGTGTCCCCGAAAAACCTCTTTTTCCTCTTTTGCCCGCCGCCGCAGGCGGCAGGGCGACGTTGCAACAGCCCTGGAGAAAGCCAAAAGCCCTATTG
>DAOTTJ010000037.1:0-30057 GCA_034437695.1 Ktedonobacteraceae bacterium
CTTTCACTATGATGAACGAGCAGAAAATGCACGTGCTCATTCAGGCACGCATTCGCAAGGGGTGGACCCAGGCCGACCTGGCTGAGAAAATGGGAGTTGCAACGAAAACCGTTGCGCGTTGGGAAGCTGGAAGTACGATTCCTCAGCCCGCTTATCGCGCGAAGTTGGGAGTACTGCTCCAGATCGATCCTGAGAAGCTTTGGCCATTCTTGAGCGCGAGTCCCGCGCTGCTATCTGGCTCGACTAAACAGATCCGTGTTCCACATTCGCAGGATACTCAAATGTCTCTTGCGCTCCCGACTATTTGGCACGTTCCCTATGCACGTAATCCCTTTTTTACTGGATGTGAAGATCTTCTGGCACAGCTTCATATGCGTTTTCAGGCAGGTCAAGCTCAGGCTCTCTCTCAACCCCTGGCGATGAGCGGACCGGGCGGGATTGGTAAAACCCAGTTGGCAGTCGAGTA
Source organism: Ktedonobacteraceae bacterium (assembly GCA_034437695.1). Taxonomy (GTDB): domain Bacteria; phylum Chloroflexota; class Ktedonobacteria; order Ktedonobacterales; family Ktedonobacteraceae; genus Paraktedonobacter. Next base: position 467 of record DAOTTJ010000037.1, read on the forward strand.
TGCCTACCAGCATCGCCAGGACTATCAAACTGTCTTATGGGCGCAGGCGGAGAATGCAGAAACTAAAGCTTCTGCATTTACAACCATTGCCACTCTGCTGCAACTCCCAGAACATCACGCAAACGAGCAGGAAATCATCGTCCGGGCAGTGAAAACCTGGTTACAGGTGCAGGACGACTGGCTACTGATCTTCGATAACGCTGATGATCTGACTCTGCTACCAGCTTTCCTTCCCTACTTTGGTGGTCATCTACTGCTAACGACCCGCGCCAGTCACAGGGCGACTGGCTACCCGTCTGGAAATAGATGCCTTGCCGCTCGATCAGGGTGCTCTTTTGCTGCTGACGTGGCCGCGATGTGAGCAGTTGCTGCCACATGCCATGCTGGTTGTGCAGTGGAGCAGTATGTATCGGATAGAGCGCATCGAAGTGGGACGATTGCTCTATGAAGCGGCATCTTATCTCCATAAACGCGCTCGCTATCAAGAGGCTGAATCTCTCTTCCTCCGCGCACTCTTGCTTCGCGAGCAGCAACTGGGATCGGAGCATCTGGATGTGGCTACTCCGCTCAATGGCCTGGCAATCCTCTACCGCGAGCAAGGCAAGTTTGTTGAGGCGGAGTTGCTCTTTCAGCGTGCGCTGGCGATTAGAGAGCAGCAATTGGGACCCGAACATCTGGATATGGCTTATCCGCTCAGTGGCCTGGCAGAACTCTTGCTGGCACAGGACAAGTATAGCGAGGCGGAGGTGCTATTCCACCGTGCCTTGCGCATCCTGGAACAGCAGTTGGGGCCTCATCATCCCCAGGTGGCCTATTCGCTTAATGGTCTGGCAGAACTCTTTCTGGAACAGGGTAAGCATACTGAAGCAGAGCTTCTGTTCCAGCGAGCCTTACACATCCTGGAGCAGGCGTGGGGACCTCAGCATCACAAAACAGCTAAGGTTATGCATGATCTCGCGTATTTTCGCGAGACGCAAGGTAACCGCGAGGAGGCCAGAATCTGGTATACTCGCGCGTTGAAGGTTCGTGAACAGATGCTTGGAGTATACCATCCCAGGACAGCGCAAACACGGAAGCGTTTGAGTGCTCTGCTCTCCACGATAGGGCAGTATGAGCAAGCGACTCAAGTTGGGGAACTCCAACAGAACTGTCAACGACGGATGACTCTTTATAAGAGGAAAAGTGTCAAACGCAAGTAAATGCTGATGCTAGAAACCTTCTTGATGTTACGTAGGTGAGAAACGGTTGCAATTCTGTCAGTAGCCAACTGGCCGTTGCGTCTTTCTGGGTAAGCAGAACAGCGAGGGAAAAGAGCGGCGTCTGTCGCTTTTTTCCCTCGCTGTCCAGAATGAGAGAGGTTTGAAACACTCCGCTACTCTAACGTATCCAATCGCTGCTCGGCGGTCCGGCTGACGGCGGTGGCGGTGGTGAGACCGCCTGCGATTTCTGGCTATACTGACGAATAATGTCGGCCAGATAGGGATCGTTTTTCAGGTCGGCATCCGCCGAGAGAAAATTGGTAGTTGGTGCGGCTCTCTCGGGTCCGGGCATATCAGGCAGAGCGTTTACGCCAGAACCGAAGCTGAGCTGCGGCGGCAAAGGACCGCTAAAGGAGGCGGCATTGGGCAGTCCACCAGTACCCGGACCAAAGCCATTCTGAGGGGGCAAGGGACCGCTGAAAGCTCCATTAGTAGGCAATGTACCAGCGCCCGGACCAAAGCCATTCTGAGGGGGCTGTGGGCCGTTAAAAGCCATATTGGGAGGAGCGCCAACGCCAGCGCCCGGACCTGCATTATTCTGAGGACGCTGCGGGCTGGTGAAAGCGGCATTTGGATGCTGCAAGGCACCTGAGCCTGGACTAAAGCCAGTCTGAGGAGGCAGTGGACCAAAGCCATTCTGAGGAGGCAGTGGACCATTAAAAGCTGGATTGGGCTGTGGTGGCAAGGCACCTGAGCCTGGACCAAAGCCAGTCTGAGGGGGCAGTGGACCATTAAAAGCTGGATTGGGCTGTGCTGCGCCCGATCGGCTGTTACTTTGTGGGGACGGTGGAGGTGGGTTGCCAAAGCTGCCATCTCCAGAACCAAAGTTATCTTGTGGTTGGGGAGGATAGCCTGGCAGCGCGTTGGTGTTGCTGCGCCTCTGTACGTTATCCTGCCACCCGGTGAACGGATCGGGCAGTCCATACATCGCGTTAAATGCGTTGCTCGATGGGGCAAAGCCGTTGTTATTGACGGCTGAGAAGGCCCCGCTGCCAGGTGGGATCATACTCGCATCGCCAGCAGGGAAGATCTGTGGCGATGGTGGTATAAAGCCATCGGTGAAAGCGTCGAAGGCATTGCCGGGTCCTACCAGCACCGCCTGTGGACTGCCCTGCGGCGCAAAGCCGTTTTGTGCGGTAAAGCTCGCTGGCAACCCGTCGGTGTTGGGTCCTTGCCCGCCAAACGCGGCATTGGGCTGATTATTATTGAGCATGTTTGCAGCTGAGAATGTATGAATATTTGGTGGAGTAACAGCCAGGTTCTTCCCAGAGTTGCCTGAGCTTGTGATGCCGTCCAGCGAGTGGCCGCGTGTGCGTGACCAGGGGCGTGCGCCACTTGGTGGTAGTTTGATTTCATTCTGAGGCATGAGGACGCGCCGGAAGAGATACCAGCCAATTCCTACGCAGAGCGAAATTCCGAGCAGAGCCGCCAGGATGATCATGAGCAGGCCGGGCAACGAGCTTTTTGCCGCTGGATGCTGCTGTGGGTTGCCGCCGTTATTGTTAGAAGGCGAGGGGTTGCTTGAACTGGTCGGATTGGGTCCTGGCCCTCCAGGTGTGCTGGGGAGATTGCCTGCTCCGCTAGCCGTCGGCGTTGCGCAGGCAGCGCTCGCACTCATATAACTGAGTGTCACCTGTGAAGTACCTGTACTCATGTTCATGGGCGTTGTTGTATCTGTCGGTGTTATCTCGGGAGTGGGGACGACAGGTGTCGGTGTCGCCGTCGGAGTGGGAGTGGGGACGACAGGTGTCGGCGTTGGTGCCATAGTAGGAACGGGCGTCGGTGTCTTCCCCGGCTTGGGTGTTGATCTGGGCGTGGGGGTCGCTCGCGGGATGGTTGTGGCTCCTGCTGGTTGGGTCGGCTGTATCGTCGTTGTAGCTGGCGTGGGAGTTGCGGCACATGCAGTAGTGGTGGCATCGGCCAGAGCGTAACTGCTGGCGCTGGCAGACGGAGTGCTTGCTATCAGCAATATAAGCGAACCTGCAATTGTGAATAGCAAGATTGCCAGTGTACCAATCAGGCGCGAAGAAGTCCGTCTGGTCAACTTTTTCGCTGCTTGTGGTCTGGTGCCTGGCCTGGAAATAGGATGAGACTCGGTACTCTGGTCTGATCCTCTGGTATTCCCCTTCATGTAAAAAAACTCCTCGACTGACCTGCGAACTCTCGCTAAAAAGTCCCCGCTTAGTGAGCCGCAATTTACCAAATGTGTTGTCAGTATAACCAGTTTCCTATATAGAAATATAGGAAAACAGTACAAATGGCCTATTTTTGTGGGTAAGCAAGGGGGTGCAAGGGCGTTCAGACCTGTGTAATCGGAGTCAGGAGAGGTGTTCAGGGGAGAGCTTTTTCGCCAACCGAGGGACCCGGCATGACAAATAAACTGACCTGAGCCTGGCGCATGGCCTCGGCGAGATCTGCGTCGAAGGGGATTGGCGCGATCTCTGGTGCGGCTTTGGCGGTTGTTGGGTGGAAGTGGTCGCCTGATTTGAGCGGTTCAGGCACAGCTATTTTCCCGCTGAGATAGTTATTGAACGCGTCATTGGTGGATGAGAGGTACGGCGATCTGAGGGTTGTCTGTGCATAAGCCGCGGCCAATGCATCCAGTTTACGCTGACGGCGGACCAGCATAATGCCGCCGATGAGCGCGGCGATAATCAGGAGCAGACCGCCTGCGATCAACGGAAGGAGCAGGCTGATTTTGCTGCCTGAGGTGGCTGTAGCATGCGTTGTGGCGGGTATTGGTGTCGAGTGTGCCACGGGGGTAGCGCCGACCACCGTGGCCACGGCTGGTGGTGTGACCTGCTGCGAGCCGGGCGTTGAGACCGGCGCGATGGTCACGCCAGCTACGTAGAATGAGGTCAAAGCGTTGAGCGTCGGTGGTTGCATTGTACCGGAGGTAGCGCTGATGCTATACATGCCTGTGCTGGTATTGGTCGGCACGGTAAAAGCCTGGGTAAAGGTCCCATTATTGTCGGAGGTTGCCGTACCGAGCGCGATAGTTTGACCCGTGCTTGCCGAGCGCCAGACCAGCGCCGCTGTTACTCCACCGGGCAGGAAACTTGTTCCGCTAATGATCAATTGTTTGCCGGCGTTGGGCGTCGTTGGCGTAACCGTCAACTGTGGAGGCGTGGCCGCGAGTACGTCAAAGCCGCCGAGCAGAAAGCTGTTAACGTTGTTGATTACTACGCACACTCCTAAGTGACCTATACCCGTGCTGCTCGGCCAGCGCAGCCAGCCGTTAAATGTCTGGTTGGTGACTGTGCCACCCTGACTGTCGGCCACGACAAAGCACTTGGAGAAGTTGCTATACCCCAGACTGATCTGTGTCTGATCGGGATACGACAAGTTTGTGCCGCTGACCGCGATGACCGTCCCGACTGGTCCCTGGCTTGGACTATAGATGAACTCGTGGTTGGCATTGGCCGCCAATCTGTTCTGTGGCGCAGCAAAGACATGCTGAACGGTGAATGGACTGGTAGCGGAGAGGGTTATGCATAGCAACAGCAGTCCAAGAGCCACAAAAACGCGCCAGAGGTTCCCGGCGCATGGGGTGCTTTGCTTGCTCAGGTCGGGTAGTTGTTGCATGGCTTTTTCCTTGTCGCACTCACTGGCACGTCCATCTCCAAATTCAGGCTATCTACGCTCAACCTAAGTGTAGTGAGGGCGTATCGCGCTGTCAAGCGAATGCGCAGGATGTACTAAAGAAAGTGGTGAAAGTCCTACAGGTAGCGCTGACTGCCGCGATAGTTTCTTCAATAGGTATGGTGTTGTATTGCGCTGGCAAGGGATACAGGCAACTATTTAAACGCGACCGTGTAGTTGTTGAGTGTATAGGCCAGTTGTGAAAGTTGCAGGGGCGGTGTACTGATCCAGAAATCAATAAAGCCATCCTGCTGCTGATTCGGCAGAACATCGGGCGAGATCTGAGCCAGTTTGCAGGGCAACTGACTGCCGTTGCTCAAAACCAGGTGTGAGAGGGTGCAGTAGTCGATCCCAATGGCCGTTTGTTGGTTGGCCGGCGACTGCACATGCAGGTTGACACGTATAATGTACTTCACATGCGCGTACGAGCTTTTTCCGTCGTCCGAGAAGGTTTGGGCCTGCTCAACATTGGTGACGGTGATGGTCACTCCCTGGTAGAGAAAGCTGTGGTTGACATTCACTTCACCAGCCGCGCCGTTGATGATGACCGGCGCAGAGGAGGTGTCCCCGGTGGTGGTATTATCTACGTCGTAGTGGGGTCCATATATTACCCCCAGCACGATGGCCAGGGCGATAATGACGATGCCAAGTGTTGTGCGTTTGATTGGCGACATGGAGGCCAGCCAGCTTTTTTTTGGTACTTCTGCCATTGTTTGTTTCTCTGCTTCTGTCTTAATCTCGATATATTATAGGGTACTCTGGCGAGAATAGCCACATGGTTTTTAAATAAAGGCTCTGCTGGCGAATGGTATTCTTTATCGAAGACACCTTTTCTGTTGCATAAACCCCACCTCGTAGACATGAAGGTAGCAGAGAGCACCTCTCTGCACTCCTGCTTTACTTCATGTCTATGCTGTTGCATAAAACCCCACCCCTAATCAATAAATGAGTCAAATCAAGCTCTGAGCGAATGCCCGGAGCTTGATTTGACTCATTTAGGAAAGGAGGATGAACTCGCCAGCAGAGTCTAAAAAAGAGAAGATGCTGCCCTCCCTTACGGGGCTGGCAGGAAGTTCTGCGAGCCAAACGAGCCGCCGAGGATATCGTGGGAGGAGGCTCCCATCCAGCGGTCGAGCAGGGTGGCGTAGACTGAGCGGAAGTCGACGGTGTATTTGAGGTTGCCGTTCTGGTCAAGGCTACTCAGGCTGGGTGATTCGCCGAAGATGCCTTTGTTGACGCTGTTGCCGAGGACGAACATGGGCGCGGCTGTGCCGTGGTCAGTGCCGTTGCTGCCGTTCTCTTCGACACGGCGACCAAATTCGGACCAGGTCATGATGACTACGTTGTCGGCTTTGTTGTGGGCTATCAGGTCGTTATAGAAGGCGGCCAGACCTGTGGCCAGGGTGGACATGAGTACGTCGTGGGTGGCCTGCTGGTTGGCATGGGTGTCGAAGCCGCCGAGCGTTACATATCCTACGCGCAGACCGAGGTCCTGGACGATGGCCTCGGCCAGGATTTTAAGTCCGGCGGCAAAGTTACCGTCTGGATAGGTCACCGCCGGTTGATAGACCGCGTCGGCCGCGTGTAGACTTTGTGAGCCTTGTTGCGCACTCAGGGCCGTGGTGTCGAGCAGAGCAGCATAGGGCGAGGTCTTGGGATAAGAGTTGTAGAGGTTCATTAATGCCTGCATGCGCGACGTGCCGCGGTCGGGGTCCGCCGGATCGGGCGTGACGGTATAGATTTTGGTACTGGCGAGCGTCGGCACGGCGGTCGAGATCGATTGGAGGGCCTGAGCCGTGGTCGTGCCTATGTCCATGCCTTTAAAAGGATGTCCCTCTTGATCGACCAGTCCACTGACCAGCTTGCCTAGCCAGCCTTCGCTGCCGTTGCCATTTAAGTCGAGCGTCTGCCAGATGTCCATTGCCTGAAAGTGTGAGAGGCTGGCGTTGGGATAGCTCACGCCCTCGACAACTGCCAGGTGACCGCTGTCCCAGAAGCTTTTTAGGGGCTGCAATTTGGGGTTCAAGCCCAGGTTTGCATCCAATGGGAGCACCTGATTGTCGGGGATGGCCAGGGTGGGACGCAATTGCTTGTAAAGCGGGTCGGTAAAGGGGATGACCGTGTTCAGGCCGTCGTTGCCACCGGCCATCTGCACGACAATCAGTGTGCGATTGGTGGCCAACTGGGCGAAGCTATTGCCCTCTTGCGAAAGTGACATGGCCGAGGCTACGCCACGACTGAAGATGGCCGGCATCACCATACCTGCTGAAACGGACAACATGCCGTTTTTCATCATTGCTCTGCGTGATAGTTTCATTTTACACCTTCTAGTTCAGTTGATACTCCGGCGAGGACATCAACAGGTAAAGCGCACCACGAACACGATTCAAGGGATAGGCTTGTCCACCGTGCAAACTGACGGTCTGGCGACTGGCGTTGCTTGTAGTCGTGAAGTAGTTGAGTACCTGGCTACGCCGCTCGGCTGGCAATGGACCGTCCAGCAGGAAGGTGGAGAAATGGTCGACGAACTGTTCAGGTGTCCCTAACTGGTTGGCGGTGATCATCGCCTGGAGGTCCAGCAGGGGCTGATTGCCGCTGGTACCACGCGCCAGAAGGATATCGATGTAGTTCAGACGCGTCATCCAGGCTCCGCTGTTGATCCAGTTGGAGCTGACCTTATCTCCGGGCCAGCCAGCTACATTCGGCGGGTCGAAGATCGTCTGCCCAAGCAAGGTGGAAATCGTTGGCAAACCCTCTCCGTTGCCCTGTAAACCCAACGCCCGGTAGGCTCCCACAGTAAATTCAACCGGCGACTTGATGCGACTCCGATATGCCTGGGCCGAGGCAAACTGGGGCGAGAGGAGCATCGCTCGTACAACTGCACCCATGTTGTGTCCGCTCTGGACATACGCATCGACCAGCGGCTTCAGGTCGTCGTTACTGGGGTTTTCGTGGACAAAGAAAGCGAACAGCCTGCGACTGATGAACCACGGTGTCGCCGGGTTATCGGCCAGGATGCGGATGATATCTTTGTAGTCAAAGGTGCCGGTTTGCCCCAGATAGTGGAGGGGCAGCGTATTGTGATCTTTGGGATTATAGTAGGAAGTGAGGCCGCGCACGTGCCAGCCGGTCAGAGCGGCGGCCGCCGCAAAGACATCCTGCTGGGTATAGTTGCCCACGCCAAGCGTAAAGAGTTCCATCATTTCGCGGGCATAGTTCTCATTGGGGTGTGCTTTGTTGCTTTTGGTCAGATCCAGGTAGAATAACATCGCGGGATCAGAGGTGATGCCGAGCAGTAGGGTATCAAAGGTATCAAAGGCATGAGCACGCAGAAAGTTATTCTGGATAATCATGCGCGGAAAGCCTTCTTTGCCTCCGACCTTGTGATAACTGCTAGTGAGTACCCCGCTCCAGAAGAGGGTCATCTTTTCCAGGAGTGGGCGCTGTGTCCAGGCCATGCGCAGCAGCCACCAGCGCTGTTGGTCGGCGGGCGCGTTCATATCGAGATTGAGCGCTTGCAGGCGCTTCTCCATCGCGCTATCGTCGACCTGCTGGTAGTTGAGCAAGTGGTCGACTGCGCCTGTGAAGCCCAGTGCGCGATAGGTATCGAGTTCGCTGGCGCTGCCGCCAAAGCCCGCACGACGCAGGAGATGGCCGATCTGGGCATCGCCGGCTGGACCGCCTTGCGCCTGCGATGAGTCGTTACGATGGCTTATCCATTCTTCCAGCGCGACACCTCCAAAGGTGACTGCGCCTCCTGCGACGACCAGGCCGGCGAGGGATTTACCCATAAAGCGGCGGCGCGACGCGCTCTTTTGCGCCGGGGTCGGTCTGGTGGCTGGTAGGCCCGGAGGAGTGTGCGCTACCTGACCAGCATAGACGGTTGGCTCTACATACGACGACGGGCCAGTTGGTTGCGTTGGCTGAATATGTCTATCGTCTGGCTGATTATACGTTTCCATTTATCTTATCTCTCAATCCGGGTTGCAGACCATATAAAATGACTCAGAAACACTTACAAGAAGCAGTGTAGCAGAAAGACCTCAAGAAACCGTTAAGACTACCTCTGTATATATTGACTTTTGCAAATGACGAGTCTCTTTACGTATTACGTGGTTTTGAGGCTGTTAGAAACAACTTGCTGGACCAACTTTTTGGGATGTGTGGTCACTTGCAACGGATGGCGGTCTTGTTTCGTTCATAGGGGTGGCACGTTTTTGTGAGAGCAATTCTTAGGCGAAATGCCCTCCGACCTGTTTTCCGCTCCATGAAAAAGCGTCGGGCATCGACCGTGTGGAAGTGGGTGAGGAGGAATGTCTGAAGCAGGATGTCCAACAGCGCTGGAGTTGTCTATGGGTTCACGATGTGTCCGGTTGCGTCGTAACGATAGTGCGATTCTGGCAATCACACAGAGATAGTACATTTAGGGATAGTACATGAAAACGTTTGCAGATGATATAGGTGGGAGTGACGAGGAGGCGGGACAGGTCTCTGAAAGCGCCGTTGCTCAGTCCCACCGCTCCCTTCCCGGTGACACAGTGCAGGGAGGTGGCAAGTTCCCTCTCACTAGCAAATACACGCGTTTTTCTCCGCGAGCTGTTTTAATTGCGCTGCTGGTGGCCGTTTTCTTGATGGACGCGGTTCTGCCTCTGCGCAATCTCTGGTTTCACCAGGCGCTCCTTACTCAGTTGGGGGCCTGGCCCGTCTTGCCTTCTCTGCTGCTCTTTCCCGGCTGGGAGGTTATTCCCCCCATTTCAACGACTACCATCATTGGTGTGCCTGATGTGCTGACCAGTTGGGGAACGCTTGGCTTGCTCTTTGCGACGTTTGTGCTGGTCTTTCTGATCTATCTCTTTGCTTTGCGTGTGCTACCCGCGCAGATCTCGCGCCGTTTTATTATGCGCTCTACCTTGCTCATCGGGTTCTGCTTTCTGCTGATCCCTGTGGTCACCTCGCCCGACCTCTATTCATATATCGCCTATGCGCGTATCGGTATTGTGCATGGGCTTAACCCCCTGACAACAACGCCGCGCACTATTCACGACGACGTTATCTATCCCTACGTCTCCTGGGTTGACCAGCCATCGGCTTATGGACCCGCCTGGACGCTGCTCACCTGCTTTTTCCAGTTGTTTACCTCGCTCTGCTGGTTGGGCAATACAATTCTGTCGATGGTTGTGCTGCTCAGGGCCTGGGGACTCCTGATGCACCTGTGTTCAGTGGCTTTGATCTGGTCGCTTGGCGGTTCGCTTCAGCGTTTGCGTGGGCTTGTCTCGCATAAGACGCGTCTCTACGCTACGCTGGCTTTTGCCTGGAATCCGTTGCTTTTGTTGGAGGCCTGTACAAACGCCCATAACGATACTACTCTGTTGTTTGTGGTCTTGCTGACTATCTGGTTTCTGGTCTACACGCAGATTGCGCCCGATAGTCCGACGCTGCCGCGCTGGACGTATCGACTGGCTACACGTTTTAATCCTCGCGTACGTGCGTGGCTTCTGCATCAGGCTCCTGTGCTGCTGCTGGCCGTAGGCACCTGCCTCAAGATTAATCTGGTCTTGCTTGCTCCCGGCCTGTTCTGTTATCTGTGGTTGCAGGAGGCCGGTCAGCCCCTCAGCGTGCGCTTAAAACACATAGGGATCTCGGTGGCGTGTTATGTGGGTCTGATCGTTGCGCTTTACGCGCCCTTCTGGCAGAACGGGGCGATCTTCGACGTATTTGTCGTCAATCCCGCCAGTTCGCGTACCATTAATACGCTGGCCGATTCGTTCAGCCATCTCTACAATAGCGTCAGCCTGGCCTTTGGCTATGCCTCGGCTCCTCCGATCGGTTCGCCGGCTGAACACTTTACGCATACGGTCAGCATGGGTCTGTTTGTCCTGGTGTACGCTGCACTCTGCTGGCAGGTGATGCGCTCGCCCGCAAACTTGCGGACCATTCATGGTCTGGTGCGCTGGATGGCGATCACGTGGCTATTCTACTGTTCCCTCGGTTCCCCCTGGTTCTGGCCCTGGTACCTGGTCACCTTTCTGGGACTCTATGCGCTGCTTGAGGCTTCCAAGCCGGTCCAGGAGTATATCGAAGAGGCCTTTCCCGCCGAAACGTCGTTTGTGCCGTCAGCTAGTCAGACGGGTCTAACGCAGCTTTTCAAACGTTTTCAAGATTTGCAGTTGCATCCATCTGTCATCCGCAGTCTGGTCTTCAGCATGTTTACTCTGTATTGCTTTACAACCTGGGGTCCATTGCACAGCTTCGCGCCGGGTCTGCCCGCGCTGCAATGGTCTTATCTCAACGGCTTCTGGGCCTGGCTTGTGCCGCTGGCTGTCCTGGGCTGGGTGGCCTGGTCGCAGTATCGCAGGCGCGGGGAAGTCAAAAAATGATAGCGAGCACAAATGTTCGAGCCAGTGCCGGAAAATGTGGTATCATAGAGCGTTGAGCACTACGCTCTGAAGGCCTGCTCACTCTCTATACATATAGAGAGGGGATCTGTTGTGAGGAGCAATCGTCACTATGTCTGGTACTATTCTCGACTTGCGCGGACGAGATCTGATTCTGCTGCCCGCGCCCGCCTGGCAGACGCTCTCTACTTCCGAGCTTGTAACGCGTCTGCTCGGTACATCTCTGCCTACTACGGCCTTTGCGCGAGATAAGCGTGAGCCTTTCTTACGCACGAAGCCGCTGTATTTCCGTGAGATTAAACAGGCTTTGCAGACGCGACAGATCCCCTTTGAGGTAGCCTTCGAGGAGCGACCAGCGCTGCCGTTTGCCACCAGTCTGAGTCTGGAGCCGCGTCCCTACCAGGTGGAGTCGCTGGAGCGCTGGCAGGCGGCTCACAGTGCCGGCGTGGTGGTTCTGCCGACCGGCGCTGGAAAGACGCTGGTAGCCGCGCTGGCTATCCATCAGACGCGTCTATGGACGCTGGCCGTTGTGCCGACGCTCGATCTGCTGGCGCAGTGGCGCGTGGCGCTGGCGGCGGCCCTGACGCTTGAGCCGGAGCGCATCGGCGTGTTTGGCGGTGGAACCAGAGAGTTGGAGCCGATCACCGTAATCACCTATGATTCAGCCGTGCTCAATCCACGTGAACTGCGCCGCTTTGGCCTGTTGATTTTCGACGAGTGCCACCATCTCCCGGCTCCCACCTATCGCTTGATTGCCGAATGCGCTTTTACGCCTCTACGCCTGGGTCTGAGCGCCACCCCCGAACGCTCGGATATGCTGCATGAGGACCTGAATACGCTGATCGGCCCTGAGGTCTATCGCCGCACGCCAGCCGAATTGACGCAGGCACGCTATCTGGCGCAGTACCGCGAGCAGCGCGTCACTATCGCGCTCTCCCCGGAAGACCAGGAGCGGTACGCCGGACAACACAAAATCTATAGTTCCTTTTTGCAGCGCCGTCGCATCATCATTCGCACCCCCGAAGATTTTCAGCGCAAGCTGGTCTTTCTGAGCGCCCGTGATCCCGAGGCTCGTGCCGCTCTGCTGGCCTGGCGCGAGACGCGCACTATCTCTATGAATGCGCCGCTTAAATACGTGGCCATTGAGCAGCTTTTGCAGAAACACCGCAGCGACCAGGTGATCCTCTTCTCTGAATATAATCAGGTAGTCGACGAGATAAGCCGCCGCTTCGCTCTCCCGAGCATCACATATAAGACGCCAGCCGAGGAACGACGCGCTATTCTCGAACGTTTTCGCAGCGGCCAGTACAGCAAACTGGTGACAGGGCGCGTGCTCAACGAAGGCGTAGACGTACCCGATTGTCGTGTAGCCATCATCGTCAGCGGCAACAGCACAAAGCGCGAGTATATTCAACGTCTGGGGCGTGTGCTCCGTCCCAAAGAGGGCGAAGCAATGCTCTACGAACTGGTTACAGGCGGAACGAGCGAAGAGAACATCGCTAAACGCAGACGCGCAAAAGTATAGCTAGTGCTCTGTCAAGCGAAGCTTGATGACAGCAGGGATGCAAGGGGTGCAACCCCTTGACTGAGGTCTGGGGCTGTACCCCATTCGTGCGGACTTAGGCAGAGGTGCAGAGGGCGCAGCCCTTTGCCGGGGTTTGGAGTGTTCTCAACAATCTTTTTCTTTTGTTATGCATGTTTTGCCTCCGGCAAAATATGCATAACAGGAGTGTAGAGATGTGCTCTCTACTACCTTCATGTCTATGGGTGGGGGTCGCAAGCCGCAGGCTTGAGCAAAACTAGAAAAACCTGCTGCAAGCGCAGAGAAATCGACAAAAGCTCTTTTTTTATCTATAATAGTGCCGTAAAATCAAGTCAGAGGAGTTGTGCTGTGCGTTTCAGTTTACAGGATATAAAAAGGCAGATCCGTCGCCGTGGGGATCTATTGACGATTACGTTGCACTTTTTGCGTCCAGGGGAGCTACGTACAGAGATCGCCGGGCTGATCGCCTGGCACGAGCAACACTGTCAGCGACCGCGCAAAGATTTTTTGCTCGACGAAGCCAGTGCCTTGATCGGCGATTATCGTCTGGCTGCTTGTCTCCTGCCTACGCTGAGCGCCTGGTATACCTGGCAGCAGCCGGTCTGGACCGCTGTGTTGGACACATTGAGCGTTGCTGCACAGATGGCGCTGGAGGAGCACGAGCTTCGTTCAGCCGTTGCGTTGCGCCTGGCATTTTTCGACTATGTCAATGCCGGGTACGCAGGTTTCCTCGCTGGCCCGACGCGTGAACAGGCTATGGGCGAGTTTGCTGCACTTTATCAGCTCGATCTTGCCCGCCTGGAATATATGCTGGCCCTGGATAGCGACGACGAAGCGATATTGACGCGCATCGTACCTGAGCCGCCCACGGCTGACGCTGTGGCCGCGCTCTACAACCAGTGGGCTTTTGAGGCCGCGCTGTGTAACGCCTCGGAGGTGCAGTTTGTCATCGACTGCGAGGCTTTTCTTGCGGCGCAGCGTAACGTCTTGCCCGGTGCAGTTACGGGGATCGGTGCGGTGGTCAAACGCCTGTGTTACCTGGCTCGCCGCCTGGGCGTCTATTATGATCTGGCCTACGAAGATCCCTCGTCGAGTCAGCAGACGAAACGTTTGCACTTGACCCTTTACGGGCCTCAGGAGATGTCTGGGAGTCCTCAGCAGTATGGTCAGCGCCTTGCCCGGCTCTGTCGCATCCTGCTCGGCCTGGGCGTTGGCTCGGCGAGTCGCACCGGGCGCAGCCGTCAGACCGCCGAGGCGCTGACAAAAGCCATCTGTCAGGCCGGTGCGACCATCCATCTGTTCCAGAAAGCTTACCATTTTCAGTTGGAGGCCCCGCTGCTGGCGCTTCTCCCTTCGTCTGCGCCTGCCGCAGAGGTCGATCCACAGCGCGTGAGCGAGGCGACTTCCGTCTACGACAGCACTATCGAGCAGCATTTCGCCGAGGCCTTCGCCGCCCTGGAGCGCGGCAATGGCGTCGATGGCTGGCGATTGGAGCGCGAGCCGGAGCCGCTTTTGCTCGTAGAGGAGGCGGGTATGACGCAGACGCGAGGCATCTTTATCCCCGATTTTGCTCTGACTCGCGGCGAGCAGCACGTCTATGTGGAGATCCTGGGCTTCTGGACGCCCGCCTATCGCGAACGCAAAGTGCATAAGTTGCAGTTGCTCAAGGGACGCAGCGACTTGATCCTGGCTTTTCCGGTCGATGCTCACGCTACCTTTGCCGCGCTCGCCAGCGATTTTCCGCTGATCGAGTATCGCACGCAGCTTTCAGCGACCGAGCTTTTGCGCGTGCTTCAGACACGCTATGACGACTTCGCGCAACGTCTGGCGCGACTCGACGCGGCACACGTACAGTCGGCTGTGCTGCATGCACAGTTTATCCCCGAACGCGCCTGTTACTCATTATTGGCCTGTTATCGACGCTCAGAATTGCCACTTGCCGCGGCCACAGTCCTCACTTCAGAGATGGCCTATGCCCCCGGTCTGGGCCTCTATCTCTCTAGCTGGTTGGAACATATTCATGTATCGTTCGTAGAATGGATAGAGGCATTGGGTCAATATCGTCTGCCTCTATCGGATATAATACAGGCATGTCGCACACGCTGGCCCGAATTGGGGCAGTGCGATGAACATATGCTTGAAACCTTGCTGGCTCTGTGGCCAGAAGTAGAGGTTCAACGCGACAGCATTTTTGAGGCGATGCTTGTGGTAGAGATGCACAGCGAGCAAGCACAGAGCGAGACTGAAGAAACTTCGTCTGGCGTCGGTGCTCAGTCGACTCTGCCTGTGAGAGCAGCGCGTGAGCGACGCAAGAAGCGTACGCCACAAGAGACGAGCCAGCAAAATTTATGGGAATAAAAGTCAGATGAATGAACAAGAACTGGTAGGCGTTACGCTAGGTAGCTGTACGATCGAGCGTGTGATCGGCAAAGGTGGAATGGCCATTGTCTATCTGGCTCAGCAGGCCCGCCCGACGCGCACTGTGGCGGTCAAGGTTCTTTTGCCTTCGGGCAGCGAGAACGACCCGGAGCAGCAGAAGATGTTTCTGGAGCGTTTTCGGCGTGAGGCCGATACCATCGCCCGACTCGAACACAAAAATATTCTCCCGGTCTACGAATATGAAGAAGCAGTAGTTCATGGTCATCACCTCGCCTACCTGGTCATGCCCTATATCCGAGGCGGCACGCTGCGTCAACGCATCGATGACATGAAATACAACGATCAGAAATTTGAGCTTCAGACAGTGGCGAGCTATATCAGCCAGATTGCCGATGCGCTGAGTTATGCGCACAGTCTAGGTGTGGTTCACCGCGATATCAAGCCTGGTAATCTGCTTTTTCATAGCGATGGTCGTCTCTTGTTGAGTGACTTTGGCATTGTGCGTTTGAACGCGATGCCTTCGTTGACGCTTGCTGGGAGTTTTATTGGAACCGCCGAGTATGCTTCGCCCGAGCAGGTGGCCGGGGGCGAACTGGATTCGCGCTCGGATATCTACTCGCTGGGCGTGATCCTCTACGAGCTGCTGACTGGCACCGTCCCTTTTACCGGGCCGACGCCATTTGCAATCATGGCCAGACAACTGCATGAGCAGCCACCGTCGTTGCGGGCCTCGCGCCCGGACCTTTCGCCTTCGATCGAGTTTGTGGTCAAGAAAGCCCTGGCCAAAGCTCCCAAAGATCGCTATCAGCAGGTGAGCGAACTGGCCGATGACTTCGCGGTGGCGGTCGCGCCAGTTGTGCCGCGACCTGTGGGCCTGCGTCTGAGCGGCGATAGCGCGGGAAATAGCGACCTCACCGTGGCCGACAGCTCCTGGCAGCCACCAGCGCGGGCGCTCGGCACCACGAAGCCGATGCAGCCCATCGTCGATACGCCTCAACCAGCGTACGCCCCTATACCTGTGAGCAAGCCGTCGCTTCAGCCGACCCAGCTACCCTCGCCGGGCTGGCAGAGTCCGGCTGCGCAACAGATCCACCTCCCGCAGGTCGCGCCCGACGCCGATGCTTTGCAAACGTATCGCCCAAACCGTCGCCTCTACTTCCTGAGCGTGAGCGTGGCGACATTGCTGTTGCAGTTTCTTGTGTTGGCCCTGACCCTGCGTAGTTCGCAGCAATATAGCTCGCCTGGCTCTGCGGTTGCCCTGGGTATTCTGCTTGGCAATGCGCTTAATCTGCTCTCTCTGGCGGCCATTGGCTTTATTGGCGTAACTCGCCAGAGCGATATGCGTGGCCTCTTTAATCGTGTGCTCTGGGTCTCCCTGGCCGCGTTGGTTTTGAGCGCCTTCTTTATCTCCTATGGTCAGTTCAATCCAACCAACTTACCAGTGATCTCTTATATCATTTTGCTCTCCTCTAACATCTTTTCCATTCGTGAATTGAGCAAAGCGGATACGTCAAATGAGCAGGTGGTTCAGGCTCCTGTCCTGTGGCAGGCGGCGCTGGGTGGTGCCTTGACCGGACTGATCCCGTTGGTCATTATTCTCATTTTTGCCTTGCTTGGACCTCTGCCGCTGGTTGCTGGCAGCAACTTTTTTCTGCGCATGGCGTGTGTGCTGGTGATCGGTTTTATTGGTGCGCCGACCCCTGGAGCCATGCTGGCGGTTTGGCTTTCGCGCAAAATGTCGTTTCCCACGCTGGCCCGTACCAGTGCGCTGGCGGGCCTCTTTATGTTTGTCGCGGCATATCTCCTGGTTGTTGGTGGTAGTTGGTTGGTGACTGGTCAGCCGCTTTTCATACAGGATTTTGCGCAACAACCGGCCTTACCGCTGGTGATTATCGGGGCTATCCTGAGTCTGATCGGTCTCTTGCGCGGCATGCTCGACGCCTGGATCTACCACTATATCATGTTGCGTCGTCCCTGATGCAGGTGCGGCCGTCGTCCTGGAGTTCAGCTTAGCGCGGGCAAAAATCTGCGAGCCAGGCGCAGAGCCAGGGGTTGATAGCTATACTCGTGGTTGCCGACAAAGCGTACGACGTGGCCTCCCCAGCCGCTTTTGAAGCGATAGACCCCGGCCATCTCGGCGTCTTCGTCGTCGGTTGGTGGAATGCCCCAGAAGTCATAGACGCGAGCACCGCCACTTCTGGCCCAGCGGATCGCCTCCCATTGCAGCAGGTAGTTGGGCATAAGGTTGCGATGGGCATTGCTGGAGGCCCCATAGAGATAGATGGCCTCTCTACCGAGCAGACTGACAAAGATGCCCGCCAGCAGTTCGCCATCTGCGTAGGCCAGGAAGAGTCGCCCGTGTTGTGCCGGTTGGAAGAGTTGCCAGGCGCGGCGGTAGTACTCAAGCGTATGAATGCCGAACTGATCGCGCTCGCCGGTTGTCTGGAGCAGCGCGTACCAGGCATCTACCTCGGCCTGCTCGCAGGCGACGCGCACCTCAACTCCTTTACGTGCAGCCAGCCGGATATTATAGCGCCATTTCTCCTTCATCTGAGCCAGCAAGACCTCTTCGGTGGACTGAAGATCGAGCGCAATGGTGCGCAGTGGTTGAACGGGTCTGGCGGATGTGAAATGGAGTGAATACAGCTCGCTCAACGCGGCGCGACCCTGGGGAGTATCGACCTCAAGGGACGGCTCAATCTGGAGGGCCAGTGCGCCCAGGAAGCGCATCTGCGAGCGTAGTTTGTGCAGAAAAAGATGAGATAGACTGGAGCCATGCGCCGTCGTTGCCGTCCAATCGACGACCGGTCCTTTTGGAACGTAGGCCAGGTGACCCAGGCGTGCCGGGATATGGCCTGCCGTGCGACGCAAGACCTGGGCGGCGGCGACGATTTTGCCCTCGTGTTTTTCAATAAGTGCCAGGCGCAGCGGTTGCCAGAGAGGACCAGCTTTCAGCTCGCCCCAATTCCAGCTTTGGAGCAAGTGTCCCTGGGGATGATTGGTAACAAAAGTATCCCACTCCGCCTGCTGTGAGGCGGAGAGTATGCGCAAACTATAGTTTTCCACTAGCCAAATCTCCTGAACGTTCCTTTTCTGTACATGGTACAATATCAGCTAATTGAAAGAAACGGGTCATCGAAGAGTCTGGGCATAGCTCTGCAAATGAAGAGAGTGAACAGACAATCTTCTTTTGACAAAACAGGAGGAGACTCGTGAAAATAATGATCCTTGGTTGTGGCCGTGTTGGTGCTTTGTTGGCCACTATGATGGATCGCGAGGGATATACAGTCTCGGTGATAGATCAGAGCAGCGATGCCTTTCAGCGTCTGCCACCCGGATTCGGGGGCGAGGTCTTTACAGGCAACGGCGTCGATGAAGATGTGCTTATTCGTGCAGGTATCAAAGACGCGGATGCGTTTGTCGCGGTAACAAACGGCGATAATCGGAATATCATGGCGAGCCAGATCGCACGCGAGATTTTTAAGGTCAAGCGCGTCATCTGCCGTATCCACGATCCAATTCGTGAACAGACCTATCGCGACCTGGGACTGGAAACCATGTGTCCGACCCGCCTGGGTGCGCAGGTGCTGTTTGATGCGGTTCTCGAAAAGAAATAGGGAAGGGAATAGGTATGTATATTATCGTCGGTGGTGGCGGTGACGTCGGATACTACGTCACGAAAAGTCTTTTTCGACAGGGACATGAAGTGCTTTTAATCGAAAAAGGCTGGGTTCGCTACCAGGCACTGAAAGAAGAACTGGGACAGTCAGTCTTTCGTGGTGACGCCTGTGAGGCGAAGACAATGGACGAGGTCGGTGCCAGTCGCGCCGACGTTGTGATCGCGGTTACCGGCGAAGACGAAGACAACCTGGTGATCTGCCAGGTCGCAAAGAAGCGCTACAACGTGGCACGGACGATTGCGCGTTTGAACAACCCCAAACACGAAGAGATCTACCAGAAGTCGGGCATCGATATTACGGTAAGCCCGACCAAAACTATCCTCTCGCTCATCGAGTCCGAACTTCCCAGCTCACGCTTCGTCCCGCTTATGACGCTCAAGAGCGCTGGCCTGGAGATCGTCGAAGTGCGCGTTCCGGCCGAATCTGGCGTGGTTGGCCAGACGCTGGGAGCGGTTGGACTGTCGCGCAGTTGTAACTTGGCGCTGATTATTCGCGATAAAGAGTTTATCGACCCTTCGGCAGATACCGTTTTGCTGGCCGACGACGATGTGTTTGCGCTGGTCAACCGCGATGGCGAAGAAGAACTGCGCCGAACCTTCGGGGTGAGCCAGTAGTGTAAAAGCGGTGGATGGCTCTGGCAGCGATGCCAGCGGAGAACCACCGCAAAAGACTTGTACCTTCTGAAGCGCAACCAGAGCAGGTATTCACAGGCTACTCCTGACCGCGCATCTCGCTTGTAGAGGCCGGAGTTGGCTCAACTTCAGAGGTATGGGACTCTTCTACAACGTGATGGACCTCTTCTTTCACGCTCACCGCAGGAATCGGGCGCAAAAGGTCGATATGCTCTACATTGCTGAGCGGATGGATTTTTTGCGCAGGCGTTTCTTGAGGTGGCGAACCTTTGGGATAGCGGGAATCGAAAAAGCGTCTACGCTTGCGCAAGGCAGCTTTTTCGGGATCGCGTGGACGTATCCACGAAGACTGTCTCTTCGTTGCAAGGATCTCGTCGGCGCTCTCACCACGAATGGAGCGATAGAGACTGGCAATCACCACCCACGATGCCGCCACAATCGGAGTCGCCAGTAGCGCCCCAAATGCTCCAAAAAGCTGCGCCCCAATAATCAAGGCCAGGATTGAAGCAACTGGATGCAACCCCACGGCGTGACCGACGATGCGCGGTCCCAGAATATTGCTCTCCACGATTTGCACGCAGATAAAGTAAATCATCACATAGATCGTGCGTGGAAAAGGATCGGGCAGCAAAAGCGAGATCAATAGCGCGGGGATCGAGGCCAGGGCTGGTCCTACCATCGGGATAGTTTCAAAGAGGAAGGCCATCACGCCGACAATCAACGCGTAGTTACCCATGTGGAAGATGCTACAGCCGAGGCCGGCCAGCAGACCGATGATCGAGGCCAGCGACAATTGACCGCGAATGTAGTTGCCTACGACGCGGTTGAGTGCGTCTTCAAAGAGCAAGACGTGTGGTAGCGAACGTCTGGGCATAATACTGACTATACTATTGCGAATACGTTTGCCGTCGATGGTCAGATAAAAACTCAGGACCACGATAAGCAAGATGTTGATCATGACATCGGTGACAAAGAAAACGATGTTGACAAAATTTGAGACAAAATTGTTAAGGAAAGACGTTGCCTGACCTTCCAATGTAGCGAGGGTCTGGGTAATGTTTGATTGCGGAACGCCCTGCTGGATCAGCCACGTCTGGGTATTCTTGTAGGTTTGTGGCAGGTTATTAAAGTAGCTGGGCAGGTGATTGGTAAAGTACTGAACCTGCTGAACTAAAGAAAAGATCAGTGCATAGCACAGACCGCCCAGGATACCCAGGATAACAACAAAGACCAGCAACGTTGCCAGGATACGTGGCATAAAACGATCAAGCTGGTTGACGACAGGGTTGACCAGAAAAGCAATCGCCATCGCTAGCAAGAGCAAGACAATCGCATGGACAAATTCGCTCATCACAGACCACGCTGCCCAGAAAAGAATTCCTATGCAGATTAAGCTGATGAGAATATCACGTAACCTTGACCAGTTGATGCGATCCATTATTCCTCGCTTTTTCGCTAATGAATTCTTTGCACTCTCCTGTATTGTGTCAGGTTTCTCGGCAAAGCACAAGGTTTTACGCATTTCTTTTTAAGAAGGTCGTTTACATGGGGAGCGAGTCTTGTTTCGGGTCAGGAGCAGCAATCCCTCAGTCAGTACGCCTTTATTTCTAGCCGCCTGGTGGCGGTATTTGCAGTGCAGGTACATTTTCTGGCACATCTTGCGTCCCGTGCGTTCGCCTTTGCAGGTTGTCACCCTCTCCACGTCGTCCTGCAAACAGGTTTCTTGACATCTGCGCCCGCGCCCATATTTTATGTACTCATCAAAAACACGTAATATATGCCGCGAAGGTGACGGATAGGACCTCAATGAGCGGCAGTAATAGGACCAGTGTCACAGGCGAATAGGACATATGTGCATACGCTAATGTCTGAGTTTCTCTCAGTCGGGTATAATGTTAACAAACTGAGAGATAAGCCGCTATCTGGCTGTGCCACTATTTTTGTGCTCTCCCAACCACAGCAGGTGAGGGAGAGGCAAGGAGTCGACGATGTATAGGTGACCCGGTGCTTGCTCGATATGTTTTGTATCGTGGCTATCCCGGCTCGCTATGAAGAATAACGTACGTAAGGACAAGCAAGGCAAGAGCACAGGATACATCGTGCTCAAATGAGGTATGTAATTCCACCAAAGGAACCTGATTGTCCTTAGTATAGTAAAAGGATATGCCCGTGAATGATCCATCTGCTCCAATTGTGCTACTACAGATGATTTTATCCTGGACACTCCTGGGGGTGCTTTTAGCCTGGCTGCTCGTGTGCGCTTTCCTGGCTTTTTATCCACAAAGAGTTGAGCGGAGCAGCGCGGCGGAATTGCCCACCCCTA
Organism: Ktedonobacteraceae bacterium; assembly: GCA_034437695.1. Classification (GTDB taxonomy): domain Bacteria; phylum Chloroflexota; class Ktedonobacteria; order Ktedonobacterales; family Ktedonobacteraceae; genus Paraktedonobacter. The sequence goes on from DAOTTJ010000037.1 coordinate 22,320, forward strand.
CGGGAGCTTTTCCTGCCTATGTGTCACAGACTGCGCTGTACCGGCCACACCTGGCAGTTAAAGTTGCGCGAGGCAATACGCCCGCCGTTTCTACTGACTTGCCAACGCTTGACGTTGGCGCGACGCCAATTGCCTGACCTCTCACTGCTTTTAGTATAACAGAGGGTATGAAAGGGCTGGCGGGAGATTTTCCAGCGAGGCCCTTTCGCCAGTTGCGTTTAGCCGGGGTTAGCGGAGGAAGTAGTTGGAGCGACAAAGGTCCCGTTTTCATTGAGAAAGACAAACTGGCTTCCCTGCACATTGACAATCATATCAATCTTGCCATCGTGGTTAACATCTGAGAACGTCAATGTAACTGGTGCGAGGTCCTGGCCGGGGCCGAGCAGGGTAGGTCCGCTGAAGACAATGCTTTTAGAGACATCGCCGCCTGGTATCTCAATAATCACGATGTGGCGGTTTAAGTTCATGGCAATAAAGTGGCTAGGGTTTTGTGCTGAATCGTGATTGCCTGTCACCTGTGTGGTTTGAAAGGTGCGTGGACGCCCATAGCGCCAGTCGTCGGTCGTTGTTTGCCACCACGTGCCGAGTGCACCCAGAGTGATCCAGCCAAAGATCATAATCAGTATAGCTACGCCGATGAAGACCGACCAATGGAGTCGTCTGCCTGAGGCGAGGCGTGGGGTATGTTCTTCGGTTTTAATGGGAGTGTAGTGGCTCTGATCTGTTTCGATAGGCACACGGGTTGTGGGTGGTGTGGTCTGGATAGCTGGCAAGCGTCCCTGAGTTGTGCCGCGCCGCGTGGGGATCGCGTGCTGTGCGCCCGTCGTAGAGATGGAGGTGCGCCTGGTTGTGGGAAGATTTTGCACATCGGCTGTGCGTCCGGTTTCCGTGCGCACATCGGCCATACCCTGGTAGCGTCGGGCGCTGCTGGGCTGACGAGCAGAGCGCCACATGTCGTCGTACTCGCCTTCGTTGAGCATCTCTTCTTCCGTAATAGATTGGTAGCGGGCCGCTGAACGGCTTTTATTCTGCTGTGTGCGCAAGGTGTCCATGAGATGGTCACCGCCTCTCTAAAGTCATTAATGGGAGGAAGGCAGACGACGAGTGCCGCCTGGTTAAAGTGTGGGGTGTCGCAGCGAGCCGCAACACACCGATGTCTCGGCCATGAGTACCGTTTGGTCAAGAGCCGTTGCGAGCGGTTCGTCTAACAACGAGGTGTATGCCGCCTCATAAGGTTGCCCCGCCCGACCAGCCAGATCCTACCTCGTTAGCTGAACTATAGTATACAGACAGACTATTTTCTAAGGTACCAGAGAGGGTACCTTTATTTGTTCTTAGTATACTCTGATTAGAACAAATTTTCAAGTCTCTGGATGACCAATTCTAGTAGTCTGGCAAAAATTGTTTTTGTGCTTGCGCACCCTGCAAACAGGCTCTGTTGGCGAATGCGTCGCGCTGCTTTTTTCGCTTGCCCCCCCAAAGAGAAGAAGGTGTAGGAAGGTCTGGGCTTCGCTATAGAGAAGTGTTCAGCGAAAAACCTACTCGTATAAAAGCCCTACTCCCTAGACGAAAGGATCGAGTTGCGAGCGTGTGACCGCGGCCACACGCTCGCAACTCGATCCCAAAACCCTGGGGTAGGGGGTCGCAAGCTAGAGGCTTGCGGAGCATGCAACCACCTGGGGTTGATGCGCCAGAAAGGTAAAGAACCCTTTATGAGGTGGGGTGGGACTAATAGTGGGTAGTCTTGCTTGTAAGCGGGACGACTATGCTATACTACAGCCATGATAGTAGGAGTCAGCGAAATCACCCTGCATCTGCCTGATAGTCACTCGCTCAAGGATAAACGTCAGATCATCAAGTCGCTGATGGCGCGAATTCGCCAACACTTTGAAGTTGCGATTGCTGAGGTTGAAGAGCACGACCGCTGGCAACTCGCGAAGTTGGGGGTGAGTTGTGTGAGTAACAGCAGCAGACATAGCGATGAAGTGCTCAGCCATGTGCGTCGTTATATAGAAGAGACGCGCCCGGATATTGTTGTTACCAATGTAGAGGTTGAAATTATCACCTGGTAAAAATGTCTTTTTGGGGAAGAACGTATGTCAGCGCAAGTATCATTTTCGCCTCAGCAGAATGCGCCTGCCACGATAGCTATTCTGGGAGTGCGCGTCGATCGTCTCTCATGTGAGCAGACGATTGCGCGTATCCTGGAGCTTATCGCTCGCCGCCGGGCTGCGGAGTCTCAACTACCCTGTGAGCAATTGATTACTATTAATCCAGAATTTGTTATGGAGGCGCAGCGCAATGTGGGCTTTCGCGCGGCGATCAACGCGGCGTGGCTGGTGGTTGCTGATGGGATTGGCATTGTATGGGCGGCACGCCATCTCAAGGCCCCGATGCCCGAACGTGTGACTGGTGTGGACACGCTGGTCGCGTTAGCGCAGCGCTGTGCCGGGGCTGGATATCGTCTGTACCTGTTGGGGGCTGCTCCTGGTGTCGCTGAGGAGGCCGCCGCGCGGCTGTGCGAGCTGGCACCTGGTCTGGAGATCGCTGGCACGTACGCTGGTTCGCCTGCGCTTGCCGAGGAAGAGGCGATTATCGAGCGCGTACGTGAGGCGCGGGCCGATGTGCTCTGTGTGGCCTACGGTGCGCCCGCGCAGGATCTCTGGATCTATCGCAACCTTGCCCGACTGCCCGTAGCGCTGGCTATGGGCGTAGGCGGGGCCTACGACTTTCTCTCGGGCAGGCAGCAGCGAGCGCCACATCTGATGCGCCGTCTGGGTCTGGAGTGGCTCTACCGTTTGTACCGCGAACCCTGGCGCTGGCGGCGGATGCTGGCCTTGCCGCGCTTTGCACTGCTGGTCCTGGTGAAAGGGCGTGGATGAGATGTATATAGAGAGACAACGGGTGAGTGAACTGGTTGCGGGTTTTGCGGGCCAGCGTATTCTAGTGATTGGGGATATGGTGGCTGACGAGTATCTGCTGGGCAATCCCACGCGTATCTCGCGCGAAGCGCCCGTGTTGATCCTGGAGCTGTACGAGGAACTCACGATTCCGGGCGGTGCGAGCAATGTAGCGGTGAATGCACGCACGCTGGGAGCCGACGTTTTTCTGGCCGGGGTAGTGGGCGATGACCTGCCGGGTCAGCGTCTGCGGCGGGCGATCGACGAGCTGGGGATGCTTCAGGAGGGTCTGCTCACCGCTGTCGGGCGACCAACCTCGACGAAGACGCGTATTATGGCTGGGAGTGCGCAGATTGTGCGCCAGCATATTGTGCGTGTGGATCGTGTCGATACCTCGGATGTGGGAGAGCCGAGTCGCGGCCAGCTCATTGAGTATATTCAGCGTGCGCTGCCCCTGGTCGACGCGGTGATGCTCTCGGATTACGAGAATGGTCTGATCAGTCCAGAGATTCTGGACTGCTGTCTGCCCCTGGCGCGTCAGTTGCGTAAAGTGATTGTTGCCGATTCGCATGGCAAGCTTTTTCGCTTCCAGGGTGCGACCGCTCTGACTCCCAACCAGCCCGAGGCCGAGTTGGCTGCGGGTATGGCGATCAGGAGCATCGACGATTTGAACGAGGCGGGGCGGCGGTTGCTGGCTGGCAGCAATGCGCAGAGTATTTTGATCACGCGTGGATCGGAGGGGATGAGTCTGTTTGTTGTGGGTCAGGAGCCGCTCCACCTGCCGACTTACCCACTCAACTACCGTGCTAGCGAAATCGTTGATACCAATGGGGCGGGCGATACGGTTGCGGCGACCTTTACGCTGGCTCTGAGCAGCGGTGCGAGCTTTGCGGAAGCTGCGCACCTGGCGAACGCCGCCGCCGCGCTGGTGGTGCGTCGGCTGGGTTGTGCCAGCAATACGCCGCAAGAATTGATGGAAGTGTTTGTATGACCAATCTTCTTTCGTCGCGCCAGAAGATCCGCGCACACGCAGAGCTGGCGGCCGAGATTGTCCTGCGCCAGAGTCGTGGAGAGCGCGGTGTCTTTACCAATGGCTGTTTTGACCTCTTGCATCTAGGTCATGTGCGTTACCTTGAAGAGGCGCGTGAACTGGGTGATTTTCTGATTCTAGCCTTGAATAGCGATGAGAGCGTGCGTGTGCTCAAGGGCGCGGGCCGTCCGCTGGTGCCAGCCGATGAGCGGGCTGAACTGCTTGCCGCGCTGACGTGTGTGGATTATGTGACTATTTTCGCAGAGACGAGTGCCAATGCCTTGCTGGATATCTTGCAGCCGCAGGTCTACGTCAAGGGTGGTGACTACGCGAGCGATCGGCAGGTAGGTGAGCCGGACTTTGCGCGTTTGCCCGAGGCGCGTGCGATCCAGGCTTATGGCGGCACGATTCGCCTGATCCCTTATCTGCCTGGCCATTCTACCACTGAGCTGATTGCCGCAATTAAACACCTGCCGGAGCGCACGCACTGAAGCTGCCATGAATGACTTTCGCGCACCAGATGTGAAGATTGCTGCTTTTTCCTCGTTAAGTAAGAAAGACGAGAGACTATATCCCTGGGAGGCCCATACGTGATGGCAAGAAAATCGATAGGAAGCTCGCGGACGCCGGGAGCGAACACCGCGGAGGACAAGGCGGCGAGTGTGGCGACTGAACAGGTAGTGGGGGAAGCGACTGATGTAGATCAAGCTCGTCCGCCTGATTTGACGGCGTCTCAAGCGTCAGCGATTGCGCGGGCCGACGAGGAGATAGTGTCGCTGCAAGAAGCAGCGAGCGAAGACGAGGAGATAGCGCCGTTCGCTGAGATAGTTGAGGGGACCAGCGAGTTGGAGAGCGTGCCTATGGTTGAGAACGCCGCGGCGGTGCCGACTGGGATAGTCGAGAGTGGGCCGATAGCTGTGATCGAGAGCGTGCAAACGACGCCAGGAAGCGAACGCCGGCACCTGATCAGATCGGCGGCGCTGGTTTCAGTTGGCAATCTGGGGAGCAGCGTGCTGGGCATGGTGCGGCAGATCGTCGTAACCGCGCAGGGTACAACGATTGCCAGTCCGTTTAACGCGGCCCTGGCTCCGGTCAACAACTTCTATCAACTGTTGGTCAACGGCTCGACCGATGGAGCGTTGATCCCGGTCTTCAACGACTATGCTGCGCCCGCGAAGAGTCGCGAGCTGCGGCGCGTGGTCTTCACCGTAGTTAATCTTATTCTGATTATCGCGGTCCTGACCTCGATCGGCTATCTCTTGATCTCGCCGTGGTTTGTCGGCGTGCTGGTTTCTGGTTACCAGGGTACCGACAGGGCATTGACTTTGCGCTTTTCGCAGATTATTTTCTTTTCGCTGATCGTGCTTGGACCTTTCGCGGTACTCCTGGCGGCGCTCTTTGCCTTAAAGGAATTTGGCTGGCCAGCCTTTGCCACGGCCTCTTACCACGCGGGAGTTATCCTGGGGGCGCTGGTCTTTGCGCTGGCTGGCTCCTACGCGTGGGGTCCGCTGGCACTGCCGCTTGGACTGTTGCTAGGTGCTGCTGGACAGCTTGTGCTCCTCTTGCCGGGTATTCGGCACCGCAAGCTCTATTATATGTTTGTGCTCGATCTCAATCACCCGGCCCTCAAGCGCATCTATCGGCTCTACTGGCCGATTGCGATCAGCTATGTCTTCTCGATGGCCCAGGTTTTTCTGGACCTGCATCTCCAATCGCTGACGCCTCAGAAGCTGGCTGCAACGACTGCGATGGCGACCGCGACGACCCTGATTCAGTTTCCGATTGGTCTGGTTGCGCAGGCGCTCTCGGTTGCGGTTCTTCCTACGCTGGCCGAGCACGCTCGCCAGGGCAATAACGAGCGCTTCAAAGAGACGTTGCAGCTTGGCATGCGCCTGGGTCTGCTCTTAATGATCCCGGCGATGATTGGTCTGCTGTTTCTGCGCACGCCGATTGTCTATGTGATCTTTGCTCACCATAACTACAACCTGAGCAATGCCAACCTGAGTGCGCTAGCTTTGCAGAATTACTCCTACCAGTTACCCTTTGTCGCGCTCGACCAACTCTTGATCGCGGCCTTTTATGCTCGCAAGAATACACGCACGCCGGTCATTATCGGGCTGGTGAGTATGCTTTTCTACCTGGCGGTGGCGTTGCCCTTCTATAACACCATCGGGGTTGCGGCCCTGGCCTTTGCCAACACTGTGCAGAACTCCTCACACGCGCTGATCCTGCTGGTCTTGCTCAGCCTGGCGATCGGCTCGCTGCACCTGGAGCGGATAGGTGTGGCCTTGCTCAAGATCTGTGCCGCCGCGCTCCTGATGGGTCTGACGGCGTGGGGACTTCAGTTGGCGCTGAGCTATGTACCAATCTTCTCGCTCAACCACCTGGTTGGTCAGCTTTTGACACTGGTGGTTGCCGGTGGTGTCGCGGTGTTGGTCTATGTTGGGACAGTGCTCCTGCTCAAGGTTGAAGAGGTCAACATGGTCAAAGGCGTCGTCCTGGCAAAACTGGGGAAGCGCAAGTAGCGAGCTAGCGTGTATCGGCGGGGGTTCCAGGCAGCGAATGAAGGGCTTCGCTGCCGCCCCGTTTTTAACTGTGAGGAGTTTAGGAAGTAGGACCGTAGAGAGCTTTGGCGAGATCGCCGATCTCTTTCGCCACCTGCATCGAAACCTCGTCGAGGTCGGCCCATTGGTTCATGGGTCGCCTGTTGCGCGGAATGGCCATCAGCGCCCCAAAGGAGGCGCTCTCCAGGTCGTTTGTCTTGCGGACCAGGATTGGGATGACTATAGTCTTTTCATCCGCCCGGCGTTCCATCGCCCGTTCAACGTGTGTATCGTAGAGCTTATCGTCGGCGAGATAGTCGGGACTGATCAGCAGACAGATAATCTGCGCCGAATTGAGGTGTTTCAAGGTTTCTTTTTCGACATCCTGGCTGAAGGTTAATTTGCCTTTATGCCAGTCCTTAATAGTCTTTGCGCGTCTAAGCAGGGTCAATTGTTTTTCCAGACGCTCGAAGATGCGCACATCGGCGTCGTTGTCATGATAAGAGAAAAAGATCTCGACTGCCTCTTTGCCAGTCGGAGGGCCGAGTTTGTTCAGACCGTTGAGCTGGCGCTGTTGCAGCGTCACATTGCTGGCCCATTGCTTATTCTGCGTGTGAAACTCTGTCTGCCACTTTGCAAGCTCAGGAAACTCGTGCAGTATGCGTGAGACAGGCAGGGCGCGTCCGCCCATAGCGCTGCCCGATCCTCGTGTCAGTTTGACTATGCCGCAGACCGCTGCGGTACGTTCATTGAGCAGAGGCGAGCCGCTCAGACCTGGGCGAACTTCACCCTCTTTAAATTTAATAAGATTTTCCACGCCACCCGTCTCGCCTTCGCAGGTAAAGGAGGCCGGATCACCGCCGGGGTAGCTAGTGGGATAGCCAAAGGTCCATAAGCTGTCGCCTGGAAAAATGTTTGGAAAGAGATACACGCAAGGGTGGTCTGGCGCGTTAGTTATGTGGAGCAAAGCAAGATCTGGATAGTCATCGTTGGTCAATTTTTCAATCGTGGCCGGATACTCTTTCCCTTCCCAGGTCACAGTTACGAGCGTTGACTGCGGCGCAGGCGATACAACGACGTGTGTGCAGGTGAGAAGGTAGCCGGGTGCGACAAAGAAACCCGTGCCGGTCGCCCCGGTCGCATTGGCCAGCAGCCTCGCGGTACAACGCTTCAGGTGTTCAGATAGATTGGCGTTATTTCCCATATATTACTCCTGCCTGCTTTCTTTAAAGAATGGGAGGATTGTCAGGTTCACCCCACCCGGC
>DAOTTJ010000038.1:0-10636 GCA_034437695.1 Ktedonobacteraceae bacterium
ACCCTGGTTACATCAAAAATGGATCACGGCAACAGGAAATAGCTTCGCAGCTCCACACATTACAGGGATAGTTACGAAAATATTGGGGAATAACCCGGAACTAACTCCATTCCACATCAAAACGATATTAAGAGCTTTGGCTGCAAATTCCTCATCCGCTCAAAAATAAGTATATTGTGTCCTATATTATTCATCAAAGATACCCCATGAAAAGGTCTTGCATGTTGAAGCTTTTTCTACGCTTCTTTGCGTGGCCACGTTCATCTCTCGCGCCACTTAGGAACCCGCCCAGGGAACTTTTCATCGCCCAGCCGGTGGCAGAGATCTTTCAGTTGCTCATCAGCACCCTGCCATTCCAGATCGGTGAGCGTTTCCTTCAGTGGCACATCCTCGCGCAGTGTCGCCAGTGTGCGGAAAAGCAGCGCCTCAGCCCAGTGCTGTGTCAGGTTCTCAGCCAGCCGCGCCGCCCGACTGGCGCTCAATCCCCAGGTTTGCGGATCTGCGGGGATTGCCTCAAGGTGCTCGTATGCTGTAAGCACGGCCGCCGCGGATTTTTCACCCCAGCCTGGGACGCCGGGGAAACCGTCAGCGGCATCGCCCACCAGCCCCAGCCAGTCGGGGATCGACTGCGGGCGCACGCCAAATTTCTCCACCACACCCGCCTCATCGAGGAGTATATTGCGGCGACGGTCCCAGCCAACGATGCGGCTTCCAGAGACTAGTTGGGCTAGATCCTTATCTGGCGAGCAGATCACGATCTGTTCGACTTCAGCTTCGTTCTTGAAACGGGCGGTCGCGCTGGCCAGGGCATCGTCGGCCTCAAACTCCACCATCGACCAGACTACCAGCCCAAGCGCGGAAACCGCCTCTTCGGCCAGCGGGAACTGGGCTAGCAGGTTGGGGTCAACGCCCGCGCCGGTCTTGTAGCCAGGGTACTGGTCGTTACGGAAGGACTCGATCACGTGATCGAACGCGCAGGCCACGTGGGTGATGCCAGGCGTCGTCAAGAGCATCAGCAGGCTGCGTAAAAGGCCCAGTGTTGCGCCGACCTCGCTCCCATCCGGTGCCTTGCGCGGCGGTGCACCGAAGTGGCTGCGAAACAGTTCGTAGGTACCATCCACTAAGTAGATCTTCATAAAAACTTCTCCAGCGTCGAACGCTTCCATGTTGTGTCCATGCGATCCAATCCTCTCCTGGTTGTTCTGTGTAGTATAGCAGGTACTGGACAGTTTGAGAAACCCTGTACTAGCCTCTCCAATGTATTGACACGCCCCCCGTTCTGTGTTATTTTTTAAATTAAAGAGACAGTGTCTCATTAATAATACGTATGGCCAGCAAGGTGTTGGTGTTTGCATGGGACCTATGGTGCGTCCCAGACAAACAGCAGAGCCAGCAAAAAACCTTGACAGAACCTACATGAGAGAGAGAAAATAAGCGTGTTGCAGAGACGCATCTCAGCCGGATTACTCATAATCTGGACCTTCCTGGCGGTGAGTGCATGTGGGAGTACACCCCTGGTTGCAAGTGGATCTCCTGCGCCGATTCGGATTGCTGCGGCGGAAAACTTCTATGGAAACATAGCCAGTCAGTTGGGTGGCAAGTACGTCACGGTGACGAGTGTACTCTCCGACCCCAACGTCGATCCGCACGAATACCAGTCGAATGTGCGGACGAGTTTAATGGTGAGCGAGGCTGAACTGGTGATTGAAAATGGGGCGGGCTACGACGATTGGATGGATAAAATTCTGGCTGCGTCGCCCAATAGCAATCGCCTGTTGCTTCAGGGGTATGAGGTTGCTCCCCATCGTTTACCGGTGAACGAGCACGTCTGGTACAGTTTTGTCAATATCGAGGCCATTGCTCAGGCGATCACCGTCGATTTGCAGAAGCTTGACCCGGTCCACGCGGCGCTGTTTAGCGCCAATCTGAACACCTTTAAACAGTCGCTCCAGCCGTTGTTCCAAGAAATTGCTCAGATCAAGACCAGATACGCGACGACGCCCGTAGGCCTGACTGAGACGATTTACCTATATCAGACGGAATTGGAAGGTTTGCACGTTCTTACTCCGTTTGAATTTGAAAAGGCTGTTGCTGAGGGAAACGATCCGCCCGCAGATACGATTATTGCCGCGACCGATCAGATTACCCATCACCAGATCAAGGTTTTGATCTACAATGCTCAAACGATTACGCCAGTGACTACTAATCTGGAGAACCTGGCACAGACCAACCATATTCCGGTCGTGCCGGTGACCGAGACGATGCCTCCAACCGGGACCTATCAGATCAGGATGATGCTGCAACTGACGGCGCTTCTGACGGCTCTGGGTGGCTAGATTGATTAATTATTTTGTGCGATGTGCGTGCGGTTTATGTATGTATAGAGAGATTGGTATGCGAGAGGGAGGAGTGTTGTGGTCCAGGAGATAACTGTCGAGTTGCAACATGTGCGTCTGCAATTTGGCAAGCGCGTGCTTTTAGAAGACCTTAATCTGACCATTCGTCAGGGTGAGTTTATTGCCATCCTGGGTCCTAACGGTGCTGGGAAAAGCACTTTGCTCAAACTTTTACTGGGCTTGCAGCGTCCGACCTCGGGGACTGTCCTGGTGCTTGGACGCGCGGCCCGACGTGGGAATCGCGTGATCGGCTACGCGCCGCAACACCGGACATTGGAGACCGATCTGGCTCTACGGGCGCGGGATGTTGTCGGCTTTGGACTGGATGGCGACCGCTGGGGGATGGGCTTTCCCAGTCGGCGGCGCAAGGCCCTGATCGACCAGGCGCTGGCAGAGGTAGATGCACTCTCCTTTGCCAACGCGCCCGTCGGCCAACTCTCCGGGGGCGAGCAACAGCGCCTCCTGATCGCTCAGGCCTTGCTGACAAACCCGCGCCTCCTGCTGCTCGACGAGCCGCTCTCCAACCTGGATATCGCGCATGGCCAGGAGATCGTCAGTCTGATCGCAAAGGTCTGTCGTGCTCGCGGTGTCACCGTCTTGCTGGTCGCGCATGATGTCAATCCATTGCTGCCAGTCGTCGACCGCGTGCTCTATATCGCGCACGGCCAGAGCGCGATTGGCACCCCGGACGAAGTCATCACCAGCGCTACGCTCAGTCAACTGTATAACTCGTCGGTCGAGGTCGTCGAAGCGCTCGGTCGCCTCTTCGTCGTCGGCGTGGAAACATAAAGCCGTCGTCACTTCATGCATGTAAAGGGAAGCAGGAGTGCAGAGGGCGGCAGCCTTTGTCAGGGTTAAGGACATTTCAAGACCTTTTTTCTTCTCTTCTGTCGCCTAAGGCGGCAAAAGCAGGAGTGCAGAGGGCGGCAGCCCTTTGCCGGGGCTTGGGGTGTTCCCCAAAACCCCCTTTTCTTCTCTTCTGCCGCCTAAGGCGGCAAAAATAGGGAATACAACCATGTTTGATATCTTACAATATGCGCTGATCCAGAATGCGTTGCTGGCCGGCTCGACCGTCGCCGTGGTTGCGGCGGTGATCGGCTATTTTCTGATTGCGCGTGGTCTGACCTTTGCGGGCCATGCGCTGCCCAATATCGGCTTTGCTGGCGCGGCGGGTGCAGTCCTGTTGGGTCTGGACCCTGTGATCGGTCTGTTTGTGTTTACGATTGGTGCCGGGATCGGGATCGGTTTGCTGGGGAAAAAACCGGGCGAGCGCGACACTTCTATCGGAGTGATTATGACCTTTGCGCTGGGCCTCGGTCTGCTCTTTCTCTCGCTCTACTCCGGCTATGCGGAACTGGTCTATAACATCCTCTTCGGTCAGATCATCGGCGTCAGTCAACAGGATGTCGCTCTTACCGCTATCGCCAGTCTGCTGACCCTGTTGGCGATCGTGCTGCTCTTTCGACCACTGCTGTTCAGTTCGTTTGATCCAGCGGTGGCGGAGGCACGTGGTCTGCCGGTGCGGACGCTTTCGCTGGCCTTTATGGTCTTGCTGGCCATCACTGTCTCGCTGGCTGTGCAGGTTGTGGGTGCCTTGCTGGTCTTTATCTTGCTGGTCGGACCCGCTGCGACGGCGGTGCGCATTGCTCGTAGTCCTTTGTGGGCGCTGGCTCTGGCGGTTGTGCTTGGCGTCAGCTATACCTGCCTGGGTATCTACCTGGCCGCGGAAAACGGGGTCTGGCCGGTGAGCTTTTTTATCGCCACGCTCTCATTTGGCGTGTACCTGCCTGTCCGCTGGCTCTCGCCGCTCTGGCGTGGGCGCGGATCGGCGATGCAGGCCCAGACTCGTGGTCACATCGACGCTGGCGTGTCCGATGCTCGGACGCCCGAGCTACCTGCGCCGACGTGCGCACGTCTGACCGGTACGTTGCACTAAACAAGGGGAGTGAGCTGTCATGCAGGATTTTCTTCATCTTTTTAGCTATGAAATTGTGCAGAACGCGTACTTGGCCGGGACGATTGTAGCGCTGTGCGCATCGCTTGTCGGATATTTCGTCGTCTTGCGGGCGCAGGCCTTCGCTGGCGAGGCGCTCTCCGATATTGGTCTGACCGGTGCTGCGGGTGCTGCGGTGTTGGGCGTCGGCTCGCTGTTTGGTATGTTCTTCCTGACCATCGTGGCGGCGCTGGGCATGGGAGCGCTGGGCGAACGTTTGCGTGGACGCGACGTGGAGATCGGCATGGTGCTCTCCTTTGCGCTGGGTCTGGGCGTGCTCTTTTTGACCGTCTATACGCAGTCGGGATCAAACGCGACGGCGGGTGTCAGCGTCCTGTTCGGCTCGATTCTGAGCGTCACACGCTCCGACGTATGGACCACCTTCTATATGGGACTCGGCACGCTGTGCACTCTGGGCGTGCTCTTCCGTCCGCTGCTCTTCTCCTCGATCGATCCCGAAGTTGCGCAGACCCGTGGTGTCCCTGTGCGCCTGCTCTCCAGCGTTTTTCTCATCCTCCTGGCCATAGTTACCGCCGAATCTGTCCTGGTTGTCGGAGCATTGCTCGTCCTTGCTCTCCTGATCGCACCGGCTGCCACCGCCCTCAACCTGACGCGCCGACCACTCACCTCCCTGCTGCTGGCCAGCGGTCTGAGCCTGGTAGTTATCTGGGGTGGTCTGACCCTCGCCCTCGTCGGACCCGGCAAGCACCTGCCCATCGGCTTCTTCATCGCCACCCTGGCCGCCCTCCTCTATTTCTGCTCCCTGCTCGTCAAACGCCTGCGTCGATCGCACTACTCACGCTAAAAGCCGTTGTTCTTCCTATGCGAAGCCCTGAATTTTGCTAAAAACCCCTTGACGTTTGCGACATTACCCTGTATACTAACTCAAGAACCAACAATCGAATACATAAAGCGCTGATCAGGAAGAGTATACGACAGAGCAACGGTCTAGAGAGTCGGAGATGGTGGAAACCGACCCAACGCAGTTGTAGAATGGGCCTGGGAGCTAGAGAAGAAAACCATGACGATATACGTGTTGTTCATGGCCAGTAATGCTTAAACGGAGCGTCCCCCGTTACCGAGGACAGGGTATTTTTATGTACCTGAGAAAGAGGGATTGCCCTTTATATGAGCACTCAATGCCGCGTAAACTGCCTGCATTGAGACGCTAAACAGGGTAGTCCGAATTAGGGTGGCACCACGAAAAGCTTCGCGCCTCTCGTCCCTTGTATGGGAAGAGTGGCGTTTTTTATTGTCCTTTTTCTTTTCTTTCGTATTGAAACTCTTTTGAACACTGGAGGTAGATGCGATGCCAGTCGAGGCACAGCTCTCAACTATGACTCAGGCCTCCGGGCAGGCGGCGGGGGCTTCGATGAAGAAACGCGTTTTTTCGGGCATTCAACCAACCGGGAATATTCACCTGGGCAACTATCTGGGCGCTATTCGCAACTGGGTCGCTACCCAGGAAGAGTTCCAGAATATCTTCTGTATAGTCGATCTGCACGCGATCACTATGCCGATCGATCCACAGGAGTTACATTTCAATTCGCGCAAACTGGCCGCGCTCTATCTGGCGTGCGGTCTCGATCCACAGCATTGCAAATTCTTTATTCAGTCGCATGTGCGTCAGCACGCCGAGGCGAGCTGGATTATGAATTGCTTTACGCCGATGGGTTGGTTGAACCGTATGACGCAGTTTAAGATGAAGGCCGGCGACCACGCCGATACGGTCGATACGGGTATCTACTGCTATCCGGTCCTGATGGCCTGCGATATCTTGCTCTACCAGACCCATCTGGTCCCGGTGGGCGACGATCAACGCCAGCATATCGAGCTGACGCGCGACCTCGCGCAGCGCTTTAATAGTCGCTATCAGGAGCAGGTTTTTACGCTGCCCGAGGCGAGTATCGGTACGACTGGCGCACGCGTGATGGCGCTCGACGATCCGACGAGTAAGATGAGTAAGAGTGCACCCGATCCCAATTCGCGCATTAATATGCTTGACGATCCTAAGACTATTAAGAAGAAGATCGGACGCGCGACTACCGATTCGTTGCGCCTGGTGACCTTCGATCCGGCCCGACCTGGGATTACGAATCTGTTGACGATCTATCAGGCTCTGACGGCTCAGACTCGCGAGTCGATCGAGGATGAGTTTGCGGGTAAGGGCTATGGCGATTTCAAGGCCGCGCTCGTTGACCGTCTGGTGGCCGCGCTTGAGCCTGTTCAGCAGCGCTATCACGAGTTGATAAACGATCTGCCTACTCTGGAGGGTATCCTGACTCAGGGCGCAGATACTGTCCGCCCTCTGGCTGAGGCCACTTTACAGCATATGAAGACTGTCGTTGGTCTGGGGTAGCTGGACGCCAGCTCCCGCGCTTGCTGGCTGCAAGCGTCCACCCGGTGTCCTTCTCTCTTGTGAGGAGGATCTCTACCTGTAAGCTCTGGCGGATGTCCAGTCAGCATAGTATGTTTGTTTGGGAGACTGAGAAACGATGTACCATCCGACACTTGATGAGGTACGGACGCTTGTCACTGACCTCACGCCACACCCGGTGAAGACGCGCCGTCCGCTGCTGCCGCTCTGCTGCGATGTGCTGGCCGATACCGAGACCCCTGTCTCCGCCTATTGCAAGACGGCAGGCGGACCCTATGGCTTTCTGCTGGAAAGCGTGGCTGGCGGAGAGCGCATCGCCCGCTATTCGTTTATTGGCATCGATCCGTATCTGATTCTGACTCAGCGGGGCGAGACGGTGACGCTGCGCTTTCTGCCACGAACCGGCGATGTACCCGGTTCCGGGCGCGTCGAGGAGATCCAGTGCCACGATCCACTGGCGCTTATCCAGGCGGAACTGGAGCAGTACTATCTGGTCACGCCTCCTGCCCGCAGACACGATACGCTGCCCATCTTTCACGGCGGCGCAGTTGGCTATCTCTCCTACGAGGCGGCGGCGCGTTTCGAGCGGCTCCCAGTGCCTGAGAAAGACACGCTGGGTCTGCCGCTGGCCGTCTTTAGCTTCACCGAGACGGTGCTGGCCTTCGATCACCTACAACATCGCGTGCGCATTATTACGCACTTGCACCTTGATGCGCCTGATCTGGAGGCCGAGTATCGGCGCTGTGTCGCTATCCTTAACGAGGTGCAGCGACGTTTGCAGGCCGATTTGCAGTTTCCGCCCGAGCCAGAGGACGCCGGCGTGAACGATGCCGTCGCGGTCACTTCCAACCGTACCGCCGCCGAGTTTGCCTCGATGGTGGAGACCGCGCAAGAGTATATTCGTGCTGGCGATATCTTTCAGGTGGTTCCTTCGCAGCGCTTGAGTCGTCCAATCAAGACTAATCCCTTTACTATCTATCGGGCCTTACGTGCGATCAATCCTTCGCCGTATATGTTTTTTCTCGATCTCGATGACTTCCATATCGTTGGCGCTTCGCCCGAACTGCTGGTGCGCGTTGAGAACAATGAGGTGACTATCCACCCGATCGCCGGTTCACGCGGACGCGGCGCAGATCTCGCGGAGGACGAACGCCTGGTGGCTGATCTGCTCGCTGACCCTAAAGAACGCGCCGAACATGTGATGCTGCTCGACCTCGGACGCAACGATGTCGGACGCGTAAGTCAGCCCGGTACGGTCCAGGTGACCGATTGTATGACCGTCGAGCGCTATTCGCACGTGATGCACCTGGTTTCGAATGTGACTGGACAACTGCGACCCGATGTCTCGGCCTACGACGCGCTGCGAGCTGGCTTTCCCGCCGGTACGGTCTCGGGTGCGCCCAAGATCCGCGCCATGCAGATCATCCACGAACTCGAAGAGGAGCAGCGCGGCGTCTACGCCGGGGCGGTCGGCTACTTCAGTCATTCAGGCAATCTGGATACCGCGATAGCTTTACGCACGATGGTCGTCAAGGATGGGCGGGCTTATATCCAGGCCGGTGGCGGAGTTGTGGCCGATTCGGACCCGGCAGATGAGTATCAGGAGAGCTTGAATAAGGCCGGGGCGTTGTTGCGTGCGTTGGATATGGCTGAGCAGATTGCCGATGCGCAGAAGAAACGAGGGCAGGGCTATGCTTTTACTTATTGATAACTACGACAGCTTTACTTATAATCTCTACCAGTACCTTGCCGAACTGGGGGCGCAGGTCGAGGTGCGGCGCAACGACGAGGTTACTCTGGCTGAGATCGAGAGCCTTGAGCCGGAGCGCATCGTGATCTCGCCTGGACCCTGCACGCCCAATGAGGCCGGTCTCTCGTGCCAGATCATCGCACACTTTGGGGCGCGTATTCCCCTGCTGGGAGTCTGCCTGGGTCACCAGGCCATCGGCCAGGTCTACGGCGGCTGCGTCGTCCGTGCGCCCGTTCCCATGCACGGCAAAACCTCGCTGGTCTACCACCAGGGCCAGGGCGTCTTTCACGACCTGCCGCACCCTCTGGTCGCCAATCGCTATCACAGTTTACTTGTAGAACGTGCAACTCTCCCGGCTGAACTGGAGATCACCGCCGAGACCGACGATGGACTGATCATGGGCCTGCGCCATCAAACCTATCCGGTGCAGGGCGTACAGTTTCACCCGGAGTCGATCATGACGCCCGCAGGCAAAGACCTGCTGCGCAACTTTCTGGCTCAGTAATAAGCGGCGGGGATGGTTCCCACACCTATTTGACCCGCTTAGTCAGTCGCCGCAGACGGCGAACAGCACGGTGCCGCGGGAGGGTGCGCACCCGAAAGGACAGGCTCAATGATTCGCGAGGCAATTTCCCTGGTGGCCGCAGGCTCTACCCTCAGTGAGGATGAGGCCATCGCTGTTATGGAAGAGATTATGACCGGGGTGGCGACCCCTTCACAGATGGGCGCATTTTTGACCACTCTGCGCCTGCGTCCAGGGGGCGAGACGGTCGAGGAGATCGCGGGCTGTGCGCGGGTTATGCGCGACAAGGCGCTGCGCGTCTCACTCGCCGACAAGATCGCCCAACGCGCACTGGATACCTGCGGTACCGGTGGCGATGGTTCAAATTCTTTTAACGTCTCGACCGGCGCAGGCATTCTGGCCGCGGCTGCCGGCGCTTCGGTCGCGAAACACGGCAACCGCTCGGCGACCAGTAAGTGCGGGAGCGCCGATGTGTTGGAGGCTCTGGGGGCGCGGATCGACCTCGGACCGGCTCAGGTCGCGGGCTGTGTGCAGGAGACGGGCTTTGGTTTTATGTTTGCACCGGCCTACCACCCGGCAATGAAACACGTCGGCCCGACGCGACGCGAGATCGGCATTCGCACGATCTTCAACATCCTGGGTCCATTGACCAATCCCGCGCATACGCCCTATCAGGTGCTCGGCGTGCCTGATCCCGCGCTGTTGCGCAAGATGGGCGAGGTTCTGCTGCGTATGGGCAGCACCCACGCGCTGATCGTCTATGGCGAGGATGGGCTTGACGAGTGTTCGCTCGCTGCGCCCACCCGTGTCTGCGAGATCCGCCAGGGCGCAGAGCTGCGCGAATATACGTTTACCCCCGAGGAGGTCGGTCTGACCCGTATCAGCGATCGACAACTGGTTCAGGGGGGCGACCCGACCTACAACGCCGCACTGCTCACGCGCCTGCTCAGCGCAGATGCCAGTGGACCAGCCGCCGATATGCTGGTCTTGAACGCCGGGGTCGCTCTCTTTGCCAACGATCGCGCCGACTCGCTGATCGATGGACTGCGTATGGCGCAGGCTACGCGGCGTGAGGGTAAAGCCACGCGTAAGCTCGCCGAGTTTATCGCGTGCTCAAACGCGCAAGCGTAACGTCAGGTAGAGAGGAATGAATGTCCATGATTCTCGATCAAATCGTCGCACGCAGCAAGATTGACCTGGAGCAGCGCAAGCAGGAGGTGCCGCTGGAGCGGGTACGCGAGCTGGCCGCAGCCCGTCGCGCCCCGCTCGATGCGCTGGCCGCACTCCAGGCCGGGGAGCGCGTGCATGTGATTGCTGAGGTCAAACGCGCCTCGCCGTCGAAAGGTCTGCTGGCACCCAATTTTGATCCCGTGGCGCTCGCCCGTACGTACGAGGCCGGCGGCGCATCGCTGATCTCGGTGCTGACGGAGCCACATTTCTTCCAGGGTTCCCCGGCCTACCTGAAGGCGATCAAGGAGGCGGTCGCGCTGCCTGTGCTGTGCAAAGATTTCCTCTTCGACGACTACCAGGTCTACGAAGCGCGATCCTGGGGGGCAGACATGGTCCTGCTGATCTGCGCGATCCTCGACGACGCGCA
>DAOTTJ010000039.1:0-4790 GCA_034437695.1 Ktedonobacteraceae bacterium
ATGAGGGCCGAGGCAGAGGAAATTGCTTGTCACTCCACCTAAAGTTGACATACAGTTGTCACCATGTGTTTCATATACTCTGTTGAGAGGAATACCCGCCGAGCAACGAGCCTCTCTTGCGGTTTCATCGCGAAGAAGCCACGCGGCGGAGTTGTCCTCTAGAGCATGAAATCGAGAGAGACATATGGAACGTTAGTTATTCTTCAGTAATTTCAGAGGCATTTCTACAGAAGCGAGATCAACAGATGAAAGAGACAACAGATCGACAAACGAAAGCGCTGGCACTTGGTGGTGGTGGCCTGACAGGCCTTGGCTGGGAAATGGGGCTGTTGGTGGGACTAGCAGAAGCGGGGATCGATGGACGCCTCGCCGACATGTTTATTGGCACTTCGGCAGGCTCAAACGTAGCCGCAATAATCACCAGTGGCCTCACGATGGATGAACTTTTTCAGCGACTGGTTCATCCAGATACGCAAACGAAGGAATTGTTTACGCAACCGGACTTTCAGCAGATCATTGCTGATTACACACGTGTTATAGAGGAAGGAGGCAGCAGTACGGAGATCCTGCGGCGGATGGGCGCACTCGCGCTCTCCTCTCCTACGGTGGCAGAGTCGAAGCGCCGAGAAGTGATTGTCGCACGGCTTCCGGTGCCTCGTTGGCCTCAGACACGCCTGGAGATCGTAGCAGTTGATGCATTCAGCGGCGAGCGGATTGTTTTCAATCGTGAGTCTGGTGTGGACCTGGTTGATGCAGTAGCGGCAAGTTGCGCATTGCCTTGTGTCTGGCCGCCAGTGACTATCGACGGACATCGCTATATCGACGGCGGCTGCTACTCGATGGCGAATGCGGACCTGGCAGCAGGATTCGACAAGGTGCTGGTCCTCCAGCCCGATGTTCCTTCTCATTTAGTCATGGAAAACCTGGACGAGCAAATAGAGCGGTTGCGACTGCATGGGACACAGGTCGAGGTGATCACTTCCAATGAGGCGATGAAGCTGGCGCTGGCCTCCGCAGGCGGCAATACGCTCGATCCTTCTCTGCTGGGCATCGTAGCCAGGATAGGACGTGAGCAGGCAGCGAGTGAGGCTGCACGCGTAGCTGCGTTCTGGGGATAGCTTTGAGCGCTGGTCAAGAAATTCAATCGGCGTTCTTGCGCTGTCCGCGATGGCGAGCGCGATGGCCTTGCAATCGATCCACATGGGCGAGAGTACGCTCAACAACTAGCGGATGAGAAAGAGGGGGAGCGGCACACACTCCCCCTCGGCCTTGAGTTTCACATCTCTCTGGTACACGTGCGCGAGTCAGTCTCTTTTGGCGGAGCGGAGCGTATCGCGGGTGATCTGTGCTGGGACTCCTAGATGTGTGTCAGGTTCAGAAACCAGTCCTGTGAGAGTGTCGACCTCTTCGGAGGTGAGTTGGTTGGCGAGATGAACTGATGCAACATTCTCCTCAAGGTGCGCGATGGACCTTGTCCCAGGAATAGGGACCATGACGTGCGAGCGACTGAGCAACCAGGCCAATGAGATTTGCGCGGGTGTGGCATTCAGCCGCCGAGAGAAACCACAGCGCTGGTCATCAGTTGGGCCATATTCGGCCCCGCCGTGCAGTGGAGCCGGGGGGACCAGACCATCACGAAAGACATAATGGCTCATCACATTTTGGCAGTCGTGATTGCTGGCCTGTTGCCTGTTGTCACTGTTACTTGACCGATGCACTAGTACAAAAATATCAAGTTAGACTTGTTGCATACTTCCCCTTAATCTTAGCCTCAGCGGAAATTTGTTTAATGGGAAGAACAAGCGAAATTTTGCTTTGTTTTTGTTATACTGTAGTTAAGCATCAGGCTATAGGGGGGCATAAACGTTCTCCTTTACCGCGTTTTACTGTTTTGAGTGAAAAGGATTTAAAGGATTTATATCAGTTCTTCTATTTATGGGGGATCAAGGCGTTACGAGTCGTTGTGCCTGGAGCACATATGTTTATTGCAACAAATACTTTTCTTTCTCATATATTATGCGCAGCATTGACTGATGCCGGATGGGAAAGACGAGGTGAAATTGCTCGCTTAGTACAAACATTACGAGGTGGTGATAGGCCTAAGAATGCAGAGACTGAATTTTCAGATGTAACTGTCATGCCTCGTTCAGCCTGGGAGCCGTGGGAATTGTTCCGCAAGCCATTAGAGGGGCGTGTTCAAGATAATTTGAGAAAGTGGCGGACAGGTGGCCTGCGCAGAGATTCTCCAGAACGGCCATTTACAGATATAATACAAAGCGAACGTACTCCCCAAAAAGAACGCGATATTGTAAATCATCCCTCTCTCAAGCCCCAAAAGTTTATGAGGTATATTGTTCGTGCTGCGTTGCCTCTTACCGAAGGTCGTATTCTTGACCCATTTATGGGTGGAGGCGCTACAATAGCAGCAGCAGAGTATATTGGATATACTAGTGTTGGTATAGAGTCCGATAAGCACTATTATAATCTTGCTGTAGCTGCTGTTCTCCCACTTTCCAAACTTTATTTGGAAGTCAGAGATGCTCAAGTGACAAATCTTTTTTCGAGTATCTCTATTTAATTATATTTGATATTATGAATTCACCTACAATACTACTAAAGTTAGCGGCCATCAGCATACTTTCTAAACGGCTCATTTCTCTTGTATGAAGCTGTCCGTTGACAAAGCCGAGAAAATCTATAAAGTCATTCATGGCTTTTTCTATAAACTCTAAGGAGCATTCGTGTGGTAATATAGCATTGACATTAAAATCGTTTGGAGATATAGGTACTGGAGTGCAGGCAGTCAATTCTAGTTTATTTAGTTCTGAAGTACTAAGTTTGTTTTCCAATCTCTAAATATCCCCTTTCCTGTTTTATATCGTTCAAATTAAGTGAACCTAATTATAGCTAGATATACTTAATTCTTATACAATGTATGACTAATGGTTTCCTTTGTATATAATATCAGCTAGCTCTGCTGTCTCTGCCATATCCACCCGGCTCCTGTGACCAGCAGACAGAGAAGCGCACAGATGAGCAGAGTCGTGGGAGCGCTGCAGAGGCCTGACAGCCAACCAACCAGCAGATATCCCAGAGGAAGGCTTCCATCGAAAAAAAGCACCTGGACGCTTGTGGCACGTCCGCGCAAGTGGTCCGGGACGACAGTTTGGAGCGTGGTCATAGCCTGCGCGGCAAAAGCGGTCTCGGCGAAGCTAACGCCTGCGATCAGCACCAATGACAGAAGATAGAGGCGCGAGACCCCAAAAGCCGCCTCCAACACTCCAAAGACCAGCGCACCAATCAGCACATAGCGGACAGTTGGCTCGCGGTTGATCCAGGCCAGCCACAGCGCGGAGAGCAACGCGCCAATGCCCATTGCGGCAGAGAGAAAGCCAAAGCCCGCTGCTCCTACACGCAGCGTGTCTGTAGCTATGAGTGGGAGCACGACGTTGAAGTTTGAGCCAAAGAGCAGCACCAGACCAACCACCAGGGTCATGAGCAACACCGCAGGCGTTTGCCAGACATAGTCTATGCCCTCGCGCAGGCTCTGCCAGGTGCTCTGCCGCTTACTCACCGTGGAAGGTTGGGCGTGCAACTCATGGCTCTTGAGCAGGGCCAGGCCTATAATCACCGCAAGAAAGCTGAACGCGTTGAGCAGAAAGAGCATGGTCACGGAAGTGGTGGCAATGATGATGCCCGCTATGCCAGGACCGAGAATGCGCGTCGTCTGAGCAAGCGAGGAGTTCAGTGCAATGGCGTTGGGTAGGTCCTCACGTCCGACCATCTCGACCACAAATGCCCGGACCGCCGGTCGATACAGACAGTTAGTGAACCCCAGCAGAAGCGCCAGGATATACACATGCCAGAGCTGGACCGTGCCGGTGACGATCAGTACCCAGAGGAGAAAGGCCTGAACCAAAGCCGCCACCTCGGTCGCGAGCAAGACGCGCCGTTTGGGCCAGCGATCGACAAAGACCCCTCCTAAGAGCGAGAAGAGCAAGACGGGTAGAGCTTGCAGTGCGCCCACCAGGCCGAGCTGCCAGCCGCTATGCGTCAACTCCAGTACCAGCCACGCTTGCCCGATACTTTGCATATTGCTGCCTATCAACGAAATGACCTGACCGGACCAGAAAAGACGATAGTTGCGATGGCGTAACGAGGTAAATGCCCGCAGCAAGCCTCTGCTCGCTGGTTCAGGTTTGCTGACCGTGAGCGTTTCCCGTAGTGGGCCGCTCTCAGCATCGGCCAATTCCTGCGAGCCTGGATCGATTGGTTGAGGTGTATTTTCAACTGCCATCGGCCATGTTTGCCTTTCCGTTTCTATGCGACAGCTTCGTTAGATGGAGAATATACCTGAGGCGAGACAAAAAAACACCGTCCAAAAGCACGATGGCAGGCTCTTGACGATTGTGATACAATTAAAATGAGAATAAAGGATCTCTCAAAGGGATGATGCCGAATAAATTACACTATTTATGTAATATCCTTACTTCCCTCCGTTTATCTTCACCTTTTGCAGGCACATTTTCCTCCACTCTCAAACAAACAAAATAAACGATTGAGATCTTTTCTTTCCACCCACGCGCACTTTTGGAAAACAGGTTCGAGGCGACCAGAAATTGTATCTGCAATAAAAGATAGCATTCTTGTTTTATCTATGGATGCAATTATTGATCCTCGACTTCCTTTTGCTCTCTGCGTTGAAGGAAAGTGTCGAGGCTTCCTTGTGCGGTCTTTGTGTCAGGATGCTCATCTCCTAGAGCGGCCTGATAGATGAGCAAAGCGTGCTG
>DAOTTJ010000040.1:0-36287 GCA_034437695.1 Ktedonobacteraceae bacterium
CCTTTTCTTTTTAGCGAGAAATTTGGTACACTTGAAACGTCTGTTAGACGCGCCACATTGCCTTTCAGCGAGGTCGACACCCGCTGGTGCAGACCTCTTTTTTTGTTTGACTGGTCAGGAGTACTTATGTCCATTTCTAGTGACGAGCAGGTCACCTCGCCTGCTCCTCGCCGCGCCCGGCCCCTTTCGCCTCATACGCCATCTGCGCGACGTATACGTTGGTTGCTTTTACGCGCTGGTTGGCTGGCGTTACTGCTCGCCGGGCTGGCGCTGTTTGCTGCCTGCGGCAGTAGCCCCTCGCCGACTCCTGCGACTAGCGCTTTTCACACCCAGCTAGCGACCACCGATAACGCGTATACGCTCCAATTCACCGCCACGCCCGATCGGCTCGGCCTCAATACATTTACCGTCCAGGTCCAGGATGCCCAGACGCATCAGCCTGTGGCCAATCTTCAGGTGCAATTGGAGACAACCATGCTCGACATGGCAATGGGGACCGATGTTCTGCCGTTGACAGATCAGGGCAAGGGGAGCTACGGCGGCCAGGGGTCCCTGGCTATGAGCGGCCATTGGCAGATTAGGATCGTGTTGCGGGTGGGTTCGCAGTTGCATCAAGCGCAGGTTACGTTTGTTGCTGCCGCGTAAGCGGAGAGGTTTATCCTGTTTTGCAGACTGTTAAACCTCAACAAAAACGGCAGAGAGATCATCGGACAAACAATCTCTCGCCGTTTTTGCATGCAATGTGATGGATCAATCGATCAGGCTGGTTGGGTTGTCTTTGGTGGTTCCGCTTCTAAGCGATGTAAGTCTTCTCTCATGCTGGCTCGCGTCTCGCGCGGCGTTTTACGCCAGCAGGCCAGGGTGATCACTACGATCAGCAGGCCCGAATTGAAGTCGGTTGCCATGCCCGTGAAAATCATGCCCAGGCCTTGCACCAGATACCACATGAGCAGGCTGATTACCAGCGAAGCAATCAGGTATGGACGCAGTCGCTCTTCTCTGGTCACGGCTAGCATAACGCCCAGGACCAGAAAGACCAGGATGAACGCGATATTGAGTCCTACCTCCAGGTTAGCGGTGGCGTTGGCAACCTGCTGGAGCAGCGGGTCTACCAGCACCGTATTTAAGCCGCCCTGACCGACCGCGCTGCCAATGGCCTGCGAGATCTGTCCAGCTTCCCACCAGTAGGGCTGAAGTTGCAGCAAGGCGGCAAAAACCCAGAAACCCGCCAGGACCAGGCGCAGTCCTCTGCGCGAGAGCAATCCTTCGTCGCGCTCTTTCGCCGCATTCCCCTCTGTGTCTGAACGCGGCCAGATCGCCAGACCCAGCAATGGATAGAGCAGAACCGCTCCTGGTGCTCCCGTCAGGATACTCGCCTGACCGGTGAGCAGCATGTTCATCCCTTCACCACCGTACCAGACAATGAAGGCCCAGACGATCGAAATAATTACCACGGGCTTGATCCAGCGCTCAGGGAGCACAAGAAAACCCAGGCCTATCCCTATCTGTACCACGACTATCAGCAGATTAACCGCCACCAGGTGTTGGGTGGTCTGGTCGACTATCCACTGCAAACTTGCCGCGATTGCCCCCGGTTGCCCGTCGAGCATGGGCTTCATCACTCCATTGACCATGTCCATTGTAAACATCGATGGTTGCAACTGTAAAAGACCATCGATGAGCCACAACACGCCGAGAATGCGCTGTAGCATTTTTCGTGAAAGAAGCATGAAAATCATTCGTCCTTTCGTGTCCTCAACCACACGTCGTTCAGGCAACAGACGAGTGATCTCAGCCTGTCACTTGCTCTGGTGGTGAGGCTATGTCCTCAACCCAGAGTATAAGGCAGAAGTCATACGCTTGCCTATTAGGATATTTCTCTATTTTTTTCTGTCAGGCATCGCCGTCGCAAGCTGACTGTTTCTAGATAGTTTTCCCCTAGCTAGACCACTCGTCAACGCGTTTGCAGCGCGACTACCTGTTGCGCAGACCGAAAACCCGTGGCCGAGATGTGGAAGCCCAGTTGCCAGAAACCAGCCATCGAGAGCTGGAAACGCGCCACATAACTCCCTCGCCCGAGCGTCTGTACGCTGACGAACTGCGGACTCATCGCCATTCCAGGCATCGAAGCGCTGGAAAGAATCGTCGCCTGTTCGATTGGCAAGCTCTCCATGTCGCTTACCTGCAACTGTACCAGCGTAATGCCTGTCGAATAGCTGGTGATATGGGCAATCTCTGCCTGGAGAGGCTCGACCTGATTATTTGTCACAAAATAGGCAAAAACCAGCACTGCTATGCAGACAAATGCCAGCCAGGCCCAGAAAAACGGTCTGATATGCATCGGTTCGCTCTCGTATTTAAGCTTATCTCATCGGTTCTCGTCATAAGGGGCGATGGTTCTTTGTAAGTATACATAATACTAGATGCACTGCCCATGAGGAAGAATCCCTATTTTTTTGTGTAAGGTTTTTCCATTTTCGGCCAGGGCTTACTCGTGCTCAACCGACTCTTTCGCTTGCTTGCGCGATTTCTTGACTCGGGGTTTGCGCTCGCGCTCTGGTGGTGGTCCGTACACCCGTTGGGCAATTTCCTCTACCAGCGCCATCACGTCTTTGAGCACGGGCTTTTCATGGAAAAAGAGCACCTCGCTCGGGGCGTCTTCAAAGGCTTGTTCAGCCAGGTTCAGCCGGTCGGAGACAAGCAAGAGCAGGTGTTCACACTGTGCCAGCCTGACTTTCTCGACCTTGCGCCGCAGGTACTCCGGGTGCCAGAAGCCGACAATCTCCACCAGCACTTTGCGTGCTTCGTCACGCTCGTCGGTCAGGACAAAGTCTGGAATCATGACCGTATCACCGAGCAGTAAAACGTCACTTTCACGTGTAAGTAACCAGTGACCACGTTTGTCGCCGACTTTGGTCGCGAACGCGCTGGCGAAGTCGGCTTCCAGGCGACTATCAAACATCCCCGAGCCTTTAAAATGAGTGCGCAGTTCGCTGGTATGGTCGAGCTGGTACGTCAGAAAGTTCTGCGACTGCGGCGGACATACCCGCGCTCGCATCTGCCACTGCTCACACAGGAGCAACGCGGGCAGAAAGGCCGCAAACTGGCGACCATAGCGCGTCGTCGAGGCGACAAACGGCGAGATCGGACCATCCAGGTCGATACGGTAGCCACCCTCGGGCCTGCGTTCCCCCACAAACATCAGCTTGAATAGTTTCAGAAAATGCCACAGGTCTTTATAGTTGCTTGCAGCCTCGATAGTCATATGCGAGGCCCAGTAGAGGACACCACGCGCCAGTTCCAGGTTGTAGCGAGCCAGCAACGCCTCGGCGGTCCAGGCCGGACCCGGATCTGTGAGCACATAGTTGACCTGGCGATCGGCGTAGAGCAGGGTAGTGACCTTCTCGGGAACCGCCTCCATGCTCGACGCTACTTGCTCAATGATATCCTGGCGCGTCTGCTGGTGAAACATATCAGGTCGCCGAAACACCGGACCATACGCAAAGGCCTGTTCGCGCAGGGTCGTCGGCGGCATACTGGTGGCAAGCGGCGTAAAGACTGCGCCATCGGTCAACACTTTGGCCAGCCCACGCACCACGACGTAGTCCAGGCGCGTTCCAATAAACGCCTCAAGACTTCGCTCCCAGACGTTGCGCAACAACCCGGCGTGATTCTGCAAAAGTGTTATCAACTCCACTGCGGTCTGGTACACGACCGGCTCTTGGACGCGTACCATCTCAACCGAGATCGACGAGCCAACAATACGCAGGCGCGGGCGCACCAGTTCACTGGTGAGCATAGGCACTCCTGCGCGGACTGTGCCGACGCTGCACTTTGCTCTCTTCAAGCGAATTTCTCACCAGGATCTCAATCAGTATAGCCTGCATCTGCTCCTTCTTACGCAAGATACGCCCCAATCGCTGCACATACTCGCGATTGCCCGATCCACCACCTAGCACGATGGCTACCTTCGCTTCCGGCACATCTACTCCTTCGTTCAAAACCTTTGATGTCGTAATAATCCGATACGTTCCCGCCTGAAAGGCATCGAGAATATGCTTGCGCTCGGCAGCGCTCGTTTCGTGTGTAATGCAAGGCACCAGGTACTCGCACGAAATGCGATAGGCCACCTCGTTCGATTCTGTGAAGACCAGGATGCGCTGATCGGCAAACTCGTGCAGCAGATTGTCGAGTGCCGCCAGTTTCTCCTCACAACTACCCAGAATACGCAGCAACGTCTGCCGGGCAAGCAACGCCCGCCGTGCCTCCTGATCAAACGCCGAGAGGCGCATCAGTTCAAGCAACCACGAGGCCCCAAAGCGTTTTTGCAACTGACGCTGCCGAAAAAATCCACTATAGATCGCGTGAGCAGCATCGTATTCCACCCGCTCTTCCGGCGTCAGGTTCACGCGTATTCTCTGCGTCCGATATT
Source organism: Ktedonobacteraceae bacterium (assembly GCA_034437695.1). GTDB lineage: Bacteria > Chloroflexota > Ktedonobacteria > Ktedonobacterales > Ktedonobacteraceae > Paraktedonobacter. Next base: position 4,433 of record DAOTTJ010000040.1, read on the forward strand.
CGGCCAGTTGTTGACCAATCAGTTGCTCAATCCCTAACGAGTACGCCAGCGGACCAATCAATTCATCGACGCGCCAGCGCCCATTCGTCTGTTCATACTCCTCGGGATAGGTCGCCGTCAATCCAAGCCGATAGGGAGCCGGAGCCATGAGCGCGGCTTCTCCCCACGTACGGGCGGGCAGATGGTGAACCTCGTCTGCAATCAGAAACTTGAATGCATTCCCCTGCTCGGCGATCAGGTCACCGGCCGAACTATAGGTAGTCACCGTCACCGGGCGCACCAGCTTCTCCCCGCTATAATAGACCCCGATCTCCGTCTGAAACGCCTGCGCCAGCCGGTAATACCACATATGTAAAATATCAATCGTCGGGACAATCACCAGTGTAGACACCTGAACCTTGTGGATCGCCTGAACCGCCAGAAAGGTCTTGCCCGATCCCGTGGGCAGCACCACGCTCCCACGCCGCCCGGCCTCTTCCCACGCCGCCAACGCCTCTTGCTGATAGGCGTGCGGCTCGCGCTGATCGTGGAGTGCAAGCGTAAGCCGTTGCCAGCGTGGCACCCCAATACGAATACCTTGCGAACGTAGCCACGGCTCCAACGTACGAAAGTGGTAAGCCTCGCACCGCCACTTGCCCTTAACTAGCGTAAAAGGCCCCGGCAGGTCTAGCTCAGTCTCAGCGCTCACCCCCTGCAACACCAGCGTTCCACCCTGAAAATATATATTTGCATCCATGCCTATAGCATACCAAAGAAAGCCCCACTTGGCGAGAGGGTAAAAGTCGACAAAAGCGGGATAGTTCAAGCATAGGTTTGGGGCTTCAGTATATTGCCGCAGGCAAATGCATCCATAACACGAGCCGAACAGGTTTTCTGAAAAAACCTGTTCGGCTCTTTCTACTCTAGGGTGGAGTGGTTTTGCTTATTTTGCCCGACGCAAAATAAGCATGCAGAGACATGAATAAAGGGCTTAGCGCTCAGCAGCCACCTCATGGTAAATAAGCAGCAAAACATCTGGCAACCGCTCACTTTTCATCGTTGGCGTAATCTCCTGAATGCGAGCCGTTACCGTCGTCACCGCTGTCTCAGCGTCCATACCCTCGCGATGCGCCTCTACCATCTCTTCACGCACCGTCTCGATCCAATGCTTCAGCTTGCCCAGCGCGGCAGGCGGCTGGATGGGACCGTGACCAGGGATGACGTGCTCCGCTCCCAGTTGCTCCAACTTGCTCAGTGCGCTCACCCAGTTGCCGCTATGTGCGCCCGCAGGCATCGCTGGAACTATCTCATTGAAAAGCAGGTCGCCAGCAAAGAGCGTCCGCGACTGCGGCAGCCACGCCACGCTGTCGCTTGGACTATGCGCGACCCCGTAGGCCAGAAACTGCACCTCGATGCTCCCGACAAACGTCGTCAGCCGCTCGGTGAAGGTTATAGTCGGCAGCGTCAGCGTTATATCCCCAATCCGTTCAGCAAACTGCGGATTGGTGCGAAACCCCGTCAGCAACGCCTCGTGTACCTCCAACTGTGCGATCCTCGGCGTATCAGCGAAGACCTGGTTGCCGCCTACATGGTCGATGTGTGGATGCGTATTAAAAAGCGTTAATTCACCTCCTTGCAGGAAGGTCTCCGCCTCTTCCCGCAGAAGCAGCGCCTCAGCTACGTTAAGTCCCGCATCTATTACTAGCACATTGCCCTCAGACTCGATGAGGCCGCGATTGCAGGTTCCACCCAGGACCGCCTGGACGCCTGGAACGATTTCCTGCGTCGAAATTGGTGCCGCGTTTGGCATAAAAATCCTCTTTTCACAAAAGCTTATGTGTTTCGGCGAAATACGCACGAACAGACCGACATTCCCTGCCCTCTAGCTAGAATTATATTCTAGAGTATCATTCTGGTCAAGCACAAGCCAATCCCAAACCCCTGAGGTGGGGTCGCAAGCCAGAGCATAGACATGAAGTGAAGCGAGAGTGCAGAGGGCGGCAGCCCTTTGCTGGGATTTGGGGTGTCCCCAAAAAACCTTTGCTTTTATTTTGCCTGTTTTGCCTGTGGCAAAACAGGCAAAATAGGAGTGCAGAGAGCACCTCTCTGCTACCTTCATGTGGGTGGGGGTCGCAAGCCAGAGGCTTGCGGAGAATTACATAGCCCTAAGAATCTTCTTCCTGGTGGCCTAAAGTTTTCTCTCCATGCGCCGATAGAAATAGTAGGCCTGTTTACAGGTCCGACGTAGTGTCGGTTGTACTACATCAAACTCGCGGCATCTGCCAGTGAAAGAAGGCGAGAAGGACTAATGAATGAGCGAATAACCTGTCTGGTAACTGTACACGGGATCGGCTTTGAACAGCCCCCGCAGCGTAGAAGCGCAAACTCCGGCTATGCCGATCTTCTCCATGCGCACCTAAAAGTACGCCTCAAACACCTGCTCAGCGACGACCCCCAGCGGACGCGTAAAAGTCCCGGCGAAAACGGCGCTATCTACGTTCAGAGTCGCTGGGGTAAAACGACTGCTGGCACAAACCGTCAATGCGGCATGCAACGTCTGGACGAATGCCTGGTAACCAATCACGAACCAATCTCGCATATCGCCCTCGTCTACTCCAACCTGGAACCTCGCCACCGCCGTCGGCGCAATGGCCTGATCCTCTCATTGATGGGCCTATCTAAACTGCTCACCTATAGCAACGCCTGGGACCTGACGTGTGCATTGCTCCGCGACGGCTCGGCAATGGCCAGATCGCTTTTCGTCCGCGACCCACCCTGCGTCAGCTCTCGCCCTCGTACGGATTGGAATATGCGCATCTCCCGCTACCCTGCCACTTTGCGCTCGACTCTTCTGAACCTCGAAGACGACGTTGCCTGCTATGTGTGCGATAACGCCGAACGCGAACGTGTGCGCGGTTTTATCAGCGAGGCGCTGACGCGCCTGGCTGCACGCGACGACGTGGAAAAGATCATCCTGAACGCGCACAGCAACGGGACCGTCGTGGCCTTTGACGTGCTGCACACGCTACCAGTCGCTATCACGCGCAAGATCGGCGTCTTTGTGACCGCCGGTAGCCCGTTGCGCAAGTACGTCGCGCTCTTTGGCTGGGGAAACCAGGTCCAGATGCCCTACCAGTTTGCCAACTGGCACAATTTCCTCGACCCACGTGATCCCGTGGCCAATCCACTCCTGCCCTCACTTGATCCCTGCGAGCAGACAACACTCTTCAGTCGTCTCGATCCCTTCAGCGGCAGATCCTCTCCCATCTACGTAAACGATCATCTAGTAAATAACGTTCATTGGAGCGCCGGGGCCGGACTACGCGCTCACAACTACTGGGACAACCAGGTCCAGTTTATCCCCGAACTGGCCGAACTCGTCCGCAACACTCTCACTGACTAAACCGCTACCTCCATAGATATGAAGAGAAGCAGGAGTGCAGAGGGCGGCAGCCCTTTGCCGGTACCGTGTCCGGGGGACAGGTAATCTGGAGTTTGACACAGGTAGGTTTTTCGCTGAACGCTTTGCCACGGCAAAGCCCAGACCTCACCGTGCAGGAAGGCGCTTGTCAGGCGCACCCTGCGTCTGACAAGCGCCTTCCTGCACCTTCTTCTCTTTGGAGGTGGGGCGGTTTTGCCCAACATAGGCATGAAGATAAGCGGGATTGTTAAGGGCTGCTGCCCTTAACCGGCACCCTGTCTAGGGGACAGGTCATCTGGGGTGTCCCCAACAACCTTCTTCTTGTGTTATGCATGTTTTACCTCCGGCAAAATATGTATAACACAAGTGCAGAGAGCACCTCTCTACAACCACCCAGGAAAGATACCACACGACTATTGACAGTAACACTGTTACTGTGTATAATAAAACCATGCAGGAACACAAAACACATCTCACTATCGAGGAACTGGCTGAACTGGTAGCGATACCCGTACGGACCATCCGCTATTATATCAGCGAAGGATTGCTACCCGGACCCGAGGGCCGCGGGAAGGCAACGGTCTATGGGACGGAACACCTGCTGAAATTGCGTCTGATCCGCCGCCTTTCTCAGCAACATATGCCACTAGCCGAGATGACTCAGCTTACCGGACGCTTATCGCTGGCCGAGATCGCTGCCTTGCTGTCTCAGGAAACTCCCCCTACACCCGAGGGAGTACAGGCCCAGCAACTTACCCCTCCACAGGAGTATATTGCCAGCTTGCTGAGAAACGCGCAAACGGCTATACCCAGGCTTGCTCTGCCATCAATTCCGCCGCCTGCACCGGCTCCTGAACGGGAAGGACCTGCTGCATCCGGGCAGGTAGCCGAAACTCGGGAAAAGTATCAGACCCCTTTTCCGGCAGGCGGCGATGGTTGGCGACGCTGGCAACTCGTCCCCGGAGTCGAGTTGCACATCAAAGATGGAGCAGAAGAACAGCACCATACCCTGCTGACACGCATTTTTAAACTCGCCGGTCTCGACCGCCCTTAGCTGGTCAGACATTGCTTACGTCTGTCGTTTGAGCGCCAGCCGATAGTATACGCAAAAGGAAGAAGCTCTATGGAACACGAACCCCTTGAGAAAACGACCGCGGCCCTGACTTTACAGATCCGCCCTGAGCGCCAGTTGCTCCGCAATGATGGATGCGAACACGCCATTGACTTCTCTATCCACGTTGGCCCTGCACCGGTTCGACAAAAGCCTGCACGTGCGCCACTCACGCTCGCTCTGGTCCTCGATCGGAGCGGCTCTATGCAAGGAGAGAAGCTCCAGCTCGCTAAGCGGGCGACTCTAACTGTATTAGACCAACTCTCCGAGCGCGATCAGGTGGCGGTCGTTGTCTTTGACAACCGCGTTGATCTGGTTCAGGCGATGGCTCCGGTCACTCCCGGTCTGCGCCTCCAGGTGAAAACAGTGCTTCAGGAGATCGCCGCCCGCGCCAGTACCGCCCTTCATCAGGGCTGGCTGACCGGCTGCAATGCGCTTGTCAGCGACATCGGCTCCTCCGATGAGCAAGCACTGGCTCGCTGTCTCCTTCTGACCGACGGGATCGCCAACGTCGGGGTCACCGATCCCGAGCATATTGCCAGCGAGGCCGCTGGTGTCCGCGAACATACCGGCATCTCTACCAGCACCTTTGGCATCGGCTCCGATTATAATGAGCTGCTGCTTGGTCCACTCGCAGTCGCTGGCGGCGGCCAGTTCTACCACCTGCGCTCACCCAAAGAGATCGTCCAGACCTTTGTCGGCGAACTGGGCGAACTCTTGAATACGGGCGCTCGTCAGGTTCGCCTGGAGGTGGAGATTGAAAGTGGTTTGCGCATGGAACTCATCAGTCCCTACTGGATCGATAAGGCTGCGAGCCTGATTACCATCGGCGATCTTCAGTACGACGAGGAACAGCACGTCATCCTGCGCCTCCACTTTCCCGCCCGCTGGAACTCGGAGAAGCGCACTGTACGCGCTCGTCTGGTCTGGCAGGGCGGCCAGAGCGACTGGCAAGAGCTGCAATTCTCCTACGCTAGCGACACCGCTTGCACTAGCGAAACCGCCGACCCGCTTGTCGCCCATTGGGCGCGGCTGCACGAGTCTGACCACGCTCGCCGCGAGGCTATCGTGCTCAATAAGCGTGGCGATCTCGCTGGCGCACAGGCGGTCCTCCAACAGGTGGCCACTCAGGTGGCTCAGTCTGCCGGCAACGACAAGGAGTTGCTGTCCGAGGTGGCAGCCCTGCAAACGCTCGGACAGCAGATGGCCGCCGCCCCTCTCCCTCCTCCTGCCGCCAAAGAACACTACTACCAACAGCAGCGCCGTTCTCACAATAAACGCGATCATCGCGTCACTGAAGAGGAATAAAAAGAAAGGTTACTATTGTGTCCAGACTGTTTACACGCACTCATCAAGGTGTGCGAGCACCACCGGCCACGCCTGTCGTGCTGTTCACGCGCTGCCTGATCTGGAAAGCCCTCAGGGGTGAGTCGGAGCCGTCTCCCCGTCCAATCCGGTGCCAGTTCAACTGTCACGACGGTCTCCGCTCCCTCTACACAGAGACGAGGCTAGTCGGTCGCGATTTGCAAAACGCGCACTCCCTGGAGGTCGAGCCAGGTGCGCCCGCCGCCCTGGACCACGCGAATAAGCACGTGGTCACAGGAAGGACAGCGCATAATGGTTCCCATGCCGTGTATGTAGACCGCGAGGGCCGCGACGGTCTCGGTTGCGCCACAGCCAGTGCAGGTGGCCTGGACGCTCGTCATGTCAAAAGGAAAGATCGCTTGCAGCAGACCCGCAGTTGCGTTCCCATCGAGCTGATTGTTCATGGTGTTTCTCCTGTCGGTCCAAACCGTTCGGTCTTGATGCACTCAGGGGCATATCCCAACGTCAGAAGGCTCGCGGCGACTAGCTCAACGAAGGCCGTTGGACCACAGACGAAGGCCAGCGGCTCTTGCACAGATGGCCACGCGACTTCGCCGAGCAATGAGCTATCGATCCTGCGACTATAGCCGCGCCAGCCAGGTGGCTGACTGCGCGTCAGGACGTAGTGGACCTCAAGCTGAGACACGTCGGTCGCAAGCCGGTCGAGTTCGGTCTGATAGATCAGATCTTCGTACGCCCGCGCAGAATACAGCAGTCGCGTTGGCACACGACTGCCCGCAGCCGCACGATGGCGCAGGATCGCCATCAAAGGCACGATGCCCGAACCACCGGCCACCAGGAGCAGCGGGGATGCCAGATCTGTCTCCCAGACAAAATATCCCCCGATGGGACCGCGCAGCTCCAACTGGTCACCTGTGCGTAGTTCATCGACGAGATACGGCGAGACTTCACCTTCTTGTAGGCGTTCAACCGTAAGCGTTACCTGTCCTGCGTCTTCGGGCGCAGACGCGATAGAATAGCTTCTCTGGGCCTGGTAGCCATCTTCAGCCGTAAGACGCACATCAACGTGCTGGCCCGCACGATGGCCCGACCAGTCGGGCAAGGCCAGTACAATGCTCTTTGCCCGTGCGGTCTCGACGCGCGTAGCGATGACTTCGCCGCGCTGCCAGATTAATCGCCCCAATAGCGTTCTTCTTTCCACGGGTCGCCGTGGTTATGGTAACCCAGCGATTCCCAGAAGCCTGGCTCGTCTTTCTCGACCAGGCGCAGGCCGCGCACCCACTTTGCGCTTTTCCAGAAATAGAGGTGAGGAACAAGTAGACGAGCCGGTCCCCCGTGCTCGGGGTCCAACGGCTGACCATCATAAAGCGAGACTACCCAGGCCTTACCGCCGAGAACATCCGCCAGCGGCAGGTTGGTAGTATAACCGCCATCGCAGAGAGCGATCAGATAACTGGCGGTATATTCTACCTGTCCCAGGAGCGTATCAAGCGAAACGCCTTCCCAGGAGGTGTCCAGCTTTGACCATTTCGTGACGCAGTGAATATCGGTTTTCACCTTTTCTTGTGGCAGGGTATGAAATTCATCCCATGTCCACTGCTTCTCCTGCTTCACATTGCCCTGGATCGAGAGGCTCCACTTCTCCGCTGTGGTCTGCGGGGTTGGACCCGCCGAGAGAACTGGAAAGCGTCGTTCGAGGTACTGGCCTGGTGGTATCCTGGCACTCAGGTCGCTCTGCTGACGGTGACCTCGGAAGCCTCGTGAAATGAATCCTTCGCTCATAGTGTCTCCTTTAGATCTGTGCTGCGGTATTCGTGCCTTGCTTGCTCTATTATATGCTAAATGCGCACCGCGTTTCTGGTGTATACGTCAGAGTGCTTTCACCGTCAACTGGATATGGAAACCGACGTTTTCATTCCCATACATCTGGTGAACCCTCTCTTGAGTATAACCGAGCAGCCTGCATAACTAGTATAGCTGGCAGGGTATTGCATTCTTGACGTGTAGCTCCTTCCCCTGAAATCGGGCTGCAAGCCAATATAGACATGAAGTGAAGCGGGAGTGCAGAGGGCGGCAGCCCTTTGCCGGCCCCCTGTCTGGGGGATAGGTAATCTCGGGTGTCCCCAACAAACCTTTTCTTTTGTTTTGCCTCAGGCAAAACAGACAAAACAGGAGCGCAGAGAGGTGCTCTCTGCTACCTTCATGCCTATTGCCCTGTCAATCTTCGCTTGGCGACAGTAGGGATGCCAGGGGCAGGGCTATTGCATGCTCGGCGTGTGGCCCCGCCTCCCTGGACAACAGATCGGGTTGCAAGCGTGGAGGCGGCCGCCTCCACGCTTGCAACCCGATCCCAAAGCCTGGAGTGGGGGATGCAAGCCAGAGGCTTGCGGAGCATAAAATAGCCCTGGCATAGCTAGCATCCATGCTTGTGTTCTTTTAAAGAACAGAGTATAATCTAAATAGCCCTTCATCTAAATAGATAAGGAATGAATAAAGCGATGCCTCAGGATACAGCTTTTTTACAGCAGACAGTCAGAGCGCTGATGCACGGAGTGCGGCTCAAACTGGTTGGCCTCCTCTGCCTCCAGGCATACAGTCTGGAGGAACTGGCTATGTGTGTGGAGCTTAAAGTCTCGCTGGTAGCGCGGCACCTGCGGAAACTTCAGGCTTTAGACCTGGTCGCATGGCAGGCCGAGACAGGGACCTACATCTTGAATATCGAGTCATTTAGCTCATTGATAGCATCCTGGTACGTTGCACGGGAGCCTGTAGCTGTGAGCGAGGTAGTAACACTCGATGGCGATACCTTTGCAGAATGGGAACGTGAAGTGCTCAAACGTTTCTTTGTAGGAACGCGTCTGACGGCGATCCCGGCTGGTCGAAAAAACCTTGAGGTTATCGTCAGGTGGTTTGCGCTGCGCTTTGAAACGGGAATTATCTATCAAGAGAAGGAGGTCAACCAGATTATCCAGCGTTACTATCACGACTATGCATTCTTTAAGAAAGATATGGTGGGTCGTGGATTGATGCATCGAGAGCACGGTATCTTCTGGCGAGTCACACCTTGAAGAACAGCATTTCCTATAACCATCCCTCTCTCGTCAATGCTCTCCTGGCCTTTCCCCTCACCATCTTCTCTACACTTGTTTGGCTGAGGCGTGAACGCGATGCATTAGCTATGGCAGATCTGGCGGCAGAGCCTGCGCTACGAGCGCTGATCCTCTCTACAGTTGCGCAGGCTCTACACGAACGAGCAGACGTAGAGCAACAAGAAATCCTTCTGCTTCTCGCTCAGGCGCGGAGTTGCCTCGTCTCCCTACCAGCACACAAAAGGATCGATGCTCTCCTGAGAGATCTGGTTAAGGAACTGACCCTCTGGCAACAATGGTCAGTTGCGCGGGAGGTCGCAGACGCGATCAACACGCCCCTGTACCGCCATGAAGCTCAGTCGTCCATTGTCAATCAACTGCTCGAAGCAGGCTTGTGGGAAGAAGCACTGACAGAAGCACCTTCAGTCGAAAATAGGATAGTTGTATATACCAGGATGCATGCCTGGGAAGCTGCGGAAGAAGCAGTGCAAGCGCTGAAATCGGCCGCGCACAAAATAGACGCCCTTTGTATGCTGGCTCGCGAACTGGCTGCCGCTTCCGAAACCTTGCGTGCTGAAGCTCTCTGGCGGCAGGCGGTCCAGATTGCTAGTGAAGGTGCGGTCAGCAACGTCACATTGGCCAATCTCAGTGAGGACCTGGCCAGATCCCGCCAATGGGAACTGGCAGAAACCGTCGCCTCGCTTCTTCGGTCCCTATATCCAGGATCACAAGAAGCAGGGAGCGAACTGGACCACCAGATAGACGATTACATCGATTCTCTCTGGCTAGCCGTTTTACGTGCTCGCGTGCTGGCAACGCTGGCCGGGGAATATACCAAAGCATGCCGCTGGGAACGTGTAGAAACGCGGTGGGAAGAGGCGCAGGCCCTGGCGTTGTCTTGCCAGAGTATCTGGCACCAGACAGAGGCTCTGGGCGGTATCGCCTTGCGCTTGGCGGAAGTACACCTCTGGGAGGACGCCCTGGAAACCTGGAACCAGGCGGAAATACGCTGGCTGGAGGCGCGAGTCCGTAAGGAAACCACTTACGAGATAGAGGAAAGAGACCGTCGCCTCGGTGTGCTCATCCCGCTCTGCTACCATCTGGTGAGAGCACAGCAGTGGCAGCAGGCCTGGAAGCTTTGTCAGAGACTCGAAGATATCTCCATGAGAATCAAGCTTGGCAGCGATATTGCCACTGCTTTAGATCAGCTTAGGCAGAGCGAGGACGCGCAGTCAGTCTGGACGCAAACGAGCGGACTCGCGCTTGCCACCTGGCCACGGATATATAACCTGAGCGATCTGGCTCTTGCTTTGGAGAAGACCCGGCACCGCTCGGAGGCCGACGTGATCTGGCGGGCCTACATGAGCGACGTTTTAGATGCAGATCACGATGATGTGTATCTGCGTACAGGCAACTGTAGCAGACTTGCTCTTGAAATGGCTCAACGACACCATCAGGAAGAGGCCGAGCTTCTCTTAAACGAGAGCATAAAGGCAGCAGTTGTTCTCTGGGAGCAGAGAAGCGGATCGAAAGAACTGAGATATATAGATCTCTGATCACCCGGAAAATGTCCTGCTTGCGCTGTTGTAGACTACAGTATTATTCAGAGGGTCGATGGCATGAAGCAAGCAAAGAAGACGGAGTTGCACAGGCCTTCCAATAAATCGCATCTGCGGCGTGCAAAACATGGCAGGAGTGGTGCAGGTCTTCGGGCCTGAAAACCTGCACCACTCCTCATAGGCATGCACCTGTACATAGGCAAATATGTTAGCTCATTGCGTCATTGTATGCCCATCCATCGAGTGCGGGCAGCTCGATATTCTGCTGGCTCAGCAGCGTAGCGATCTGCGAGCGATGATCGATGCCGTGGTTGACGGCCTGGATCAAGAGGATAATGACTGGCGCGTCATAGGTTCCCTCATCAAGGTGCAGGACCTGGCTCAGGTCGGCCTGCTCCGCGATGGCAAGCAGCTCTTTGCCCGATCGCTCAACTCGTCGCTGTAGTTCATCAAAGCTTGCAAACGTGGTGAATTCTTTCAACATTGGGGTTGGGGCTGGTCCGGTCAGATTAAAATGCCGCGCGTAGCCCTCTTCGGACGCGCACAGGTGCATGAGGGTCTCGCGCACGCTGCCAAACGTTCCGTGCATGGTCGCGTCGAGTTGCGCGTCGGACAGTTGTCCACATGCGTCAAGCAAACGCTGGTTTGCCCAGAGGTTATAGGTAAAAAAGTCGGTAAGCCGAGTGCTCATAGCCAGAATCTCCTTTTGTTCTCATGTTATTCTTTTTCCATTAGCTATCTTGCGCTGGCACAGTCAGCAGCGTCGTGCACAGGAAACAAATTCTGGCGCGTTCCCTGTTGAGAGCCACGCGAGCGAAGGGGATCATCGATGATGCAACCCTGTTTCCAGATCAAAGGGAAGACAGGATGGAGTTAGCGGCACACTGACATAATGATCGAAATCTCCCAAGAATAAGCGCATGCTTCCTATCATACTGAACAGTATAGGTTTGGAGAGATAGTCCCGTCAAGTGGAGCTTGCCTTCTCACAGGGCTGTTGCAACGTCCGCGCTGCCGCAGGCGGCAGCGGGTAAAAGAGGGAAAAGAGGTTTTTCGGAGGCACCCTTATTACCTTCTCCTGGACAGGGTGCGGGCAGAGACGCTGTGCTCCCTGCCCCTTCGCTTTGCCATTTATTCCCGTAGTGCAGGTTCGAGAAAGTTTTTGTATAAAAAAAGGAAAACGGTTAATCTAAGCAAGGGGCGTCATATTCGAAATCAAAAATCGCAAAAGCAAGCAGGTTAGAACGTTCCAGCGCTTCCGCTTGTGAGCCATTCCTCCTCGCCTGGCAGGGGCTACATATGTCTGCTGATCTAAGATGCGAGATGAATAAATGAAGAAAGGTATTGAAGAAATAATGCTGCGAGATCGTTTAGCAGAGGCTATTCAACTGCGTGAAATGGGACGGGCAAAGCAAGATCAAGCTATACTGGAGGAGGCGCGGACGCTTCTCTTAGAACTGGTCGCTGCCTACCCGAATGACGCCGAAATTACCTATCAGACCGCAATAGTTCACGATAATTTGGGGCTTGAAGCAGAGTCCATTCTGTTCTATATACAGACCCTTGCACAAGGACTCTCCGGCCTCGATACTGCCACAAAACTCATGAAACGTGAAAGAGCCTTTCTTGGCCTGGGAAGCACGTATCGTGGACTGGGAGAGTATCAGAACGCGGAGGAAACACTGCGTCGAGGTTTGAGCGAGTTTCCACAGAGTCGGCCCCTCCAGGTCTTTCTCTCGCTGGCCCTGTACAATACGCGACAGTACAAGGAGGCGATGGAACTCGCTTTGACCAATCTCCTGGAGACTACTTCTGACGAATCCCTTCAGTACTACAAACGAGGCCTTTTGTTCTATGCAGCGCACCTCGACGAAACCTGGTAACGAGGCTATACCTCTCAATTTGAGAGCCAGCATGTGGAATTGTGGGACTGTTATGGGACGCAGAGAGATAAGGAATCCGCTTGGCACGGCTGATTGGCCAATGGTGAATACAGAGTCTTGAAAAGTGCTCCTTCAGTGGATCGGCAGGATCAGGTCGAGCGCGACTGGAGGAGTCCTGCGACAAGCAGCGCGACCATACGGCGGGCATCGTAGCGCGGGTCGTTGCCGGCCCCAGCGCAGAGGTTGCCGACTCCATACATCAGTTCAAGGGCATCATTGTCGGCGCTGATCTCACCAGCTTCGGCGGCGGCGGCGAGTAACTGAGCGCAAACGGGTACAAGGCGGTCAAGGAAGTAGGTATGCAGCGCGTCAAAGCCGACGCTGCCGGGTTGCAGGACCGCAGCAAGTCCATGCTTCGTGACCAGGAAATCAACAAAGAGGTTGACCCACTGACTGAGTGCCGCGTGTGGCGAGCCACCCTGCGCCAGCAGGACCGGACCAGCCTCGGCGCAAGCCTCGACTTGATGGCGGTACACGGCCACCACGAGATCCGCTCGCGTCGGGAAGTGGCGGTAAATTGTCCCCATCCCGACGCCTGCCGCCGCCGCAATGTCACGCACTGGTGCCTCGACACCGGACGTGACGAACACGGCGGCGGCAGCGGCGAGCAACGCCTGCTCGTTGCGCTGCGCGTCGGCTCGTTTCTGTCGGACTGGTTGCTCCGCTCCCTCATCGATGCTGGTCATCGCTTCATTCCTTCCCTCAAACAAGAGCTTGACAAATGGAACTATGTTCCGTATATTAGTAGCGGAGCGTTGCTCCACTTCCTCATTATACCATAGTATAGCTGGAAGGAAAATCTTTCTATGAACGAAACAAAGGTAGCGATGACGGACGCGGCCATGAGTGCGCCTACTTCTCTCGTCTCGGTGAAGCCGCTAGTGCTCTCAGCGCCGGGCCGTGGTGAGGATCTACACGTACGAGTCTCTGCGCCCGCGATTGGATACGAACTGCCTCTGCTTGTTTTCTCGCACGGCTTTGGCTGGTCGTTGGACAGCTACGCACCGTTGGTCGACTTCTGGGCTACTCACGGTTTCGTGGTAATACAACCCACCCATCTCGACTCGCGGACGCTAAACCTTCCTCCTGACGATCCCCGTACACCGCTGATCTGGCGTTTCCGCGTCGAGGATATGAAGCGCATCCTCGACCAGCTTGATCTCCTTGAAGCTTCCGTTCCTGGCCTCAGTGGACGCCTTGATCGAAGCCGCATCGCCGCAGCCGGACACTCCTGGGGCGGCCAGACGGCGAGTATGCTGCTGGGCGCTCGCGTCAAGGGTTCCGAGGGCAGAACGGAAGAGGACATGTCCGACTCGCGGATCAAAGCGGGCGTTCTGCTTGCCACTCCTGGCCTGGGCGGAGCTGACCTGACTCCGTTCGCAGCCGAGAACTTCCCATTTATGCACCCGAACTTCGTGGACATGACCACGCCGACCCTCGTGGTCGCGGGGGATCGCGACCAGTCCCCCTTGTCTGTTCGGGGGCCTGACTGGTTTACCGACCCGTACTTCTTGAGTCCAGGCGGCAAGAGCCTCCTTACGCTGTTCGGGGCAGAGCACTCACTTGGTGGAATCGCTGGGTACAACGTTACAGAAACGATGGACGAGAACCCCGAACGAGTTGCCCTGATCCAGCGCCTCACCTGGGCTTACCTGCGCAGTGCGCTCAACCCTGAGGATTCTAGCTGGTCAGCAGCATGCACAGCTTTGATAGAGAGTCCCAATCCACTGGGTCGCATTGAATCCAGGTGAAGCTCTCGCAAGATCTCGCGGCTGTCCTTTCATAAAAAGTGCGAGCGCAGAACCGCTGGTTCCGCGCTCCTCGCTCGCATCCCCAAACCCTGGGGTAGGGGGCGAAAGCCGCAGGCTTGAGCAGAACTGGAACGTCTGTGTCGCCTCAGGATGAGTTAACATATCTGATCTGGCATAGAATGTGCTCAGGTGAGACTTTGTACTATCTGTTGCAGGAGTTCGATCATGCCAGGCACTTGCTGCACGACGATATCCGCGTTTTCTAGCAGTGCAGGGAGCGTGTCGGTATACTGGACCGCGACTGATAGACCCGCAATGCCCTCTTGTTTTAGGGATGCCATCTCCAGGATGGCGTCGAGGTCTGTGCGGTCGTCGCCCGCGAAGAGCACGCCGCGCAGCTCGTAGCGTTCGACAAAGCGGCGCAGTGCTCTGCCCTTGTTTATAGTCAATGGAGCTTTGATCTCGATTACCTGTTTGCCCTCGCTTATGAGCATGTTCTGCTGCCTGGCTGGCTCCTGTAACAGGGCGAGGAGAGCCTGGCGCGTCTCTTCAGGCTGTTGACAGCGGCGATAGTGAATCGATCCTCCTACCTGTTTGTGCTCTACGAGCAGTCCGGGCGTCTCTTTAAATGTGTGCTCCACCAGGTCAAGCAAAACCTTTCCAGGTTCGATGTACGCCAGAGCCTCTGGCACGATCTGCACGGGATGAGTCGAGGGCAGGCCGTCGCTCCACTCCAGGCCGTGCGTGCCAACGTATGTCAGCCCTTCGACATTGACCATCGCCGCTCCGTTGGCAACTGCGCGACCAGTCATAATCGCCACATGGGCGTGCTGGCTGGCCTGTCGTAGGAGTTCGGCAGCACGTGGATGTAGCCGCGCCTCATCCGGCGTGGACGCAAACGGACTGAGCGTGCCATCGATATCAAACACCAGTCCGCGAGGCTGTTGCTGGAGGACTGACTCTAGTAAAGACATCTATTCTTTCTCTTTCTCATAAAATGGTATGCAAAACGCGTGCAAGGTCAGACATCTATCCTAACGATCAGAGAGATGTCTCTTTTACCGCTTCTCTTTTTAAGGACGCCTTGCACGCGAAAGTAGATCGGGAGCGTTCACTATTGTCTCTCTACCGCGTTGGAAGATAATGTATGTTTTGTCCACGTGCAGCAGGTCGGGTCAGGACCTGAAGTGAGGGGGGATCTCCTGTAGGAGCCAGGAATTGCCGTCAGGGTCGCTGAAACCTGCGTATTTGATCCCCTGGATGTCCGAAATCTCGCCTATCTCAAGTCCGCGCTTTACGAGTGCATCGCGCGTTACGTCGATATTCGCGACAACCAGGTGCAGACCCTTGACCGAGCCGGGCTGCATCTCTGTGATTTCGCCCATGCCAGTTCCAAAGACGATAGTGCAGGCCGAGCCGGGCGGTGTTAGCTGAACGACTCTCATCGTAGCGCTTGGACGCACATCGACCTCTAGCTTAAAGCCGACCTTTTCGACATAGAAGTCCCTGGCCCGGTCGACATCGGATACAGGGACAGGCACAAGTTCAAGTTTCATCTCGGGTACAGTCGGCATATTCTCCGGGTTGTTAGCTGTCATATAGTTTCTCCTGCGTGTGGGTCGCATATTGGACGTTCGACAATTGTAGAGAGATACTCAAATCAAGCCCTGCCGTCTGTCTCTTCTTTTCTTATTATATACCAGGGACTGTGCTGCCTGGGCTATCTGCTGGACCGACGAGGTTTGAAGCTGTTCAATAACCAGCCACGCCTGCTCATCGATTGGTTCTGCTTGCTTTAAGGCCCTGGCGCAGGCTGCTTGCAGGGGTTCAACTAGCCAGGTGTACTGCTGCGGTGCTTCAGCGATACGTAGGATATATTGGATCTCGCCCTGAGTGCGTGCAGGCAGTGAGCGCAGAACGTCCAGGGTGGCTTCGCGTCTCTCTACGTCATTCTGTGTTGTTAGTAGTTCGGTGAGCGCAGCATCGGCTATCTGCTGAATCTCCTCTTCGATTTCTGGCCCTGTCTGCTTGTTGATCTGAAACTGGAGCAGACGAGCTTGTAGGATAGCTAGCAGATCAAATTTTTGTCTGTCTGCTGCGTTGGCAAGTGTTTGTCTGGCTGTAACGATCGTGTCTCTTTTGAGAAGTAAATCACTCAAATCACTCAAATTACTCAAATTACTCAAATCACTCAAATATCTCAAATTATTCAAATATCTCAAATCACTCAAATATCTCAAATTATTCAAATATCTCAAATCACTCAAATATCTCAAATTATTCAAATTATTCAAATATCTCAAATCACTTAAATTATTCAAATTATTCAAATTATTCAAATATCTCAAATATCTCAAATTATTCAAATATCTCAAAGAGAATGCTATAAAGTGTTGTGCATAAAAGGTTTTCCTGGTATTTAAGGATATATAGTGCTTCAAAATCACAGATATAAGCGGTTGTAATTGATCGGCAGGAAAAAGTGTATGCCATAGCAAGGCTGCTTGCTGATAACTGAGGTAATCTCCTGTTTCCAGACATTCGAGTAGATAGCTTTGCCAGATCGTTTGCCACGCTAGATCGGCCTGCTGATCCGAGCGCTCAAGCATAGCTAGCAGGTGGAGCGAAGTTGGATAACTGACTGTCTCGGCACAAGCGAGCAGTTCCTGGTGAATGGCCAGACAGTTTGCAATCTGCTGGTCAGTGATCTCTGCTTGAAGGTTCTGGCGCAGCGTGATCCAACGTCCGATTGCGGCTTCATAACGTTTGTAGTTCTCGTTGGCTGCTGGAACTAGCGTCGGTGTCAGCAGGGTGCGGCTCTCCAGTGAGTAGTGAGCGAGCAGGGCGAGTTGCTCAGGATGAGTCGCGAAGTGCTCGCGTATTCTTGGCAGGTAGAGTCCGGGTGGCCCGCTCTGACCGAGGAAGGAGAGCGTTGCCAGAGCCATATCGGCAACATCGAAATCGCGGGCAGGGGCCAGGTGCTCGGCTGGCTGATAGGGACCAATTGCTGGTTGTCCTGTCAAGGCGAGCAAAGGCGGAATGATGGTGGTAAAGACGATTGGAGCGCAGCCCTGCAAGCGTGCGGCGATGTTTGCGAGCAGTGTCAGGCTGGTGCGCTGACGCGCAAGGTGCTGGTCATCACTGATCGACTGCTTCAGTACTCTCAGGATGGAGGGAAGGCGATAGGCCTCTTTGGGCAGACTGCGTAACCAGCGCAAGACAGTATTTTCGATGCTCTGGCATAAGGGAACTGCGCGGGTATGTTGAGCGTGTGTATAAGCTGTCAGAAGGCGTTCAGCCTCGGTGGTTTGCCAGGCGGGATCGATTGTCAGTTCTTTGGCTTCCAGCAGTGCGTCGGCAGCCAGCAGCAGATGTGCGACCTCCTGCGCCAGGTCGCCTGCGGCGTTGCGTGCCAGCAGGGCTTGTAGGATCGCATTGGCAACCTGCTCGTTTTCGCGGCTCTGATAGGCCACGGCCAGCAAAAAGGGTTCGCGCCAGAGGGCATCCTCGCGGCAGGCGAGGTCGACCAGTCGCGCAATCCACTCCTGTTGTTCAAGCTTGATGTTATTGAGGATATAGCGGGCGGCAAAGTACTCCTGAAACGTGCGGTGGATAAAGCCAAAGTAGTCGCCGACCCGCGAAGCAAAAAGACCACCGCGTTCGCGCATATGCTGCAAGAAGCGCTGCGCCTCTGCCTCAACCTTCGCGTCTGTGTCGCCGGGCTGGCGAATGACCTTGGCCAGTTGCGCCTCCACATCGCGTTGACGCATAAAGCTGTTGTTGGTCTCCTGCATCTGAAAGGCCAGCGGTCCCAGGTACTGGATGGCTTGAATTTCGGGAACTGGTTGCAGGTGTTTGGCAAGATTACGATTCTCTAGCAGGGTGCGCGTAACTACGTCGTAGAGTTCCACGCGCTGACGGGGTAGGACTATGCTGTTCTGTTGCATCACCAGCAGCAGGGTCAGCAAGAGCGGTGTCTCGGCCAGCTTACGTACTCCCCCGTTGGCCTCAATCGCGGTGGTCAGGGTTGCAACCCGCTGAGCGACCTCGCGGTTGAGGCTGGTGTCCTGCGCTGCGACGGCACTGCTGGTCCCGCGATCTCGCGCCATGTTGGCAAGGCACCAGCGCGGCAGAAAAGCGGCGATCTGTTTTTCGTCAAGCTCGGCCAGGGTAAAGTGCGGATAGGCGGGAAAGGCGTGCTGGTCGTACCCGGCCACCCGCGACGTGATCAAGAAGCGATTGGAGAAGTGCGCGGTAATAAACGTGCGGATCTGCTCCTGGACCTGCTCGCGCAGCTTTGCTTCGCTCACCTCGTCGAGTCCATCGAACATCACCAGGCACGAGCCGTTCTGTAGTGCCTGCTGAAAGACCGTACTCAGTCCTGGTAGATCGCTGGTCTCCAACTTCTGTTGCAGGTAGGTAGCGAGCGCAAGCGTGGGTGTCGCACTACAAGCTGTAGCGAACTCGCCCAGGCGCAACAGGATCGGCAGCAGACCGGGGGTCAGACACTCCTGCTCGGGCATAGTTGGATCGGGCTTACGCAAACCTCGCCAGGCAAGGTGCAGGGTCAGGCGCTCCATCAGCGTGCTTTTGCCCATGCCTGGAAAACCCTGGATCACCACCGCTCGCTCGCTATCCAGACGCTTCCACACCTCCGCGAGGCCTACGCGATCGGTTGCATGCAACTGATGCTGCCAGCTTTTCTCCGACTCAAAAAGCACACGTTCCAGCTCTAACGCGTGGGCATTGCTCTGTTTAAGCGATTGACTATACTCGGTCAGTTCTTGCGCTGAAAGGGGAAAGTCCACGATCGGACGATTGGGACGAAACTGCGGCGCGATAAAGATATCGGCGAGGTGGACACTCTGCGCAATCAGGCCCGCAGGAATGCCCTGAAGTGTGGCCTGCGCTCGCTCGCTCACAAGCTGCTCCAGATACCTATGGCGGAGTTTTGCCGTTGAAAGCGGAGCATCGAGTCGCTGGATCAATCCACAGAGAAGCGTGAGGAGGCCCAAGAAGAGAAAGAGGCCCAGGATGATATACCAGTGCTCGATGCTCCAGCCTAATAGCGGCGCGTGCAGTGTAGCAGGATCGACCAGGACCAGCGAGTCGAGAATATTGAGCACCCCACTAACTATCACCGTGCCAAAGAGAAACGTGCGTTTGCGCCAGCCCCACTTGCACAGGTTTACCAGCCACGCTGGCAGACTAAACGTCTCATCTCGCGAACCTTCTGTCATGCCGTTCTGTCCTCAATGCCTGCTTTAATCTATGCAAATACTCTATATGTAGTATAGTTGATCGCGGCAAGACAGGCAAGCAAATTAGAGATAAGGGCTATGCATGCTCTGCAAGCTGGAAGCTTGCAGAGCATGCATAGCCCTGAGAGACGGTACCAGAGTGTTCGTATTCCGCGCAAGTGGGCGCACCATTGTCACGGATTTTGCTTTACATGTCTTCCTGAAGTGCGAGGCGGATAAGCTGACTCTCTCCCTCAAGCCAGACGGTACAGAGTATGCCTTTAGCCTCGCAGACGAGGTGCAATTGGTGAGCTACCCATTGGATGTAGTATTCAAGCGAGACTCCGTAGCGCTCCAATGGCTCGTGCAGGGCGAGGTCGACCTTGACCAGCCAGTTCTCTCCTTCGCGCTCCAACGCGAGACATGCGTCCCCATAGGTCAATGCCAGAACCTCGGCAATTTGTCGGGCCTGTTGTTCAAGCATTGTAGGCGTGGCCTGTGACTGTAGAGATGCATAATCCTCGTGCCAGAGCGTGACAAAAAATGTGGCCGCCTCTGCTGGACTTAGTCCGGCTTTCAGACTCAGTGCCAGGGCATAGCCATGTAGTACCTGTATGTGCTGTTGGTACCAGACAATAGTTTGCTCCTCGGTCAGCGTAATCAAAGAACGTGGTGGGATCATTGACTCAACTCCTTTTGTAGAACCAGCAAAGAACGCACGCCTGGCTTAGATGCAGGCGTGCGTTCTTTGCTATCGATCTGTTTGCTATGCAACAAAGCAGGTCGCCTCAACTGGCGACCTGCTTTATGGTGGTGCCATTATACTCCGCATAAGTGCTTTGTCAAGGGGTGATGCTCAGAGTTTTGTGGAAGATGAGTCTGTGTGGCTTGCACGTAGCGCCCAGCCGTGCCAGAGCCAGTCCACCGCGAAGCTTTTTTGTTCATGTATAGAGAAGCCAGCTTGCTCGCATATGCCGACTGCCTCCGCGAGGGTAAGTGCTCGCACTGGGGCTTGCTCGATACGTTGTAGCCCGATTTCAAACGTGCGCCAGAGCCAGGCGGGTCGACGTGGAGCAAAGTCTTCGAGCACCAACTGGCCTGTGGGAGTCAACAGCGGCCGTAGTTCAGCGAGCAGGGTGGCCGGGTCGGGGATATCGTGCAGCAGGTTGGTCGAAGCGATCAACGCGAAGCCATCCGCAACATCCAACTCCTGCGCCCAACCAGCCCGCTTGAGGTCGATCTGCCTTAAAGAGACGTTCGGCCAGGATTGGAGCGCGATGCGGGCCTCGGCGAGCATCTCGCCACTTCCGTCCACGCCAGAAGCCGCGAGCGTAGGGATGCGCGTGAGTAGCTGTTGCAGCCAGAGTCCTGTGCCACAGCCAACGTCAAGCGTGCGTGCTGGCTGCTGAGCCTCCGCGCTGACGTTGGTGAGCGCGGCAAAGTCGATCATCGAGCTTGCCACCGCGTGGGTTTTTCGAGTATACGTCTGCCAGCGCCGATTATACTGGCTGGCCTGCCGACCCCGGTAGTAGTGTTGAGCCACAGCGTTGGCCTTCCTCACGTTGACGCGGCTTTATCGTCTGAGTCGCAGTGCGAGGCTGACAATACTTCGATTGCTCTGTGCGGTCGCACTGGAGAGATAGGCTTCAAAGGCCGTCTGTTGCAGACCAGTATGTAGCGTGGGATAGGCATGGATCGTGGCGAGTAGATCGGCGATGCTCAGTCGATGGCGCATGGCGAGCGCGATCTCGCCCAACAGTTCGCCCGCGTGTGAACCGACCAAGTGCGCACCGACAATCTGCTCTTTCCTTCCCGCCAGAACGAGCTTGAGCCAGCCAGTCGGGGCGCGTTCGGTCTGCGCTCGGTCGATCTCCGACCAGGGCAGCGTGACAGTTCGCACGTGGCGCTGCTGTTTTTGCGCTTCTGTGAAGGTCAGACCCACGCGTGCGGCCTCTGGATCGGTGAAGGTGCACCAGGGGAGCACACGATAATCGACTTTTGTCTTGCCGATCGGCAACAGTGCATTGCGCACCGCTACACCCGCCTGATAGGCCGCTACATGGGTAAAGCGAGGCCCGCCGCCGATCACGTCGCCGAGCGCGAAGATATGCGGCGTCGATGTTTGCAGATAGTCGTTGACCGTAATGCCCTGCGCGGTGAAAGCCACGCCCGTAGCCTCCAGATTCAACGTCTCAAGGTTGGGCTGACGCCCGGTGGCTAACAGGATAGCCTCGGCCTCAATCGTTGTCTGGTTGGCACCCTGTTGCACCACAACCTGCTTGAGACTCCCCACCTGCGTGACCTTCACCACCTGCACTTCGGTCAGCAGCTTTAGCCCTTCTTCGGCCAACACTTGTGCAATCGCCGCCGAGAGATCGGGATCTTCGCGCGGTAAAATGCGTGCCGAGCGTTGGAGCAGCGTAACCTGCACACCCAGACGCGTCAGAGCCTGTCCAAGCTCGACCCCTACCGGTCCGCCGCCAACTATCACGAGCGAGGCGGGCAGACTATTCAGTTGGAAGATATCCTCGTTGGTCATATAGTCAACCTCCGCGAGTCCTTCGATCGATGGCTGCGCGGGACGCGAACCGGTTGCGATAACTATGGCACGACTGCTGATGAGCGTTGTATCGAGCAGCAGGGTGGTTGGCGATTGAAAGGCAACCCGGCCAAATTTGACCGTGACATCCCTGGTATAGACCTGCTCGGCCTCCTGCACACGTGCGATGACCTCCTGAATAGAGGCGGCAACCCGCGTCATATCGACTTCCAACGCGTGTGGGGTCAGCCCAAAGCGGGCGGCCTCGCGGGTCTGGTGGACTATCCGTGCCGCTTGAATTAAACTTTTGCTCGGCACGCACCCGCTATACAGGCAATCGCCTCCCAGGCGTTCTTTGTCGATTAGCAGCACCCGTGCGCCCAGCGCGGCGGCAAGGCGGGCAGCAGTCAATCCGCCCGAGCCACCGCCCAGGATAGTCAGATCATAATCTATACGCGTCATACAGGTTTCTTCTCCATTCATCGATGGTCATTGGTTTTTATCGCCCATTGCTTGTAGCAATTCACACGCCCGTGGACGCTCTTTGCGCTCGTCGCGTTGCGCCTGGATGAGCACGGCGAACTGGGCGTAGAGTGCGCAGGCGAATAAACAGAGCATAGCCAGCAGCAGGGGAATACGCAACAGGCCGGTCCAGTTGGTCAGCGCAGACGGTGCGAGTAGATCCAGGAAGTAGAGGCATTGGGCCAATCCAGCGGCCTTTCCCCACCAGGTCGAGCCGAAGCGCAGCGGCTGAGTCAGCGCCAGATAACTCACGAGCGCGAACGTCAAGGGAATGAGAAAACGCAGACCCAGCGCGATGGCCACCCAGAGCGCCAGGACGCCATTGTGCAGCAGAACGATGGTTAGCGCGAGCGTGAGACAGAGGTCTACCTCGGCGTCGGCGATCTGACCCAGCTTGCTCTGCGTGGCAGTGCGCCGGGCGATCTGTCCGTCCAATATATCGGTGACTATCCCGCCCAGAAAGATAGCCAGGGCCAGTCCAGACTGGATAGGCAGGCCACCGAGCAAGCGCCCAAACAGATACGCCGCCCCCAGTGCGCGTACCCACGTCAACGTATTGGCGATGCCGAGGCGCTGGAGCAGCCTGTCATCCTGGACCACACGATTGAGACCCAGGTGCCAGAAGAGGTCGCTCTGCTGCCACACTACACATAGTAGCAGACCAGGAAGCAGGCGCAGCGTATCCATCCCTCCCAAGCTCAGCCAATTGCTCAGAACCGCGACGAGCGTCAGCAGGGCAATCAGACCTGTCACGTTGCGCCACGACCTGGTAAGCGCCGGATTATCGCCAGCAGTCTGACAAGAGAAGCGCCAGGAGAGCCGGAGGAGTTCTCCCCAGGCTCGCGGACGAAAACGCTGCTGACGGAGCATCGTCAAAAGATCGACAACAAAGGTCTGCCTGGTATTCTCTGTCATTGAAAAACTCCTCTGTACATACTCTACGAGGCTCTATGTACTCCTTGTATTATGCGGCTTATACTCGCTCACTGTCCAGGAAGGAGAGCGCGAGCTTTGGCCGGGGCCTTCTCCTGGTCTACGGTTGACCTGGAGATTGTGGTCGTCCAGGATATATACTATGGCAGAGGAAACATCTCTGTTTCAACCGCTCTAGTAGAAAGAAAACCATCGTGGAAGAAACGCGTGAGGCTGAAGCCCCGCACACTGTCGAGCGCGAACTCGCGTCGCCTCAAGGCGTTGGCATGGCCGTCGCGTTTGACTGGGGCCTGGCCGTACAGGTTTTCATCATGCCGATCGTCGCCGTGGCCTTTGGACAGCCTGTGGCGCTGAAGACCACCAGCGCAGGTTCGCTGCTCGTAACCGGATTATTTTTTATCGGCGCGTGGCTGGCCGCCGCTCTCCTTGTCTGGTTTGGCGAGCTGGTACGTAGCGGACGAAATCCCGCGCGGCTTGTGCAGATCGTCGCCAATATCTTGCTGACGCTCGGCGGGCTTTTCGCGCTTGTCCACCTCTATCAAAGCATCAGAATGGATAACTTCTGGCCATTGGTGACAGAGGTGATCCTGCTGATCTTCTCGCCCCTGATCGCCTGGCGCATGAGTCGTCCCCGCTCGGCTCGCTGGTTTCAGGTCATCTCAGCGAGCGCGGCACGCGAGCGCCACGGCGGGCGCTGGGTCTGGTTTATCGCCCTCTGGGCTATCGCTGGTGGCGTTTTGCAAACCATCGCTGTACTGAAATAGTTCGCACATCGCCAGGATCAAAGCAGCTTACTGCTGGCGCACACAAGGAGCATCTCATGGATAACGAGCAGCCAGTTTTTTCTACGCAGGCCTCTGGAAGCGAACCAGGCAGATCGGCCCTGCCGCTCTCACTCGCTCCAATGAAAAAAGACGCAGATTATGTTTTTTTTGAATTGACGCGTAGTATCTGCCCCGAATGTCGTCGCGTCATCGACGCGCATATTCTACTGCGCGAAAACAAAGTCTATATGCGCAAACGCTGCCCGGAGCACGGCCTGTTTGAGGGCCTGGTCTATGGCGATGCACAGGCGTATACTGCGGCTGCACGTTTCAACAAGCCCGGCACTATTCCCCTGGCCTACTCGACCGAGATCCAGCAGGGATGTCCGCACGACTGCGGTCTTTGCCCCGACCACCAGCAGCACGCCTGCCTGGGGATCATCGAGGTCAATAGCGCCTGTAACATGGATTGCCCGCTCTGTTTTGCCAACGCTGGCGCTGGCTTTAACCTGACCCTGGAAGAGGTCGAGGGCATCCTCGATCACCTAGTCGAGACCGAAGGCAACCCTGAGGTCGTGCAGTTCTCTGGCGGTGAACCCTCGATCCATCCGCAGATCATCGAGATGATGAGGGCTGCGAAGCAGCGGCGGATCAAGTACGTCATGCTGAACACCAACGGCAAACGTATCGCCGACGACGATGCCTTTCTGGAGCAATTGCGCGAAGTGCGTCCCTCGATCTATTTCCAGTTTGATGGCTTTACAAGCGAGACCTATCGTATCCTGCGCGGCGAACCAGAGATCTTGTCCCAGAAGTTGCGTGCGCTGGACCGACTCGCCGAGAGTGGTCTGAACGTCATACTGGTGCCGGCTGTGGCGCGAGATGTGAACCTGCACGAGGTCGGCGAGATCGTGCGCTTTGCCCTCAAGCATCCAGCGATCCGGGGCATCAACTTTCAGCCCGCCTTCCAGTCTGGTCGGCATGGCACCCACGATCCCTTGCAGCGGTTGACGATCCCTGATATCCTTCAGGCGGTCGAGGCGCAGACTTCGGGATTGTTTACCGTCGGAGATTTCGTCCCTGTCCCCTGCTGCTTCCCCACGTGCAACTCGGTGACCTATGCATTGGTCGACGGCGAGACCGTCCTGCCTCTGCCGCGTGTGCTGAACGTCGAAGACTACCTCGACTATGTCACCAACCGCGTCGTTCCCGACCTGGGAGCCGAACTGCAAAGCGCCCTGGAAGGTCTCTGGTCCTCGTCGGTCGTGCCTGGCTCTGACAAAGCGGCGCAGCAATTCGCGCTTTCGTGCGCGGCCTGTGGCCTGCCAGATGAGCTTGACCTGGGAAAGCTGGCGAGCAATATCTTCATGATTATGCTCCAGGATTTCATGGACCCCTGGACCTTTAACCAGAAGAACCTGATGAAGTGCTGTAAAGAGATTTTGTTGCCCGATGGCAAGCAGATCCCGTTTTGCGCCTATAATAATGTGGGGTATCGCGAGCAGGCGCGGGAGCAACTTCAGACGCGTGAGCGACAGCGAAATCAGGCCCGGCGAGCAGGTGTCCCTTTTACACCGACGCCAATCACTTTCTCATTTTAACTCCAATCCCCTTCTCGCTTTTTAAAGAAGGACCGTACAAAACCTATCTCGTTAGAAAGAGGATGCTGTATGAACCCTGAACGTAGTTTACCCGGTGACGCCGAAGAGATTAAAAGCTGTTGTGCAGCAGTCTACCAGAGCGGCTGGGCCAGACTCGTGCTGGGCGATTCCTTCCATCCAGGCGGTGCAGCCCTGACCAGGGAGATCGGGACCGCGTTGCGTCTGGGGCCGGGTCAAAGGGTTTTGGACGTTGCGGCTGGACCGGGTACGAGTGCCATCGCGCTGGCTCAACAGTTTGGCTGTAGCGTCCTCGGGATCGACTATGGTCGCGCGGCTGTGGAGCAGGCGACCCGGTCCGCCCAGGTTGCGGGTGTCGCCGACCTCATCACTTTTCTAGAGGGAGACGCCGAGCGTTTGCCTGTAGCCGACGCAACGATGGATGCAGTCATTTGCGAGTGCGCATTCTGCACCTTTCCCGACAAAGCCACCGCCGCAGCCGAGTTTCGCCGCGTCTTGAAGTCCGACGGCGTGCTTGGGTTGAGCGACCTGACGCGTCAGGGCGAGGTTCCAGCGAACTTGCAGGGGCTACTCGCCTGGATTGCCTGTATCGCCGATGCCCAACCACTGGATACCTATGTGCGCTATCTCGCTGAAGCTCGTCTGCTTGTGCAGCAGGTTGAGCGCCGCGATGAAGTACTCATCGATATGGTACGCGAGATCCAGGCGCGGCTACTGGGGGCAGAGCTGCTGGTTAAACTCAAGCAACGTACCCTGCCGGGCAACCTGGACTTTGCGCAGGCCAGAGAGATGGTCAGAGCGGCGGCCCAGGCCATCAAAGCTGGTCAATTCGGTTATGCTATCTTGCTTGCAACGGTGGCACAAGACGTGCCGACCGTGATCCCACTGGCCCTTGACGGTGTGCATCCTGCTGGTCGTCCCTCGTTGGGAGGGTAGTATGTAATGTGGACCTTAGAGCGGGCTAGCGGCCTCCTCAGGAGGCAGGGGTAGCCAGAAGAAGAAGGTAGTACCCTTGCCTTCGGTCGATTTAAAGCAAATATGTCCGCCGAGGCGTTCGAGCAATTCTCGGCAGAGATAGAGGCCCAGACCGTTGCCACGAATACCAGTTGAGCGGGCGTTGCTGGCTCGCATAAAGCGCCCGAAGATCTGCGCCTGCTGTTCCTGGGGAATACCCAGTCCTTGATCGGAGAGACTGAAGCAGGCCTGGTGCTTCGTCGTATCTTTCCAATGGTTGACCACGATTGAGCCACCTGCGGGACTATACTTGATCGCGTTATTGAGCAGATTGTTCAAGACCTGCTCGATGCGCAGTTCATCGGTCAGCACCCACAATTCAGAGAGATCGGTAGTCAGAGAGAGCGTATGAGTAGTGGTAGTTGTTTGCAGACGCTCGATCGTGCGCGTGGTCAACCCGACCAGATCGAGGCGTGCGATATTCAACTGCAACTGACTTGACTGCACGCGAGTCGTATCCAGCAGATCCTCGGTCAGGGTGGCCAACTGTTGGGTGGCGCGTTTGATTTCCAGCAAGCGAGTCTTTTGCCACTCGTCGAGCGTATGTTCGCCGCCCTGAGTCGCGCGTTTGAGCAACAGATCGGCGTAGCCAGCCATAATAGTGACCGGGTTGCGTAGTTCGTGCGTAGCGAGGCTGACGAACTGGTCTTTCAGCATCTCGTTCTCTTTGAAGGCAGTTACATCCTGGTGGGCGACCAGGACCAGGCGTTCAGGTGGATCGAGGGTTACCGGATCGGCAGCGCAGGGCTGGTAGGCAGGCAGAGGTAGCACATCGACTATAATCGGGATTGCGGCTCCGTCTGGGCGGCGCAGGACAACCTGGCGTTGAAAGTGGGCTTTGCCAGTGGCCATGACCTGTGCGCTTGCAAGATTAGTGAAGGAGATAGCGAGTCCATTTTCGGTAAAGAAGCGGATACCCGACTGCTTGAGGAAATCTTTGGCGGGCAGATCGAACGGCCAGACCTTTCCCCAGAGATCGATAGCAGCCTGATTGGCGAGTAAGAGGCGTGACTGTGGTCCGCGCAGCAGGAAGATTGCGTTGGGCAGTTGATCAAGGATATTCTGGAAAAGGAGCAAGCGATCGGTGACCTGGGCAGATCTTGCACGCTCCTGGCATTCCAGAGCGCGTCTCCTAGTTGCGTCGCGATTGATCTCCAGGATTGCCTGAGGCTGGCCGGTGTCGTCGCGCACCAGTTCCCAGCGACTCTCCACGAGCACCTGTTTGCCATCGCGGCAGGTGTGGAGTAGATCGCCCTCCCAGGCATCGTGTTCGGCCAGAGTTTCCTCGATAGCTGCGTAGGATTGGGAAGAAATGGTCTGGAGCAGCGTCTCCTGATGCTGTCCCAGGGCCGAGGCAGCGCTCCAGCCATAGAGGTTCTCAGCGCCACGGTTCCAGAAGACAACTTGCCCATGTGGTCGGCAGATCAGAATAGCATCGTGGGCCAGCGTGAGCAGTTTATTCTGGAGTTGAAGGGTAGCTATAAACTGCTTGTATTCTTGTTCATCGATCTTTTGAGGGGTAAGATCGTGGACAGTGACGAGCATCCAGAGTTGCCCATCGACCATAAGAGGGCGGAGGTTCATCTCGACCGGAAACTCGCTGCCATCTTTGCGGCGGGCAAAGAGGTCGCACTGGTTTGCACTGGAGCGAGTGAGGAGCGAATCGGATCTACGGTTGGGACGTTCCAGGGGTGTCAGAGAGAGATGTTTGACAAGCAGGCTTTCCCAGGGTGTAGCGAGTAGTTCGCTGGTGGACGAACCGAATAGCGTGGTGAACTGGTCATTTGCTGCGACGATCAGACCGCTTGTATTGGTCAAGAAGACAGCATCTGAAGAGAGTGCCAGCAGCTCGTCGATGCCCTGGGGGAGCAGGGGCAAAGGGATCAGCGTAGCGATTTCCAGGGATGACAGTCGGGTATCGGATAGATTGAGACTATACTTCTGGGTATGGCTCTTATTTAATTGGTCTTTCATGACATGAACGCTCTTTCCTTATGGCTGACCAGCATGCGGAGACAAGAAGTTCTGTAACAGATAAAGATGGCGATATTTCCACCCTTTAAAAGAGATCTGAGATATATGTTTCTCCCAGCACCGCTCCACTACTCTTTATCGGCGAGAGTGCTTAGAAATGAAGGGTCAGATTCTGGCTCTGCATATATTGCTGGCGGCGGGTCCAGGTCAAGCGTTGTTCAGGAAGGAAAGAGGTAGATGGACCCGGCGCAATAGGGATGGGTGAACAACCGACAGGCAGGGAAAGACGTTTTTACGCCTTAGATCAGTTCATAGTCGAGGGTAAAGAGAGCTTCGCCATCGCCGCCGCTACTGCCAGAGCCTTGCAGGCCGGCCAACTCATCCGTGGCGGAGCCTGGGACTACGGTCAGAGTATCGCGGACGGCTCCGGCTTCGTAGGTTCCATTGTGGTAGAGGACAAAGCTGCCGGTGCGCTCACCCAGGCGGCCAATTACCTGTTCGTAGCCACTAAAGTAGGCGACGTTATTGAGTGAGTAGCACATGAGATAGCTGATTGCGCCTTCGCCTATGAAGTCACCGCGATACGTATAGACCACCTCGGCCTGAGTGAAGCGGGGTTGGCCTGCGATCTCGCTATAGGTTTTTTCTTGCCAGCTTTTGACTTCGAAGCTGCCGGTTGCGTGGGTTGTCATAGGAAATTTTCTCCGATCAAATGGTTAGTTGTTGCGTTTCAGAGCTACCATTATACCACTGCATAGGAACGGATGTACAAGCAGGCTTTCTGTGGAAGGTATAGTGGAGCCGGGCGAGTCCTGGTGTGCTGGGGATGTCCGAGGAGCAGGAGTAGGAGCAGGACTTTCGTCCCATGTGCAGCGACAGGTTGAGTGGAAAGGAGTCATTCTTTGTGTATGTAAAGCTGCCTATGCTTGCTCAAAGAATCAAACGTGCAGCGGAGGTTGCTAGTCTCTGCTGCACGTTTGAGGTTTTATGGCAGGTTGAAGCCAGGTTTTAGGGGCGAGCCGAGCGGTTGACGGCGGGCCGTTTTGTGCGCGTGGTGGTAGCTCCGGGTCGTGCCTTAAACGCACGGGTGCGTGGTGCTGGCGCGGAGGAAGAATATTCTTTATATTGTCCGCTTGTTTTCCTCATGGCTGAGGGTTTGCCGTGGCCGGGGCGGGAGTTGCTTGCTGGTGGACCATCGCGCCGGGGGGCGTCCTCGTCTTGCCAGGCGGGGGTGCGTGCGGGCGTTCTGGTCGGGGTGTTTTCCCTGTCGGCCAGGCGGACCGGGCGATTGGGTTTGGGTTGTACGCGTTGCTGGCGTGGCTCTGGCTCGGGCGTGAAGTCCTGGTTATCGCGAGTTGAGCGATACTGGCGGTTTGCTTCGCGTGCGGGCAGAGGTTGTTCGGCGTACGCATAGGCACGTTGCTCGCGTTGTGGGCGTTGGCGTGGCTCCGGGTCGAATTGTGGACGAGGGCGCGACTCCAGAT
Organism: Ktedonobacteraceae bacterium; assembly: GCA_034437695.1. Classification (GTDB taxonomy): domain Bacteria; phylum Chloroflexota; class Ktedonobacteria; order Ktedonobacterales; family Ktedonobacteraceae; genus Paraktedonobacter. Next base: position 34,701 of record DAOTTJ010000040.1, read on the forward strand.
CGGGGCCTGTGGATCTGCGTCCACGTGGACCGGTGGGGGGCTGGTATTCAGGAGTGGCGGGTACGTCGGCCAGAGAGTTAGCCAGAGTGAACAGGGCTTCCTCATCGAGTGCAAGACGTTGAAGTGCAACGGCCTGGCCGAGGCCGTGGACCATTCTGCGCCATTTCGGGATGTCCGAAGGGATCAGGAGGGTAATCGCCTTGCCTGGTCGGCCCATGCGGCCTGTGCGACCGATGCGGTGAGTGAACAGCTCGCTAGATTCTGGCAGCTCGAAGTTAATCACCTGATGGATGCCCTGGATATCGAGTCCACGGGCGGCGACATTAGTAGCCAGGAGTGTGTGCACGCGACCGTGGCGGAAAGCGCTGAGCACCTCTTCGCGTGCTCGTTGGCTTTTATTGCCGTGGAGCGTGCCGACCGTGAAGCCGAGGCGGCTGAGCTGTTTGCCCAGGCGTTCGACGCCGAATTTAGTGCGGCCAAAGATGAGGCTGCTTTCGCCCTGAGTTGCTCGCAGGAGAGTACAGAGCGCGGCGATCTTCTGGTCGCGTGGGACCTGATAGGCGATCTGCTCGATGACACTCTCGGCCCCTGTCGCTGGTTGGATACTCACCTTGACAGGATCTTTGAGAAACTTTTGTTGGATTTTTGCGACCCAGTCGGGCATAGTCGCAGAAAAGAGCGCCATTTGCCGTGTGGCGGGCGTAGTGATCAGAATATCTTCGATTACGGGAGCAAAGCCGCTATCGAGCATCTGGTCGGCCTCATCCAGGATACAGATGCGCAGTTGATCCAGGAGCAGCGTGCCGCGCTCCAGATGGTCTTTCACGCGACCGGGTGTACCGACGACGATCTGTGCGCCATAGCGTAGAGAAGAGATTTGCCGATTGTAGGGTTGGCCTCCGACCAGCAGAGCAGTTGAGATGCGGCGGCTGGCGGCCAGCTTGCTCAGGACAGTGTTGACCTGAACTGCGAGTTCGCGAGTTGGTACAAGAACCAGGGCCTGGACGGTGCGGCGATCTCTGGCGACTCTTTCTATCAGAGGGATACTATAAGCGAGCGTTTTGCCTGAGCCAGTGGCTGATTGCCCAACCAGGTCACGGCCGGCCAGGAGCGGCGGGATAGCTTCGGTTTGGATAGGCGTAGGTTCAATAATTTCCATCGCGTTTAAGACCGCGTGGGTAGTAGGTAAAAGAGGAAAATCCTGAAAAGAAGGCATGAAAAAGGGTCCTTGCGGCCAATGCGTCCTTGATGCGGGCGCAGTACAGATCTCTGAAGGAACCATACCACCAGAGAGTACCAGGAGCAGACCGTAGGATACGGGAGCAATGCTGCTAGCTGATATCAGGTACAAACATGCGTGCAGGAAGAGAGTATTCTACAGAGGATCGCTCAAAACTCTTTAGCGTCTTTACCGGAGAACAGGATAGGTCAGCAACCTGTTCCATGCCATGCAAACAGTTATAACTGTTGCATTATACATGCTCAGGAGTGAATAGTCAAGTCGTATAGTTCTGTTGGCCCAGGGCTTTTTCGTTCTCGGCGTGTGGCTCCCCCCCGGAATAAAGGATCGGGTTGCGAGCGTGTGGC
>DAOTTJ010000041.1:0-28484 GCA_034437695.1 Ktedonobacteraceae bacterium
TAAAGCTAAGGAGAAACATACTTATGTCATCTGAAACTCACAACCAACCAGCGTTACTTACGGTCGCGCCGCGCTTTGTCGTCCATAATCTGGAGCAGGCTCTCACTTTTTATAACCAGCTCGGCTTTCAGACGACTTATCACGACGAATATTTCGCAATCGTCAAACGCGACAAGGTGGATCTGCACCTGAACTACTATGCAGACGCTCTCCACGCCAACTCTGTCTGCTGGATCAATGTGACTAATCTCGACGCTTTGTATCAGCAGTATATGCCGACTAACGCGGTACAATCGAACCTGGAGGCCAAGTCCTGGGGCTTCAGGGAGTTCTTTGTCAAAGATCCCTTTGACAATCTCATTATCTTTGCTGAACATCTCTCCGATGAGGCGGCTCTTTCTCGGCAAGGTGGCTAGCTAAGCCTATAGAGACAGACATGGAGTTCGCATATGAGTAGCACTTCTTTCTGGCAAGCCGATTGCTCGACGACGACGCTCCCCGAGCTGGCCGAAGGACCTCTACAAGGCACACACTCTACGACGGTGGCGATTGTGGGCGCTGGCATCACTGGTACGGCTGCGGCTCTCTGGCTGGCCCGCGCTGGCATCCAGGTGACTGTCCTGGAAGGTCGCCAGGTGGCGGCAGGGGCCAGCGGACGCAATGGCGGCTTCCTGGCCAACGGCACGACCGGTCCCTACGCGACAACGATTGCTCGCCACGGACGCGCAAAGGCTCGCCGCATCTGGACCTTTACTGTGCGCAATCACGAACTTGCCGCAGACCTGATTGCCGAGCTTGCCGCACAGGATTGGGATTGTGGCTACCGTCGCAATGGAAGTCTCAAGCTGGCAGCCAGCGCTACAGAACTGACCGCGATCCGCGAAGACGAGCGGCTCCTGCACGAGGATGGCTGGGAGGTCGAGACGGTTGAGCTGCGCGACATCCCACCACGACTGCGCTATTTCTATCGCGGCGGCTCCTATCATCCGACAAATGGCGAGGTTCAACCGGTACGCTACGTGGCCGGCATTGCCCGCCTGGCCGCACAGGCCGGTGCGCTCATCTACCAGGCAAGTCCTGTCCTCACACTCAGCGAACAAGCCGGGGGCGTCACTCTGACTACACCGCAGGGGACGCTCCACGCTACTCACCTGATCCTGGCCACCAATGCCTGGCTACCAGACCTGATTGCTCAACTTAATCCAGCCTGGCTACCCTCGTGGCTTGTTCCGGTGCGCGGTCAGATCATCGCTACTGAACCACTGAGCGAGCTGATCTTCCCATGTCCCTGCTCAGGCGACTACGGCTACCAGTATTGGCGACAGGTAGCTGGCCGCCTGATCGTCGGCGGATGGCGCAATCAATCGCCCTCCACTGAAAATACCAGCGACGAAACTCCCGGCACACAGGTCCAACAATACCTCGATGCCTTTGTCCACTCGACACTCAATCTGCCCGCAGTGCAGATTACCAGTCGCTGGGCCGGCATCATGGGCTTTGCACAGGACTCACTGCCGCTGGTCGGTCGTCTCCCCGGCACTCATCATACTTACCTCGCAGGCGGCTACACCGGACATGGCAATGCCTATACCGTACACGCAGGCCTGCTGCTGAGCCAACTGATCCAGGGCCAATTTCCTACGGACGCCGATCTGTTCGATCCCGCACGTTTCACGCAGGCCAACGTCTAAGTCTCTCCACTAAAGGGTGACGCGATTGCCTCCGGCTGGCATGGTAAAACGCATAAAACCGTTCTGCGCCAGGCGAGCACAGATCACTGTCAATGTATAGAGCGCGAACAAAATAGCGATATCTTTCAACTCGTAAAAAGCGTAGTCGCCAAAGCTGAGGTGATCGCTACCCGTGGCAAAGAAACGCCACAGGGCAGGACCACGTTGCACACCGTCAAAGGTATAGAGCGCAAGACCACCCACCAGCGAGAGCACAATATCAACGCCCACACACATCACCGCCAGACGCGGTCCCAGCAACCAGAAACGTCTGCTCAAACGCTCGCGTCTGCTCGTCTGCTTGATACGCCTCGTCGCCCAGAAGGGGGCCAGCAAAAACTGGCAAAAGAGAAAACATACAGGCGCTGCCACTACGACCCAATCGGGAAAAGCCGTAGGTGTAATCAATGCACCGAGGCGGCCCAGCGTGTAGAGCAAGACTCCCTCCAACACGCCGCGCCAATAGCTTGTTTTGTCAAACATACAAAGGTTCCATTTTTAATCTAATGACAACCGCAACTCCCGCCTCCACACCCACAATCATCACCTGTCGAGGCCTCTATATCCTCGTAGCCGTTATCTTCATGTGCCTTTCCGGCCAGAGCAAAAATCGAGAGGAGACGGCGCACTTGCTCTCCATGACAACGTACGCAGACAACATCATCTGCATGCTGGTGGCTAACCAGCAATTCAAATTTGGACTTACAATTCGAGCAATAGTACTCGTATAAAGGCATAAGGCTACCTCCAATTTTCGCGGGGACATTTATCAAGTCTTCTCTAATTCTAATGTGTAGCTCAGTTAACGTCAAGCTACCAGCGAATTAGAAGATCTCATTTCCCCACATTAAAGCGAAAATGAGCAATATCCCCGTCTTTGATCACATACTCTTTGCCTTCTAGACGCTGCAAGCCCTTTCTGGCCGCAGCAGCAAACGAACCGCACGCCATGAAATCGTCAAAGCCGGTCACTTCGGCACGAATAAAGCCACGCTCAATGTCAGAGTGGATCTTGCCTGCCGCCTCTGGAGCCTTCGCTCCCTTTGTAACCGTCCAGGCCCGTACTTCGTCTTCGCCCGCAGTTAAAAAGGTGATCAGATTGAGCAGACGATAGCCAACCTGAATGACTCGTTCAGCCCCCAGTTTGGGTAGACCCAGCGATTCCAGGTACTCGGCTGCATCTTCGGCGGGCAATTCGACCAGTTCGGCCTCCAGGCGAGCCGATACGGCGGTCACTTCGGCTCCCTCGGCTCGCGCTTTCTCAGCGATCCTCGCGATATTCCGCAGTTCGCTCGCATTCGCAGGCAACTCCACTGTCTGACCAGCCGCGATCTTCTCCAACAGATCGCTGGCCTCACCGAGCACATCCTCACTCACATTCAAGACATACATGCGCGGCTTGATAGTCAACAGGAAAAGTTCGGTCAGCACGCTCTGCTCCTGGGCATCGAGCGCAAGCTGACTCACCAGTCCAAGCTCGTTCAACGTCTCCTGCAATCTGCGCAAAACCTCCAACTCCTGAAGAACTTTTTTATCGCCCGATTTCGCGGCTTTGGTCGAGCGCTCAATGCGCCGATCAACGCTCGTCAGATCGGTCAACGCCAGCTCGGTGTTGAGACTATCCAGGTCGCGGTTGGGATCGATAGTGTTGTAGACGTGCGGCACATTCTCGTTGGCAAACGTGCGCAACACAATCGCCAACGCATCAGCATTGCGAATATGCCCAATAAACTCCGCACTCAACCCCTGGCGTTTCTCATCGCCATCCTGCGTATGCTGACCCACGCCCGCCACATCCACAAATTCAACGGTCGTGGACGTGACCTTTTTGGGCTGAAAGATATCGGCCAGCGGTTGCAGGCGGGCGTCTGGCACCTGCACCATCGCCACATTAGCCTGCACAGTACTGGTCGCATAACCGCTGATCGGCGCGTTCGCCCGCGTCAACGCATTAAAGAGAGTAGTTTTCCCACTCTGGGGGAGGCCGATAATGCCTATCGTCAGTGCCATCTCATATCCTCTAACAAGGGGTGTTCTGCCTCACCCTCACATCATTTCATTTTAAAAGCATCTGCATAAAACTTGCCTCTATTATCCCACACCTACGCAATGAGTGCGCAAACATAGGCAGGAAGTGAAGCGGGAGTGCAGAGGGCGGCAGCCCTTTGCCGGCACCCTGTCTGGGAGACAGGTAATCTGGGGCGTCCCCAATAAACTTTTTCTTTAAACTTGCCTGTTTTGCCTAAGGCAAAACAGGAGTGCAGAGAAGTGCTCTCTGCTACCTTCATGTCTATGGGTGGGGCGCAGAGCAGAATTGCCTCATAGTGCAGGCTATGCTATACTGGCCTGGAAACTGAGAAGGGAACATTTGTATGGAACTCGAAGATACCTCACACTTACAAAACCCATTTCTGGTTGGCGCACGTATCTATCTGCGGCCCCTCGAACCAGCTCAAGATAACCATCTCTACTCTACCTGGATGAATGACGCCGATACCAGACGCTATTTCTCTATCTACCCCACCAGCGATACACGGGGCAAAGAGCGCCTTGACCAGCTGTACAAAGACGGTAAACATATTATTTTTGGCGTGGCGCTCAAGAGCGACAATCAGTTGATCGGACTCGTCGGTCTGAAAGATATCAATAACCTCAATCAATCGGGCGAGTTCTACAATATTATCGACCACCGCTTCTGGGGCAAGGGCTATGGCACCGAATGTACGACCCTGATGTTTCAATATGGTTTTTTGGAGTTGAATCTTAACCGGATTCAGACCCAGGATATGGAAGATAATATTGGGGGGCAAAGGGCGGATGAAAAAGCCGGGATGAAGTATGAAGGAACATTGCGCCAGGTAATCTTCCGCTTCGGCAAGTATCACGATGTACGCGTCTATAGCATTTTGCGCGATGAATACCTGGAGAACCTGAAACCATAATGGGCATGACAATTCAAGAAATCACCGATAAAGAGCAGTGGAATACCTTTCTACTCAGCCAGCCTCGCGGCCACTTACTCCAATCGTACGAATGGGGCGAACTTAATCAATACCTGGGCGGACAAATCTACCGCCTGGGTGCGCTCGATGACGGTCGTCTGGTCGGCACGATGCAGCTAGTAGTTACTCCTCTGGCCGGTCAGCGTATCCCGTTTAGCTGGCTCTATAGCTCGCGTGGCCCAACCGTTGCAAGCCCCGACTCACCGGCCCTCGCCGCGCTGATCGAGTATACGCAGAAGGTTCTGGCCCGCAAAACTCACGCCGTGGCTCTGCGCCTGGAACCAAATATCGCCGACGACGATCCAGCTCTGGAAAATTGGCTCGCAGCTTATCGCTCTCTGGGCTTTCAAACCAATCCCTATGCGGTCCACGGACGCCGTAGCTGGGTGCTGGATATTCGTCCTACCCTCGATACCTTGCTGGCCAGCTTTAAGATGAGCTGGCGACAGAATGTACGCAGCGCCGAGCGCAAAGGCGTCATCGTGCGCGAGGCCACCAGCGAAGCCGACTTCGCGGCCTACTATAGTCTGCTCAAACTCACCAGCGAGCGCGATGCTTTCTTTATCCACAGTCAGGACTACCACAAGGAGATTCTACGCCACTTCGCTGCACAAGGCGACGCGGTGCTCTTCCTGGCCGAACATGAGGGCGAGGCGATAGCCGCCAAGATGCTGATCCGCTTCGGCGACTGGTGCTGGGATATGTTTGGCGCAACTTCAAATAGCAAACGTAATCTCAAACCAGCCTATCTCCTGCAATACCGCTGCTTCCAGTGGGCACAGGCCCGCGGGTGCAGCTTTTTCGATTTTCGCACTATCCCTGAAATCCTTGAACCTGGCGAGGAGATGTGGGGCGTCTATGAATATAAAAAAGGCTTCGGCGGCTTCTCACGTCTGAATATCCCTACCCAGGATTATATCTACCATCCGGTAATCTATAGTCTCTGGCGCAAATCGGTTGAAATACGCCGCAATCGCCGCCACCAGGAACGTCGTAAAGTTGAATTAGAACGTGCCGCCCGTGGCAAAGGTCAGAGCGAGCAGGCCACCCAGAGCCAGAATTGAGAGGAACGCCGTGGAAGCGTGTATCATTACAGACCGCCAGCAATGGAACGACTTTGTCTCAGCAGCCGAGGGCTGCAATATCACCCAATCTTTTGAGTGGGGCGAACTGGGTCCATACCTGGCCGCGCACACGCTACGCGTAGGCGTGCTCGACGACGCAGGCACACTCTGCGCCGCAATCCTGCTGATCATCACTAGCGCCCCGCTGATCCGCCGCCCCTACTTCTACGCCCCACGCGGCCCGGTGATCGACGATCCTACTTCCCCGGCTTTGACCGTCTTGCTCAATTTCGTCAAGGTCGAAGCCCGCAAGCAGGGTGCCTTTATGCTCAAGGTCGAACCTGGCGCGGACGACGAAGACGCCAACTGGCTGGATGCCTTGCAACGCCACGGCTTCCGCGCCAATCCCTACGCTGTCCATATCCGCAATGAGTGGGTGCTGAATATCCAACCAGACGAGAAAGAGATCCTGGCGGGTATGAAGGAGAAATGGCGCTACAATATCCGCCTGGCAGGACGCAAGGGCGTGACCATACGTCAGGGCGAGGGTCAGGCCGACCTTGATAAGTTTTATCAGATCTACGAAACGACCAGTGAACGCGACGAGTTCTTTATCCATAGCAAGGCCTTCTACGAAGAGATTATGCGACTCTATGGTCAGGACGAGCGCTTTGCTCTCTTCCTGGCTGAATATCAGGGCCAGCCGATCGCGGGCATCATCGTTCTGCGCTATGGACACTGGAGCTGGTATATGTATGGAGCCTCCTCTAACGAGCAGCGCAATCTGATGCCGAACCACCTATTACAGTGGCACGGCATGCAGTGGGCGAAAGCTCACGACTGCTGGTACTATAACTTTCGCGGCATCCCCGAGATCCTGGAAGAAGGTCAGGAACTCTGGGGCGTCTATGTCTTTAAACGCGGCTTCGGTGGGTACGCTATTCGCGCACTCGAAACCCACGACCTCGTCTATCAACCCATCGTCTATAACGTCTATATGCGCCTGCTCGAAATCAAACGCCGCCGCGATGAACGTCGTCAGCACCGCGAGGTCCACCAGCAAGGCAGTCCAAAGGTCAAAGCGGCAGCGGAGAAACAGCCAGCACCGATCGGCACCGAGGGCTGAGCGAGGCTACGGCAAACCTTCCACCTGCATATCCTGCGGATGCTCAACGGTAAAGCGATAGTCGATGCGCGTCTCGTTGGCAGCCGCCAGGACGAAACGCCAGGTCAGCAACTCCTGCCTGGTGCGCTCTGTGGGTGCGGGCTGGATAGCCTGCGTCTTCACCTTGATACGCTCGTGCTGCGAAACCGGAAATTGATCGCGGACAATGATTGTGCGCGGGAAAGCCGCGTAGTTATGCATAGTAATGCGGTAACCGTAGTTGGTGCGTCGGAGGTCGCCCTGGAGCAACGCACCCTTTTCGACCGAACGCTCGGTCTGTTCACGCTTGACCTTAATCGTATCGTCAATCCCTAGAAAGATCTCAAATTTCTCGCTGGGAGCGGTCAGCTTGACCCTGGTGGTGCCAACGTATTCGCCGCTCAAGAAGATGCTGCTCTCGCCCGGCAGCAAGACACGATCGGTCGTGTTGTTGATATGAGCACGCAGGTGAACCGTTTGCTCAATACTGGGCGCACTCACATAGTCAAATTCGCAGGGCAGGTTGTCGCGGGCAATCGTTGTCTTATGGGGCGAATTGCCCGAGGGGATATCGGTTACGTGGCCCACGCGAAAGATGTAGGCAGTTCCCAGTTGCTCGATGTCGGTCGTAGCGACCTGGGCCTTCGCTTGCGGAGCCTCATCAAGCAATGCAGCCCCTATCAGCGACGGCTCGGTCTCGTCGTCCGACCCGCCGTCGGTCCGCTTCATACGCATTGGCCGACTCATCGCGCTACGGGCGAGCATAGGCGCTGCCCCCATCGGCATAACCGGCGGCGGTGGCGTGTAAGCTTGCAGATAGAGCGGATGCAGTTCAGGCAAGACCGTGGCCTGCGAGGGACGAGCGGTCGAAAGCGCCAGGCTGATCTGATCCCAGTTCTCTCCGGTGGATTGCTGGACAAGGCCCACGTACGTCAACTCGACCTCGCCTCGATTGCCATCGGCGTCTATGACCACACGCACATCGTACTGAGGCCGCCACCAGGCCTGCGTCACCAGGTAGGAGAGTTCTAACGAAAAGTCTCCCTCGGCGACCAGTTCAACGTCGATCACCGCCGAGAAACGATCCGGTTGCCCATAGCCCTGTTTTTGCGCCAATTCCCGTCTCTTCGCCGCCAGATCTTCCTGCTTCTGACGCAAGTGTATATCCAGGTCTTGCGCGGCTTCGGCGTTTTGCAGCGCTTGTTCTGCGGCAAAGGTAAAAAAGTCGGCGCAATCTTGCGGCTTGATCTGGCCGCGAGCCATCCCTCTGGCGAAATCGCTCGACTGCTCGCCAAGCGTACGCAACCACTGCCGACGATCGTTCAACCCATCCTGGCGAGCCTCCAACAGATCGATCTGTTGTTGCAGGAGATCGCACGCCGTCTGCAACACCTGAAGCTCGGCTTCAGGTGGACGACTATGGAAGGCTGTAGCAACATCTACATTAAGAATACGCGTCCCCTGAGGTCCTCTCCCCGAGGCCCTGAGAGATTCCTGCAAAAATGGCGGAAGATCGTTGACGCGCAGTTCGTGTGTACCCGTGGGCAGATGTATCTCACCCACACGCGTCACCAGAGCGCGATTACTATAAACTGTCACTTCTTTGATCGGTGCTACAAGATCGGTCATGGATTTCTCCCTCGTAGTGCTGCGTAAACGCAGTATATACCTGCAAGTATGGCACATCGCCCCAGAAGGTCGCCAGGATAACTAAAGTAGCGAGTCGAACCCTGACTTCTGGCCTAGTCAGGCCAGCAAAAAAACAAAGTATGATATACTCTAAAGCAACAAGGACCATGATGCAGGCAAAAATTCTTCAGGGTGGCATGAGAAAGGCAGCTTTCAGCCAATGATCAATCAGCCAGATCAAGATACAAAGGATCTACATACACCATCTGACAGGTTCATCTTGCCTGAAATCTCGGGAAACAACCCGTACATGCCTTCTTCGCCCGTCCCTGTGCCTGGCCACCCGACCACTCCCCCATCGCCCGCACGCGAAGCTGGCAGACTCATAACCTCCCAGAACATTCTCGCTAAACTGGTGGCGCTCTGGAACAAGGATGTTTCCTACAAAATTCTCTATCTGGCAGTCGCGCTGGTGGTGATCGCCTCGCTAGTCTTTATAGCCCTGGGCGCAAATGCCCTGGCATCCAGCAACACGAGTGGACCAATCTGGGCCAGTTCGCAGGTAGAGCATCCGCCCACACCGACACCGGTTGGAACGGTCGACCATGTACCGGGCTTTGCCACTCCGGTGACTGGCACCGGGAGCCATCAGAGTAGCCAACCAGACACAACTGGCTCGTCGACCTACCTGGCTCCAACCCCAACCCCCGCCGCCACGCAACCAGCTAGCGGGCCGCTTACGGTGCAGATTCTCAATATTCCAAACACTGTCAACAATAATTCACGGGTGCGCGTCGATGTGCAAACCAGCGAACCGGATGTCACTGTCTCCCTCCAGATAACCTACGATACTGTGCCGTTCTTTGCTAGCAGCGGCTCCAAAACTACCAACGGCTCGGGCAACGCAACCTTAACGTGGACAGCCAAAGTCGTCAACCTACAGGGCAATGGGGCGCAGGCAAGCGTTGTCGTCGTGGCAACCGATCAAAATGGTCAGCAGGCCAGGTCACAGGCAGCAACCGTCACTATCGCTTAGATCGCTCAGTGTCTTTGTCTGGCCTCTCTCTAGATGACAAGCGCCAGACCTCTATCCTCTGCCCAGAATAAGCACTTCTATGATGATGGCAATCCCCAGGCTGACCAGCGCAATCGCCGGGTTCCAACTCTGCAAGAGATGCATAAGCAAATTGAAAAGTATGTATATCGACAGGATGGCGGACTCGCGGAGTGAGTGGTTGGTAATCAAGCCAGAGCGGCGCAACCGAGGAATCAGCCATCTGCACAGATAGACGAGGGGAGCGCATATACCTGTGAGCACAAGACCGAGCAGCAGAAAGACTATCAGTAAGGCCCAGGCTGGTCCTGGAGCGACAAAGCGCGTAAAGAGCAGCAGACCTCCGCCTGCCCCGAGTATGAGGAGTGGCATGGCGATGAAAAAGGTCCGACTGCTGATCTCGCGAGTGGTCGGGATATTGGCGTTAATGCTCATAAAAGGTACTACATTTCTAGCGCAGCAGGTTAAACCCTGAACTGCCATTAAGCGGCGCATCGCTACGTTTGCGACTCTCCTGAGCTTCTGGCGTGAAGTACTGCTGCCACATATCGGGTGCGTCTTTGCTCTCGCCGCCGTGCCGCGTAATACGCGTGCGCACGCGACAGATGACGGGGGTATTGACGGCGGCTCCGGCGATAATCACCTGGCCTTTTGAGAGGGCTGGCAGATTGTCGAGCAGGTCGCGTCCGACGCCCTCGATGGCGGACGCGACGCTCTTCTGGTCGATCTCGTTGACTATACGCATAATACACTGCGTCTGGCACTGACTGAGCACATCGGCGTTGAGCTTGCCGGGTCGCTGGCTGATCAGGCCGACGCCGATGCCAAACTTGCGCCCTTCGGCCAGCACCTGTTTAAGAATGGCGGTTGAAACCACGTCCATGCCGCCAGGAGCGAAGTGGTGGGCCTCTTCGAGCAATACAAAGACAGGGTAGGGCAGATAGAACTCGCCCGCGTGAACCTTGCCGCGCTCGGTATCCATTCTAGCCTTGTTGAGGCGGCGCAGGAGAGTAGCGACGACCACCTGTTGGTCGCGCTCGTCGACCTCGTTCAGTTGGAGCACCGTACACTGGCCCGGTTTAAAGATTTCGGTCAGGTCGAGATGCTGGAAATCGTCAAAAGTAAAGCTATCCTCAAAACGCTGCTCGATACGCCAGGTCAGGGCGTGGACCGTGCTTGAATCGTCTGCGCCCTCTTCGTCGTCGTTCTTCGATTTTGAGACATCCTTGATAGCCCGTTTAAGGTCGGCGGTCGTCCAGGGCGAGCTATGGTGGTCGGACTGCACTTTGCGCAGCGCACGCGCTAGCAAGTATTGCTGCTTCTCGGTCATCTCTGAGAGCAGGTGGCGCATATCGCCCATATTCAGCGAAGAGACGCGTACTTTGACCTGTTCGGGTTTATAGATTTTGACCTGCGCCTGGTAGGCGGGTCCGCGCCCATTGCCAGCTTCAGAGAACTGGGGAAAGTTGGGAAGCTGATCGAGCGTGCTGTATTCGCCGTGTGGATCGATGATCAAGACACAGGCTTTGTTATACGCCTGCATAAACTCTTCGATGAGCACGCTGGCCAGGTAGCTTTTGCCTGCGCCGGTACTGGCGATGATAGCCAGGTGGGTGCTGACCACGTCTCTGACCGAGAGTACGACCGGCACTGCATCGGGCGCACGTGTGAGCAGTGAACCGATAGTTGCGGAGCCGTGTTCGCCGCGTTTCTTGCGACTGAGAATACCCGAGAGCATCTGATCGTCGGCCAGGTAGATCTGTTTGCCGGACTGTGGGGGTATCCAGGGATTGATAAAGGAGCCGGTCGCGAGGTCGAAGTAGCCCATGATGGCCACATGCATCTCAAACAGATCGTTTGAACGCGAGTCATAGCCGATCAGCGCTGCCACCTGGTCAGGTGGGATCTCTGGTTCGGCCAGGAAGCTATCTGGATAGAGCTGGAGTGGGACGCGCTTCATAATGCGCCCGAGCACACGCTGACGGCGCGAATTCTGCGTCAGCTCGTCGGGTACATCCAATTCGTAGTAGACATACTCGCCATTTTTGAGGCGTTGCTCGTCGTCGCGCGAAACGAACGTGTACTCGTGCGTATTTTCGCCGGGACCTTTGGTGATACCCACAGGTTTAAAATGCACGCGGGAAGTAGTCGGTTCAAGCATTCTGCAAATCCTTTATCCTGTGGTCTCCACTTTCAGCCGCCAGGCAAAATTGCGTTTGACGATTGAAAGCAAGGAGAGATTGTTCGGGAAAAGCCGCTCAAGCTGGTCGATGATGCGCAGAGTGACCATCGGCAACAGGCTATTGCGCTGCGCAATAATATGTGGGACGTACCCCATGTGGAGGTAAGGCGGATCGTCAGGGCGATCGCTGAAGAAATGGAAGGCGCGAACTTCCGCGTCGGTCATCGTCTCGATCTCGCTCCCGAGTTCGAGCGAGAGAAGCGGAACGCCGTGCGAGACCGTCAGGATTTCGGGCGACCCTGTGGAGGTCGGGCGCTGTTCAAGCATGCCCATGACCATGATATAGATCAAGACGGCCTTCTCAGAGATGTAATCGGGCGAAAAAAGCTCTACCTGAGTCTCATTAGAGAGGCGGGGTCCGAGTGAGCCAAAAGCGGGATTCAGGAGAATAGTGTCGTAGATCACCCCGATCACATATGTTCTGGGTGACAGGTCAACGCCCAGCGCACGGTCCATTAGTTCATCTTCGCCCTCGCTCTGCTCGGAGCGGAGCGCGATGCGTACAAAGCGTCCAAAGGCATAGTCGGCTGAAGCTGGCTCGATTTCGACCTCACGCGGGCCATAGATCTGACAGACATAGCTGATATGCGAATCCGATTTGACAATCTTGCCAATATACATCTACTGTTCCCCCGGCAACCCCGGTCAGCGCTGGATGTGATTCTCTCTCTGTGACAAGGGTGATACGACGCATTGAAATAGCGCCTACAAGTCTCTTCTTACTGGGCTTTGATTTTGCGGTAATGTTTTGGTGCTATTTTTCGGTTCAGAGCAATTCCGCAGAACTGGTAAAAACACGTCATGCGGCTTTGCGGCAATTATAGCATAGTTCTTTGAACATTCCAAATCTTCTTTGATTTCTTGTGGCTTGCGGCTCCCCCACCAAAGTGATTTGGGATCGGGTTGTGAGCGTGAGGCCGCAGCCCTCACATTCTTTATTCTGGTACTCTTCTATAAAATGACCACTTCATTTGACCTGAGTGCGAACTATCTTCTAAAATAATAGTATACAATTGAAAAACAGCCGGGAAAGCCGCTTGCTTGCGGCCAGTAAAGGTGTCTGATTGTGCTCGTTAGATGGTTCACTTCATCTAAGGCGACCAATACGAGCCTGTTCGGTCGTGCTCTCAAGTGCTTTCACTTACCCTGCTGTATGGCATAGCAAGAATTCTCTACTTCAGGAGGTAAATGCATGCGTATTCGCAAAGCAGTTCTGCCGGTGGCAGGACTCGGCACACGCGTACTACCAGCGAGTAAAGTCATTCCTAAAGAAATGTTGCCGTTGGTTGATAAACCAACTTTGCAATATATTGTTGAAGAGGCTGTTTCGGCTGGCATCGAAGAAATTATTTTCGTTACGAGTAGAAGTAAACGCAGTATCGAGGATCATTTTGATGTCTTTCCCGAACTGGAAGCGGTTCTTGAGCGCAAGGGCAAAAAGCGTGAGCTTGAGGAATTGCGTCGCATCGAGAAAATGGCTTCGTATGTTGCGGTTCGTCAGCCACAGCCGCTGGGTCTGGGCCACGCTATTCTGTGCGCCAAAGATCTGGTGGGCAACGAACCCTTTGTGGTGATGCTGGGCGACGATCTGGTCGCGCCGGAGACTCCCTGTCTGCCCCGTATGATCGAGCTGCACGAGCGCTATGGTGGAACGGTCATCTCGCTCTTTGTCTCACCACCAGAACAGATCTCAGCCTTTGGGGTGGCTGCGGTCGAAGAGATTGAAAACGATGTGGTGAAGATCAACTTTCTGGTCGAGAAGCCGAAACCAGAGGAGGCTCCCTCAGACCTGGCGGTGGCCGGGCGCTATGTGTTGACTCCCGATATTTTTGCTCTGCTCGAACAGACCCGGCCTGGCGCAGGCGGGGAGATTCAATTGACCGATGCGATGCAGTTGCAGGCCGCAGCCGGCGATTGTTACGGTTTGCGTTTTACTGGCATCCGTTACGATACTGGCACTCCGCTCGGTTATTTGACCACTTCTATCGCCTATGCTCTCAAACGTCCCGAGATTGCCGATGGACTACGCGAGTATATGCAGCAGGTTTTGAACGAAGAATAGATGTGCCTGGCACGACTCTTTGCGTGTTTCCGGGTTTTGTATCATCCTTACTGTTGCGTTTCTTCTTTTCCCTATCTCAGGGGGCGAGAAAAGAGACGAGCGCGAAGGCTACGGCCTTGCTGCTCGCCTCTTTTCTCGTATGTATAATGTCCAGGTCTCAAATCTGAAACTTTTTGCATTGCCTTAGTTCTTCTCTATAGTACTCTTCTGGTGACAAAAAGTAGGTAGGCTACGTTTCTATCTACGAAAAGCCGATGTATGGTACTTATTGGAGAACGTCGATGAAAGAGCTAGCTTTAGCTGTGCAAATCCAGGCAACGCCTGCTGATCCGTCAGAGCCGGAAGGCTATCCTCGCCCTTCGCTGCGTGCTGTGTGGTCGTCCTGGGAATGGTACGTAGTGCTTGCGGTTGCGGCTTTTTTGCGCCTCTACGATCTGCATACGACAATCTTTAATCTGGACCAGGCGGCGATCTTCCAGATGGCCTACCATGCCGCGCACAATGGCTGGCTGGTCGCGGCCAATCAGCCAACTTCGATCGGTACATATAATCCTCCCGCTACTATCTATATCTTGATGCCCGTGGCCGCATTTACCAGCGATCCGCTCTGGGGGGCGATCGAGACTGGCTGCTTGATGACTGTTACTGTGCTCCTGACTTATCTTTTTGTCAGGCGCTACTTTGGGCGCGGGGCCGCAACGGTGGCGGCTCTGAGCTATGCGACCGCGTTGCGGGCGGTGATCTATGCGCGTTTTATCTGGGAGCCAAATCTGTTGCCGCTCGTGGTGGTACCGCTGGTGATCTTTCTGCTGCAAGGTACAATGGCGCGTAAGTCCGGCTGGCTGGCTCCGGCGCTCCTGTGTCTGGGTCTGGCCTTGCAATTCCACGGCACGGCGGTCTATCTGGCTATCCCACTGCTGGTCGCGTGCCTGCTGGCTCCGTGTACGGTGCGCAAGCGCGACGTAGCGTTGGGCGTGCTCTATCTGCTGTTGATCTATGCTCCAACACTGCTCTGGGAGTTTTCCACGGGGCTGATCGATCTCAAGCCTTTGCTGCATGCCATGCACTTACATGCGTCTGTTGATAGTTCCGCGCTCCACTACTATACGTTTCTGCTCAATCCCTACGATCTGCTTTCTAGCCACAATCCCTATCACTGGCATATTGGACCCTTCCTGGGGGAGCAGTCTCTGCTGGGTACGTTAGCGCCGTATCTCACCTGGATCAGCGATGGTACGCTCGTGCTGCTGGTGCTGGTGATGGCTCTCCTGGTGGTTCTTGCCCTTTATACGCGAAGCCAGGGAACGGCCGGTGAGACAGCTCTGGCGTATCTACGAGGTTACTGGCGCGACTTGCGGAAGTCGCCGCTCCGCTGTGGACTGCTGGTCCTGTTGAGCTGGCAAATTATCCCCTTGCTCCTGCTGACGCGTCATGTTGAGCTATGGATGCACTATTTTATTTTTCTGCTGCCTGGTCCCTTTGTGCTTTTGGGTATAGGGATGAGCAGGACCGCGTCCTGGCTACGCACGCGCCAGACGGGTCCATTCACCGGCAACGTCTGGTCTGGCGCAGTCTATCTGCTGGCGACGGTGATCATTCTTGCGCAATTTTTGGGCGCGACGGCGGGCGTGCTGGATTTAAATAGGGGCAACTATGACGATGGAGCACGCATCCCCGACCTCTGGAATGATCTGCAATCGCTGCAAAATGCCGTCAAGCAGACCGATCAGTTGGCTCAGGCGTTGCATCTGAGTCGCGTGTATATCTCGACCGATTGGCCGACGCAGACAACTTTGCGCTACCTAGCGACACAGATGCGCACGCCGGTCACGCTCTTTGACCAGAGTTGTGCGGTCTTGCCCGGCGCAGACGAAGGCGCGGCAGCGATGCTGGTTGGTCCCTACAGTCCATTTGTCGATACGCTGCTCAAGCACTTTGCCATCGCCGATCTGGTGGCCAGTCCGGCCCGCCTGACAGGCTCGCCGTTCCACCTGTATATAGTTAAAACGCAACCGCTGGCAGCGCTGCCTCAGAGCACGCTGGGTCACGACTTGCAGCGTTTAGACACACCTGCGCAGACACTACAAATCAATAACGCGACCTGGCTGGTCAGTCAGTGGCGGTTACTGCGTTCCGCGCAACCGGGCTACCGCCAGGTGTACGGCTACAACGTAGAACAGACCGACGTAGCGCAGGGGCAACCGGCAGAGAGCACCCAATGCACGTTTACTGCGATGCGGGCGGGTGATCAACTGCTCGTGCCTTTGCAACAAAAACAGTCTGACGCGGGACCGTTGATCGCTGCCGTCAATCTACAGGCCGGCTCGTACGAAACCTATCCCTACTATCTCCACGTTGGTCCGCTGACCTTTGAGACCTACGATGACATCACAACCGCGCCAGTGACGCTCAAGACGGCTGGCGGGCAGAGTCAGTTGGCTGTTCCAGTGAGTGGATTTTGAAGGGGCGACGGCGTTCTTGCCCACTGTGCGTTCTTTCACGTCTAAACGTCTGCACAGACGAGCAAGAGCCGTATAAGTGAGGGGAATTTAGCTGAGTGGCACGACCACGTTCCCCACCTGGCCACAGGCGAGAATATGCAGACCGTCACTCTGCATGGTCATGCTACTACAGGTATAGGTACCTGTGACCTGAGGCGGATGGGGCGCGATCTCGTGCTGGACATAATCGCTAATTGTACAGGTGCCGTTGACGCTCTTGAGCGAGAAATTATGGATCGTAGAGGTATCCAGTTCGCTTGCCGAATAGACCAGCGTAGCCGATTGACAATGCTGATATGCCTGCGCGAAGCAGTTCTCAGTCACCGGGGCCTGGTTTTTATCTGCCTGGATGATCACCTGACGAATCGAGTGGACAGAGCCACAATTCTGCATACCCTGGGTAGGTCCTGTTGTCGCTGTGCCTCCTGGTACAGGGGTAACCGTTGAACCGCCGCCTGCCACTGTTCCACCAGAATTGCCACAGGCGGCCAGAAAGAGCAAGCACAGCAGAAGTCCAGCTATCAGGTAAAAACGTGGGTTGCCTGCTGTATGCATCTGTTTCATAAGCCTATTCTCCTATTTATTTAAACGATCCACAATTATTTCCAACCAATTAAGCACTCACGTATAAGGACGGCAGGTCACTCTGAAAAGTTCCCGTTAGCCGAAATATCCTGAACAAAAAACCTCCCTCTTGTGAAAGTTCTCTAAAGAGATTAAGATATGCCGGGGAAACATGTTCCACTATTCCAACGCAGAGAAAGAACTGAAAGAAACAACTACCGCGATCTGCGCGGTCCAGGAGTAATTATGTTGCCGATTGTTCTTAATTTACATTTGTATAATATGGTTCTGGTGCTTGCAACAAGCACAATCACAGGTATCTGGGGCTTGATCCTCTATTTTCAAAAAAAAGAGGCCATCAATTGGGCCTGGCGCAATGCGCTGATAGTCACTGGCGCGGATGGACTGCTCCAGGGCTTGCTTGGGGTCATGCTAGTACTGATGGGAAATCGCCCACCGGGGGGAAGCCTCTACTATTTACACTATGTCTATGGGGCAATTGTCGTTTTTGCGCTGCCAGTGGCCTATACCTATGCAAGCAAAAATATCCGCACGACTATTCTGATTTTAAGCATTGGAGCCTTCATTATAGCCGCTGCCGGAGCACGCGGTATGATGACCGGTCTGGGCATTGGCAGTTAGTTAGCTGCGTGTCGTTCTAAGCGGACCAGAGAGAAGCGCGGGACTGACCGGTTCGAACCGCCTATCTATTTCGGAGGATAAGTCATGAGAGCATCTTTTATTCACCTGGCAGATACCCACCTGGGCAACGAACAGTATGGCGTACACGAACGTTTTAACGACTTCAGCCGCGCTTTCTGGGATATCATGCAGGACGCGACCAGGCGACAGGTCGATTTTGTAGTGATTGCGGGCGATCTCTTTCATAAACGTTCTATCGATCCACGCACGTTGCTGCACGCGCTGACCGGGCTGGAGATGCTCAAGAAACAGGGTATCCCGGTGGTTGCCATCGAGGGTAACCATGACCGCAGCTATTACCGCGAGGGGGTCTCGTGGCTGCAATTCCTCTGCCACCAGGGTTACCTGATCCTGCTTGATCCGCGTATGCAGAACGGAGCGCCAGTTCTGGAGAGTTGGAATGCCAATACGATGCAGGGAGCATATACCGATCTGCTTGGCGGGCGTCTGCGCGTCTATGGTTTAAAGTGGCAAGGAGCCTCAACCGCTCGCAGTATGGAGGGATTGGCTCGCGTGCTGGACGAAGCGCAGGAGAAAGAACGGGCGGCTGGTATCGAATATCGCCTTTTAATGATGCATACCGGCGTGGACGGAATTGTCCCGCGGCTGCAAGGTCTGCCCACACAGGCTCAGTTTGAACTGCTCAGACCGCATATCGACTACCTGGCGCTCGGCCACGTGCATAAGCCCTTTGAAATGAACAACTGGATCTACAACCCCGGCTCGACAGAGACTTGCGGCGCAGAAGAGGCAGCCTGGGAAGATCGTGGGTACTACCATGTAGAGGTCGAGACGATAGCTGACCAGACAGATCAGGAGGTCCGCCACCACGCCACACATCTAGTGAGCAAACGCCGCCCCTTTATACGCCACGAACTGCGAGTCGATGGATTGAACACGCCCGACGAGATTTATGCCCACCTTGATACGTACAGTCGCAACGAAGGACCGCGCCACCGCGCAGAAGAACAGCCAGTCGTGCAGATTCAGCTAACCGGCACGCTGGCCTTTGACGCCGGGTCGCTCGATCTCGCGCGTATGGAAGAGATCATCCAACGCGACTTTCATCCACTGCACGTGCGCGTCGATAACAATACCAACGACCGCGATTACCTGCCGGATACCAGCGACCTCGATGGACGCGACCGCTCCAACTGGCACGAACTTGAACGGCGCATCTTTGAGGATCTGGTTGGACGCGATACGCGCTACGCGGCCTCGCAAGAGCAATGGGGTGGGGTCCTGGCTCAACTCAAGGAGATGGCCCTGGAGAAACAGGAACCTGCGCAGATCTCCCAGTTTCTCCGCGAGAAACGCGATGCACTGATGAGCAGCTAAGTACTCAGTTCTCTTTGTGCGGCGCGGAAGATTTGACATCGGTCGGCTTGTACCAGCAATGATCGCACTTATCGCGGATCAACTGGCCCTCCACGGCGACCGGTGCAGGCAGTTTCTCCGGCTCTGTCTTGTGCAAAGGCTGAGTATAGAGCGGGTGGCCCTCGGAGGTCAGGCAGCGTCCGGTTGCCAGATCGAACTGCCAGCCGTGCATAGTGCAGGTTAGCACGCCATCCTCGATAATTCCAAAGCGCGTCAGGTCGGCTTTGAGGTGTGGACAGCGTCGTTGGAGGCGGTAGCCGTGGCTCTCCCAGAGCTGTTTGTCCGACGACTTCTCGGCGTAGTAACCCTCGGCGTACTGCAAACGCTCCGGTGTGAGGCACTTAAAGAAGTTATAGACGTATTCGTTATACGGACCTTTGCGCTCGGCCTCAAAGCGGCACGAAAGGAAGATCTGGTTAATCCAGTCCTCTTCGTGGTGGATAATACAGTACTCCAGCAGAGCACGATCGATGTGGAAGCGATAATCCCACTCTTCGCCAGCCCAGGCATAGACCTTGCGCGTATGAAAGTCGAGCACAAACCGCTGCACATCGCAATCGATCAAAACGCGTCCATTCACGCCTACGGCGGTCATATCGGCCTGCTCCAGGAGCGGCTCAAACCACTCTTTGATGCTCGCCTGGATATCGACCTGACCACGCGGCCATGAGGCTTTCTGCGCATTAATATAGGGCATCTGGCGCTCGCGGTACGCCTCAAGGTAGGCGCGTTTCTCGGTAAAGATCGCCTGAACCTCCGCTGCGGGCAGGGGATGGCGCGTGGCAAAGGTATTTTTGGTGATAGTGGCAACCGTGCCGGGGATCATCAGGCGACCATGATCGTGGCCCTGGGCCTGCATATACTCGATAAAGCACTGCTGATCCGGGAAGCTATTCGTGGGGTCGCGATCGAAATCGTTAAAGGCGAAGAGATGGTCGTCGAGAAAACACGGTGGTCCCGCCGAAGGCACGACAAAGGTTGCGCCGATCTCGGTTATGTAGCGCAACGCCCGCGCCATCTCGTTCTCGCGCTTCTTGCGACCCAGCGCTTGCAGCATCTTCTCGGGATACTGATAGACCATCGGGTACCAGATAGCCCCGGAGAACTGCACAAAATGTGCGTCGTAGGGACCGTGGCTGTTCAGCAGATCGATGTCGATTGGCCGCGAATCGTTCTGGTTGAAAATGCGCGTCTCGCCATCATCGACCATCAGGCCCGAATCGCCGAGCGGTCCGTCGATCGGCGCAGTCATGGCCATAATCATCAGGCGCAGACCGCCAACCTCCATGACCTGACCATTTGTGGTGCGCAGAAACTTTGTAAAGCCCAGACCGCGCAGCTCCCTTTCCAGAAGATCGATCGGATATGCGGGCAAAAGCACCGTCGTATCTTTCGATACGTAGTCGCGCAAAAACTCGGGATCGAAGTGATCGTGATGGAGATGCGAGACATAGAGGTAGGTAGGGTTGGCCAGACTCGTTCGATCCACGCGCTCGTTGCTAGGAAAAGGGAACCACGAAGCGAAGTACGCGGGATTAAACCAGGGATCGCAGAGGATGCTCGCGTGGCGTGTCTCGATAAAGATCCCGGCCTGACCAAGAAATGTAATGTCCAAACAGAAACTCCTTCAAGTGGTTTACTTACTCCAAGTAGGCCAGGGCAGTACGCACCAGCACCTCTGCGGCAATGGGCAGAGAATCCTCGTCGATATTGAAGCGCGGATGATGATGGGGATACGCCGTGTCGGCGGTTGGACCCTGTCCACCAACTATAAAATAGCAGCCAGGCACTGTATCCAGAAAATAGGCCATATCATCGCTGCCAGCAGTCATCACCTGTTCGCCGGTATCGACCGAGTCAGAACCGACCGCAGAGGTTGCAGCACGCTGGACCAATTGGGTCATCTGCTCGTCGTTTACGCAGGGAGGGCAACCGTCGAAAGCGGCTACCTCGCAGGAGGCGTTCATAGCGGAAGCGATGCCCTGAGCGAGTTCGCTGATGCGCCGCAAGAGCTTTGCGCGATGCTCGGCGCTATACGCACGCATGGTCCCCTCCATCTCAGCAGTTTCGGGTATAATATTAAACGCCGAACCGGCAGTGATTTTCCCAATCGTAATCACCGCAGGGTCAAACGGCGAAGTCTCGCGACTGATCAGGGTCTGCAAAGCGGTAGTGATATACGCAGCCACAACGATCGGATCGACTGCGCCACTGGGCATAGCCGCGTGTCCGCCTTTGCCGCGAACAGTGAAAATGAGCTTGTCGGCGCTGGCAAAGGTCGTGCCGGCGCGAACACCGACGCGTCCGACCGGATAGCTACTAAAAATGTGCAGGCCGATAATATTATCGACGCCTTGCAGTGCGCCCGCATTGATCATCGGCTCCGCGCCGCCGATCACCTCCTCGGCTGGCTGAAAGACAAACTTCACAGTACCCGTTAACTCGGCACGGCGGCGCGTCAGGATATCCGCCACGCTCAACAAAACCGAGGTATGGCCATCGTGTCCACAGGCGTGCATCTTGCCGTCGACGGTCGAGCGATACTCAAGCTCGTTCAATTCAAAGATAGGCAGCGCGTCCATATCGGCGCGGATAGCCAGCGTTTTAGAGCCGGGCTGAGCCTTGTCGCCGCGCAGCGTACCAACCACACCAGTTTTTGCCACCCCTGTCCGCACATCCAGTCCGAGCGCTCGCAGACGATCCGCGACAATCCCCGACGTGCGTACCTCCTCAAAGGCCAGCTCGGGGTGTTCGTGCAAGTCGCGACGCATAGCAACCATCCCTGGCACTAATTCGTCGATATCAGATTTAAGTTGGTCTATTTCGGACATTGAGGCCTCCTCAAGAGTCTTGCTACACGCGTACAGTTTCTGGAGGGGTGGGGCTTTTTGTGTCATCCTGGCTCGCCAGGATAATCCCTCCAATGTTAGTATAACTATACCATGCAAGAGGGGTGGGGTGGCTTTAAGCCTTGCAATATTTTTCATACTCGGCGTATATCCCCACCCATAATGCTCTGTCAAACTTCCTCTGACGCGTCGCCTGCGACGACGCAGAGGGGGAAGGAAGGCTGGGGCGCAGCCCCAACCCCAGTCAAGGGGTTGCGCCCCTTGCATCCCTGCTGCCGTCAATCGAAGATTGACAGAACAATAAGCATGAAGTTAGGAGAGAGCATCTCTCTGTACTCCTGTTTTGCATGTTTTACCTCTGGAAAAACATGCAAAACAAAAGAAAAAATGTATTGGGGACACCTCAAGCCTGGCAAAGGGCTGCCGCCCTCTGCACTCCTGCATCAATCAGCAAGAGAAGAGAGATGTTAGAGAATAGATTGCCTCCACTGTAATCGTGTATTGGCTGTAGTGCTTTACAGGTGTGCATGGTATGCTGGTGAATGAGATTATTCTTCATTTGTATCATACTTCAACACAATACAATACAACAGAACAGGACTCTTGATGAGCAGCCAGCAAACAAATCTTGCGCAGGAAGCTGTTGTCACGCAGACAGACAGTTTATCTACTACCAGACCCATTAACACTGAGCAGAAGCGTGAGCGCTTTTTTATTGTTGTTTCGCTTGTCGCGCTCTATATCCTCTGGGGTTCGACCTATCTGGGGATGGAGATTGCGATGCGGAGTTTTCCGCCTTTTTTGATGGCTGGTATTCGTTTTGTGCTGGCTGGCGCTATTATGTTGACCCTTCTGCTCGTGCGCAAGGCACCTCTGCCCACACGCAAGGAGTGGATCGGGGCAGTGATTGTAGGGGTGTTTTTGCTGGTGGGCGGGAATGCGGGAGTTGCACTAGCCGAGCAGTGGGTGCCGACTGGTCTGAGTGCCGTGGCGATTGGAGCGGTTCCGCTGTGGGTGGCGCTGTTTGCCGGGTTGCTGGGTCGCTGGCCTAAACGCATAGAGTGGGTTGGACTGGCGCTGGGCTTTTCGGGTCTTGTGCTGCTCAACCTGGGACATGGGATCTCGACCAATGTGGCGGGCAATATTTTATTGCTGACCTCACCGCTCTGCTGGGCCACGGGTTCCATTCTGAGTCAGCGTCTGCCCATGCCCAAAGGGGGGATGTCGAGCGCGGCGCAGATGCTCTGCGCGGGCGTGGTTTTGCTGGTGCTTGCACTGGGAAGCGGCGAGCACATGACCAGTTGGCCAACACCTGCCTCAATCTGGGCGATGCTTTTTCTCATCTTAGGCGGCTCGCTGGTCGCCTTTACCTCTTATATGTACCTCTTGAACCATGTGCGCCCTGCGCTGGCGACGAGTTACGCCTATGTTAATCCGGTGATCGCAGTTGCGCTGGGCGTCTGGTTGATTGGGGAGCAGGTGACGATTTCAAGGTTGATCGCAATGAGTGTCACGCTGTGCGGTGTCGTCCTGGTGACTGTGAGCCAGGGACAAAAAAAATAGTAACTTTTCCCCTCCATAGATCGTCTCTATACCGAGACACGTTAAAACTATGCCCGGAATAGCCGCTCCCTCTCATTCGTAGCGGCTATGCAGCCAACCGGGGAAGTTTGCGCCAGATGTGACCAAGCCCTTGCCGTGGTTAATTACCTTTGTTTTGCTTGCGTTCCTGCCTGACTGGCGGACATGAGCAGAAAACAAGGAGGCATGCACTCATGGATCGATACCTGGTCTACTTTTTCAGCTTGCTTGCTTCGCTTACGCTTGCAGGATTGCTCCTCATGATTGCGAGACTGGCACACAAACCCCACATCCCACGCGATAGCAACTACAGGAACCTGGCCGAATGCGAGCGTGCGCTCAATCGCTATAGTAAGCTGTTGGAGCGCATGCCTACAGATTGGGAGATATACGTTCGCCGCGCAGAGGCCTTTCTCTTTCTCAAGAACTACCAGCAGGCGATCCGCGATTTCACCAGTGCGCTGGCCCTCCATCCCAGGGATGTAGACCTGCTGGTCAGGCGGGCCTACTCCTATTACTGGCTCCATAACTACGACGAAGCCATCTGGAACTGTACACGTGCGCTACACGTCAACCCGCACTATACGCCGGCCTACGAATTGCGGGTCAAGGTGTATTTTAAGTCAGAAGCGTATGAGCTGGCGATGCGCGACTACAGTAGATTGATCGAGATGCGCCCGGATAAGCGGCAGTTTTATTGTGAAAGCCTGATTGAGCACAAGGAACTGAAAAGCGGGGTCAGGCTGCCCCAGGAACACCCACCTGTGGCAGACCTCTGTCCCGATTCTTGTTAAGAGATAAACATAGCATCGCCAAAGCTGAAGAAGCGATAACGTTCGTGTATGGCCGCCTGGTAGGCGGTTTCGATCAGCTTTTTTGAAGCAAAGGCACTGACCAGCAGGAGCAGGGTTGAGCGCGGGAGGTGAAAGTTGGTGATCATGGCGTCAACCAGTTGGAAGTGGTAGCCGGGGGTGATGAAGAGGCGTGTTGAGCCGTGATAGGGAAGCGCCTGGCCGTCGTACAGACTGGCCACGCTCTCCAGCACACGCACGGCGGTCGTACCAACTGCCACCACGCGGCCACCCGCCTGACGAGTCTCGCGGATCAAAGCGGCGGTCTGCTCATCGAGTACTATCTCTTCGCTGTGCATGGTGTGCTCACGGAAGTCCGCGACCTCGACCGGGCGAAAGGTATCGAGACCGACGTGGAGGGTGACAAAGCCGATCTTCACGCCCTGCTGGCGCAGACTATCCAGCAGTCCGGGTGTGAAGTGTAAGCCAGCGGTAGGGGCAGCGGCGGAGCCGGTGATGCGCGAGTAGACCGTCTGGTAGCGTTCGGGGTCTTGCAGGGTTTCGTGAATATAGGGTGGTAGGGGCATGCGTCCCAGTTGATCGATGTATTCACGCACGTTCTGGGATTGACCTGTCAGAGCGGTGAAGCGAGCTATGCGCCCTCCGGCCTCGGTACTAGCGAGAATCTCGGCCTGGAGCACGGCGCTTGCGTCGTCCACGCCGCCAAAGAGCACCAGCGCACCAGCGTGTAAACGGCGGCCTGGTCGGACCAGTGTTTCCCAGGTATCTGCGCCCAGATCGGCGCGTTCGTTCAGTAGCAAAAGCTCGACGTGGCCGCCACTGCGGGCGCGTCGACCCAGCAGGCGGGCGGGAATAACGCGGCTCTGATTGGCGATCAGGAGGTCGCCGGGGCGCAGGTAAGCTCCAATCTCAGAGAAAACGCGGTGTGTCAGAGTGCTGGTTGCGCGGTCAACTACCAGCAGACGCGAAGAGTCGCG
Organism: Ktedonobacteraceae bacterium; assembly: GCA_034437695.1. GTDB lineage: Bacteria > Chloroflexota > Ktedonobacteria > Ktedonobacterales > Ktedonobacteraceae > Paraktedonobacter. Next base: position 25,291 of record DAOTTJ010000041.1, read on the forward strand.
CGGTTCGAGCGGTGTCTGGGCGATCAACTCCTCGGGGAGATTATAGGCGAAATCGTTGATATTCGCCGTATATATTTCTGCCTGCCCCTCGTACCCTTGCCCCCTTAAATGATCCACAGTCCTTGTCCATTTCCATCGGTGGGCGCAATCAGGCCCAGGTGTTGATAAGCCAGGCGCGTCACTATACGTCCGCGCGGCGTGCGTGCAATAAAACCGAGTTGCAGCAGATAGGGTTCATAGACATCCTCAATCGTCTCGCTATCCTCGCTGGTACTGGCGGCCAGCGTATCGAGTCCAACGGGGCCGCCATTAAATTTTTCTATAATCGTCTTGAGCAGATTGCGATCGGTCTGATCGAGGCCGATATGATCGACCTCCAGCGAATCAAGTGCTTTCTGCGCAACCTCTCTGGTGATTATGCCATCAGCTCGCACCTGCGCGTAGTCGCGAACGCGTTTGAGCAGACGGTTGACTATACGAGGAGTGCCACGTGCGCGGCTGGAGATCTCATCGATCCCTTCCTTCTCGGCTGGAACCTTGAGGATCTGCGCCGAGCGTGTCAGGATCTTGCGCAACGACTCAATGTCGTAGTATTCCATGCGATAGATTGCGCCGAAGCGGTCGCGCAAAGGAGCGGTCAACGAACCGACCCTGGTAGTCGCCCCGACAACGGTGAAGTGTGGGAGAGAAAGGCGCAGCGAACGCGCACCTGGACCTTTGCCGATCATTACGTCGAGCGCAAAATCCTCCATCGCGGAGTAGAGGCGCTCCTCCACGGCGCGGGTCAGCCGGTGGATCTCGTCGATAAACAGTACTTCACCGGGCTGAAGCGAAGTGAGGATCGAGGCCAGATCGCCTGCGTGCTCGATAGCGGGTCCCGAGGTAGTACGCAGACTGACGCCCATCTCAACGGCAACAATGTTGCAGAGGGTAGTCTTGCCCAGACCAGGCGGTCCGTAGAGCAGAATATGATCGACAGACTCGTTGCGCCTGCGTGCGGCCTCCAACAGGATATTGAGGTTCTCTTTGATCTTATCCTGCCCGATATATTCGGCCAGACGGCGTGGTCGCAGGCTACCTTCGATAGCCTGTTCTTCTTCGCTCATGCCTGGGGAAACGAGGCGGTCGGTCATGTGCTTGCTGCTCCTGAAATGAAAGTTGTCTGGGTGAAACTGATGTTCTAGCGAGTTCCTCTCTGGTTATTATAGCAGAATTTGGTCCTGGCGACTACTTTTTGTTTTTATTCCAGGGCTATTCAATGCTCGACGTATGGCCCCTCCCCCTGAACAATGGATCGGGTTGTGAGCGTGGAGGCCGCCGCCTCCACGCTCACAACCCGATCCCAAAACCCTGAGGGGATCGCATGCCAGAGGCTTGCTGAGTATTACATAGCCCTGTTTTTATTCAGGGAGTAAAGGGGGTTTTTGGGGATACTCTTACCTATCCCCGGACGGGATGCAATTAGATGTATATAGCCCAAAATGGTTGTCTGCTTTTTTCGCGAGAGGATATATGTTATTATGAATTCGTGAATTTAGCAGTGAGGTTGGTAAACAGTGGAAAACACAATTAACACTTCTCAGGACAAGGGAAAGCCTTACGATAGCACGCTCAAACTGCTGCTTGAGGGAAAAGAGGCCGAGATCTTGCCACAGATTTTACCGGGTGTACAATACATTGAGTCGCTGGACATCGAAATACTCAGGGAGCCGCTACGCGTTGACCGAGTGTATCGCGTCTGGTATAAAGGACAGGATCATATTCTGCATCTGGAATTTGAAACATCATCGCATAGAAAAATGGTCTATCGTTTGCTTGAATATCATGCGTATTTTTTACGTAAGTATGAGCTGCCTGTTCTGTCTATGGTAGTTTACCCCTTTCAAACGACTGTGATAGAATCACCGTATGATGAAAAGGGCGGCAAGGAGATCATTCTTACATTCTGTTTTCAGACGTTATGTCTCTGGAAATTGAATGCAGCCAACTACGTACAGGAGCATATTGTCAGCATATATAGTCTTCTGCCAACCATGCAGGGGGCGAGTGCGCATCTGTTGATCCAGGCGTTAAATGAACTGATTGACTACTACCAGGATGACAAACAGCGCCTCACCAACGAATTGCTTAGGTTTCGTATTCTTTTAAATCGTGCCAGACTTATATCACCCGAGGAGAAAAAACGGGTACAGGAGAGATTAAATATGTGGGATAGTTTGTTTGAACAAGATCCATGGATACAAAAGATGCGCCGCGAAGAGCGCGAGCAAGGACACCTTACTGGTCTCACAGAAGGACACCTTACTGGTCTCACAGAAGGCCACCTTACTGGTCTCACAGAAGGACACCTTACTGGTCTCACAGAAGGACACCTTACTGGTCTCACAGAAGGCGTACAAAACACCGTAATCAACCTGTTGAGCATCCGTTTTCCGGCGCTTGCCCAACAGGGGACGACAGACATCCGACGCATTCAGTCTATCGATGACCTGAATCACCTACTCGCCGAACTGGTCACCGCTCCGAGCGAAATCGCCGCACAACGGTCGATTGCGGCATTTCTACCTCAAGAATAGGACGGCTCGGCTCAGCTAGTAGCGGCCGATCCATCTTTCATCGAGAGGTTTTCTGAAGCAAGGGGCTATGTAGTAGGGCAAGTGGTAGGATTTTGAGCAGGAGAAAATCGCTATGTGGGATAGTTTGTTGGAACAAGATCCGTGGATACAAAAGATGCGCCGCGAAGAGCGCGAGCAAGGCCATCTTACTGGTCTCACAGAAGGACACCTTACTGGTCTCACAGAAGGACACCTTACTGGTCTCACAGAAGGCGTACAAAACGCCGTGATCAACCTGTTGAGCATCCGTTTTCCGGCGCTTGCCCAACAAGGGACGACAGACATCCGACGCATTCAGTCTATCGATGACCTGAATCACCTACTCGCCGAACTGGTCACCGCTCCGAACGAAATCGCCGCACAACGGTCAATCTTGGCCTTTCTACCTCAAGAATAGGACGGCTCGGCTCAGCTAGTAGCGGCCGATCCATCTTTCATCGAGAGGTTTTCTGAAGCAGGGGGCTATGTAGTAGGGCAAGTGGTAGGATTTTGAGCAGGAGAAAATCGCTATGTGGGATAGTTTGTTGGAACAAGATCCGTGGATACAAAAGATGCGCCGCGAAGAGCGCGAGCAAGGAC
>DAOTTJ010000042.1:0-4453 GCA_034437695.1 Ktedonobacteraceae bacterium
AAGGCACCAGTTACCAGATATCGACCTTTCCCACTCATTGACCTCCCGGACCGTCAGTGGCCTTCGCGTGCCATCAAACAAGCTCCCATATGGTGTAGCGTTGATCTGCGCGATGGGAACCAGGCGTTGCCGACGCCGATGGGTATCGAGGAAAAGCTGGAGATGTTTCAACTTCTCGTAAACGTAGGTTTTAAAGAGATAGAAGTTGGTTTCCCTTCGGCCTCGCAGACCGAGTTTGATTTTACGCGCCGTTTGATTGAAGAAGACCTCGTGCCTGACGATGTGACTATTCAGGTGCTTGTGCAGGCGCGTGAAGAACTGATCAGGCGCACGTTTGAGGCTGTTCACGGCGCGAAAAACGTCATCATTCACCTGTACAACTCCACTTCAGAATTGCAGCGGCGGATAGTCTTTGGCATGGGTAAACCTGAGATCGTCGCGATTGCCACACGTGGGACGCGTCTCGTCAAGGATCTTCTGCCCACGCTGACCGGGAGCAACGTCGTTTTTGAGTATTCGCCCGAGAGCTTTGCCCTGACCGAAGTCGATTTTGCCCTGGAGATTTGCGAGGCGGTCGTCGATGTCTGGCAACCAACGCGTGAGCGGAAGATTATTTTGAACTTGCCCGAAACCGTTGAGATTGCTACCCCCAACATCCACGCCGACCAGATCGAATGGATCTGCCGCCACTTGAAGCAGCGCGAGAGCGCCATTATCAGCCTGCACACCCATAACGACCGCGGCACGGGCGTCGCCGCCTCCGAGCTGGGTCTGATGGCCGGTGGAGAGCGCATCGAAGGCACCCTGTTTGGCAACGGAGAGCGCACGGGCAACGTCGATATCGTCACCCTGGCGCTCAACATGTATATGCAGGGGATCGATCCGGGCCTGGACTTCAGCAATATCAGGGCGGTCCGCGCGATCTACGAGAAATGCACGCGCATGACCGTACCGGTACGCTGGCCGTATGCCGGTGAGCTGGTCTTCACCGCCTTCTCTGGCTCGCACCAGGACGCCATTCGCAAGGGCATGGCGGCGCAGGACTCCACGTCAGACGCGCTGTGGGAGGTGCCGTACTTACCGATCGACCCGCAGGATATTGGATGTACCTACGAAGCAATCATTCGGATTAATTCGCAATCGGGCAAAGGTGGAGTTGCCTATGTCCTGGAGAGCGAATTTGGTCTGCAACTGCCCAAAGAGATGCACGTTGAATTTGGTAGAGTCATCAAGGATCTGGCCGATGCCAGCGGCGAAGAATTGCCAGCCACGGAGATCTACGCGGCGTTTGAGCAGGAATACCTGCGGAGCGACGAACCCTATTGTCTTGTCTCTTTTCACCTGGAGGATGGCGGCGGCGAGCTTGTAGCGTGCCGGGCGCAATTGTCTATCGAGGGCGTCTTGCGCGAAGTGCAGGCGCGGGGCAACGGACCGATCGACGCCTTTGTGCGAGCGCTGAACGAGGGCGATCTGGCCAGTTTCCAGGTACGTTCCTACACCGGGCATTCGCTGGATGAAGGTTCCGACGCTCGCCTGGCGGCCTACGTCCAGATCCAGGTTGCGCCTGGTCGCACCTTCTTTGGCGTCGCAGTTGAAACCAACGCAGATCTGGCGGCAATCAAGGCAGTCATCAGCGCGTTGAACCGCTCGGCTGTGACTTTCTAACTCACGAAACAGTAGCGCGGGCGACCTCCATATGGGGGTCGCCCGCGCTTGCTGTGGTCAGAACTGGTGGTCCGAAAACCGCTTGTTTTTGTTGAGTATTTCTGTGAAGATAGAGCTGGCTTTCTCTGTAGCTAACAGGTAGGGACGTGTGTGGAGGGAGGGATCAAAAGGAACAAGGAAAAGGAAAGATGAGTCAGGTTTTTGCAACCGTACTTTTTGGCCTGGCAGCCTCGCTGGCCTGGGGCAGTGGCGATTTTTGTGGCGGACTTGCCTCGCGTCGCGTCACGGCTGTCAGTGTTGTGATGGGCGCGTATGTGGTAGGTTTTTTCCTGTTGACCGCGCTGGCGATCGTCTGGCGGGAACCGCTGCCAGGGCTGGCGGATATAACGTGGAGCGTCGTCGCGGGTCTGGTAGGTGTGATCGGATTAGTAGCTTTTTACTCGGCGCTGGCCGTCGGGAGTATGGGCATCGTGGCCCCCGTATCGGCGGTTTTAACGGCGGGCATACCGGTAGTCTTCAGCATCTTCACCCTCGGCTGGCCGGGCATCTTACCGGTCGTCGGTTTTGCTCTGGCGCTGCTGGCGATCGTCCTGATCTCGCGTCCAGAGCGCACCGCAGGGCGGCCTGTCGGGCTTGGATTAATCCTTCTGGCTGGTTGCGGCTTTGGTGGTTTTTTTATTTTGATCAGCCGCGTGAGCCACGGTGAGGTCTTCTGGCCGCTGGCGATTGCGCGATTTTCGTCTGTGCTCTTGCTGGTCGTCCTGACCTCAATCAGGAGACAGGCGTTTGCTCTGCGCAGAGATGTCGTGCTCTTTATTGTGCTTGGCGGCGTGCTGGACGCGCTGGGCAACGCCTTTTTTGTCGTTGCATCCCATATGGGTCGACTGGATATCGCCGCTCTCTTCTCTTCGCTCTACCCCGCCGCGACGGTCATCCTGGCGACGCTTTTCCTGCGCGAGCGCGTCACGCGCATCCAGATCCTGGGGATCGTCCTGGCGCTGGTGGCGATCCCTCTGATCTCGATTTAAGCGCACGTGCGCTGACTGCGTTTTCTACACAAAACAGGCCGCTCGCTTGACGGAATAAGCGAGTGGCCTGCTGAGAAGGAGCGTTTCAAGCGAGGGTAAACGTGCCGCTCCAGGTGCCAGAGCCGCCGACATAGCTGAAGTAAGCATAGGAAGACGAGTTGGCGGGACAGGAAAAATCCTGTGGGGGAATAGAGTCGAAAGAGATCTGCCCGCTGAAGTTCCCGCCGACCACAAAGTTGCCCGACAGTTCTTCGATGGTATGGGCATTCTGTAAGATACAGACGGCCTGATTGCCGTTGTTATGCAGCGTGATGGTATCGGATGTGATGGTTTCGGCGTAGGTGATTTTGCCGCTTTTATAGGTACCAGTGCAGGTTGTCGCGATATCTTCGTCAAATGAAGTGCCGTTGCTGGTCATGAGGTTGCCATAATGTTGTATGCGGCCGTTATTTGCGGCCTGGCAGACGCTTCCTCCGGTTGGATCGGGGTGGCCGATGACTATCAAGACTTCGTTATTGGTAAAGGGGCCGAGGCCCTGATTGTACTGGCCTTGCGAGCTGAGAGTGAGCATAAACCCGCTATCGTCGGGGGGTGCTCCTAAGGGACCGGGAGTATTTGCCGCCCCCTGCGCGACGATATCCAGCAGAACGCCCGTCTGACTGATATAGTTGCTGGCGTCGCGTGCGGTCAGCAGATGCTCGCCTGGCGTCCATGCCAGAGTGATGGGTAGATCGACGCTGACATTGCCGTTCTGGTCGCTGAGGGCCGAGGGTGCGCCCGGAGCCGGGGTGTCGTCGAGCAAGAAAGTGATAGCCGAGTTGCCTGAAAAATGCTGACCGGTGAAGTGCAGCATCGTATTAGTCGAGCCAGCCGGGAGAGCACCGACGTGGTAGCTACTGCTGATGCTGATCACGGGATGCGGGCGCGTCAGGACATAGACGGCGGCCCCGGCTCCACTGCCGCCGATGATCACGATGGCTGTAATCAATATGACTATCCAGCGCGAGGTCTGATCCTCGGTATCTCTGTCATTGCCAGCGGGGGGAGCCGGCGTCTTCAGCGGACTGAGCGCGGCATAGCCTGGCTGGAAGCGCGGATCAAATGTGAACCCGCTCGTCTCTAAGGGATCTGCAATGGGGGGCGTGCGGCTGGTATCTAACCGCTCGTCCGCCAGTGGTCCTACGGGAGGGACGATACAGAGTGGGGACGGTGCGATCTCTGCGGGTGTATGTAAAAGAAGCTCTGCCGTTTGCTGAGAGTGCGATAGTGTGCGTTGCGTACTGGTGACCAGTGGTGGCGCAATAGTGTATGTTCCCTGCGGAACCCGATCCGCAGGGGAGTGTTGATCGGTGAGTAGCGGCATGGGAGCCACCGCCTGTCTTTCACCGATTGGGACGATCCTGGAGGAGACGCCAGTGTCCTGTGGAATACCACAGATGCCACAGAAACGAGCAGTAGATGGAAGCTCCGTTTCACAGGCTCTACATTTGATCATTGCTCTTGCCTCGTGCTTTCCTTGCCTCGTGCTTTCAAAGAGCGTTTGCTGGTTTTCTGTTCTGGTGGAGTGAAAGACTCAACCCGATGCTATTACTAAGTATATATTTTTGGGTGTTTTTTTCAAGCACTGGTTCTCTGTTTATCCAGGGCTATTTCATCCTCCGCAAGCCAGAGGCTTGCGACCTCCGCCCCAGGGTTTTGGGATCGGGTTACGAGCGTGTAGCCACGGCTACACGCTCGTAACCCGATCCTTTCGCATGGCT
>DAOTTJ010000043.1:0-14589 GCA_034437695.1 Ktedonobacteraceae bacterium
AGGAAGTGAGCTATCTGGCTGCGGAGGCCAAATGTCACGCCAAGCAGGCGACCGATAATGTCTATCATTTATTTCCTTTGCGCGAGCCGACGAACCAGGCCTTGTCGTCTGCCGGGCGCTCTTTTCCTTTTACCCAGCCTTTACCTCCGGCCCTGGCTCAGTTTACCGTTGGCCGTCTGCCCGATGAATCTGATATAATGCGTATTACAGAGAAAAAGGCCCGCGTGGAGTGTGAGCAGAAGGTATAAGCAGACCTAGCCGGTTGTATGACTGAGAAAAGTGTGATGTTTATGGATAAAGAAGAGATAATTGTACAAGGACCGACGGCTTTGCAGTTGGAAATGGAGCAGGCACAGCGTCAGGCGGTGCGTGAGAATGCCCGGCGTGTGCTTCAGGAGAGCAATCTGGCCGAGATGCTCAAGACGTTGAACCGCAACGCGCTCCAGGGGCGTGGAAGCTTTGAGGAATTTGATTCGCTGATTGTATTCCGCTGGGGAACGGCTTATACGCGTCGCCACCTCTGGATTGAGATTGAAGGCAATACGTTGCGTTTCAGGATGAACCCGCATTTGATATGCACTGCTGCGGCTCCCCTGTGCGATGGCGAGTTTCATACCTTTACTAGCGCTATGTGGACCAATCACGCGTTTCTCTTGAGCGAGCTGCATAAGTACTATGCGCGGCCGGTGGCCGAGACCTCGTCGGACTGATCGACGCGCTGCTCTACGAGAGCGGATCGAGAGTCAGGGTGCGCAGAAATCCCAGGTTATTCAACAAGCCATGAATGTGTCGATAGCTTTCGTGTGTGTAGAAATCCTCGCGGTAGCCTTCGCCCGGCCAGCTTAAAAGGTTCAGGAACATTAGACCGGGACGGCGCGTGCCACTGGTGGCGATCTCTTCAATGCCGCGAGCCAGTAAGGCAAAGGAGAGGATTGGCTCGACTGCCTGACGCTGTAAGCTTTCCAACCATCTCTGCTGGATCTGAGCCATCTGTTCAGGACGCACGATTGCCAGATGAGCAACGGCAACGGTTTGTTTGGCCAGTGGACGGCTGTAGCCCCACAGATATTGCATCTGCCACTGGTCGGGCGGCGCTGGAAAGATCCCTGGATGCGACGCTTGAAGCAGTCTTGACGGGTTATAACGTTCCTGGGCTTTTTGCCACCAGCTAGCGTCTTCCCACGTGGTCAGACACAAGTAATAGTTTTCTGGCTCCCGACTGCTGTAGAAACGTGCATTATTTAAGCCGGGGGCGTTACGGACCGTGTCTGAGATCAGACGCAGATGCGCCAGAGCTTCTCCTTCCCGCCCGTGATTGCCCTGAACCAGAGTCACTATAAGTAGCTCCATGATGTGTTGTCTCGCTTCGATGTGTTTTTGCTTGTGTTAGCATCTCATAAAGTTTCAAGGGTTGTCAACTGCGTTGGCCATTCAAAAGTCCGCCCTGGCCGCCTGCGGCGGGCAAGATCGTCCCACCCCCAAAGAGAAGAAGGTGCAGGAAGGCACCTGACAAGCGCCTTCCTGCACGTGAGATCTGTGCTTCGCAGTGGCGAAGCATTCAGCGAAAAACCTACCTGTGCAAAACACCTCGCGCTCCGGCAGGGGACGGTCGTCCCCTGCACCTCTGCTTATGTAAACCCCTTCCCCTTTTCGATATTAATTCATAATTTGCAAACTGCTGTCAGTTTGTAGGCCGAGGATGATCGGCGTGGCTATGGAACTGGTGATCAGGATCGAGTTGGCGGTGCGTGTAATGATGGGTCCACTCACGCCGCCGAAATTCTCCTGACCTAGCTTCTGGATCAGTTGCGTGGGTGAGGGAAACTGGTTGCCCGTCGAGGGATCGAGCACCATACTGAGCATCTCGATGCCGTCGGCGAACAGCAGTGCGCCCTGGTCGAGAGCAGCTGTGCCGCTACAGAAGCTGCCGGGCGTGGCAAACGATTCGCAGAAGCTGGCATAGAACTGTTTTGACCAGTCGCTGACAGGTGGGCGAGCTGCGGTGTTGAGCGAGACGTAGATGCGCGGGAGGCTCAGGCGTTGCTGGCGTGTCCACTGGACAAAGCTCTGGAGCGCCGAGGGATGGACAAATTCGCCGCCCATCATCAAGACCGGTTGCTGAGCGCTTGGGAGTTCGGCGATTGCCTGAGCCAGCGCCAGTACGTCGTTGGTCAGCATCGGAGCGAAGATCAGTTCGGGACGGGGGTTCGACTGGAGCGCGTCGGTCAGACCTGCAAGCAGGACCGACGAAGAGGCAGCCGGGCGACCATTGATGTCGAGTAAGCTGTCCGAGACGGCTGTCTCTTGCGCGACGATCCGCGCCTGTTTGCGCTGCGAGAAGGAACTCAGAAAGTCTTGCGCTGAATCTGCCGAAGATGGGTTACTCGGATCGTAGAAGACAGCGGCGTTTCTGATGCCCAGTTGGTAATAGGCGTAGTTCGCGGCCGTGTCGCTCTGCGCCAGATCATCGGCAGAGAAGCGTACAAACGCGAAACCGGGCGCACAGTGCTGGTACATCGAGGTATTTGTCAACTGATCGATGATAAAGCGACCCGTGGCTGTCGGCGAGATGATCGGTATGCCCGCCCGGCAGAGGACTGGCAGGGCGACCTGGAGCAGGTTGCTCGGGGCCAGACCCAGTACGCCAAGCAGCGAAGCCTGGCCACTGAGCAAGAGACCGATGCTGTTGAGGTCGTTGACGTTGGGCAGGTTGGCGATCGCGTTGGCTACCTGGAGCGCTCCCTGGGCTACGCCGGTTGTGTTAGCCAGGATCAGATAGAGCAGGGGCGCTCCCGGAATCTTTATCTGCGCACTATTAAATTGACTTTGGCTGATATAAGCGCCGACGAGTTCCTGGGTGTAGGCTGCGTAGAGATTGTGGCGGTTGGTGCCGCCCTGGGGGTTGGCGTCGCCGGGACCGCTATCGAAGCTGACCACGAGCGTGTTCAGGGGGTGGCCGGACTGGCGGGCTTGCAGATCGGCCTGGTAGATGGCCGCTTCTCCGCCATTGCAGCCGGTGGTGTCGCTATTGACGGAGGTCACCGCCTCGTTAAGCAGATTGTTTGCCGCGTCGGTATTGTTCTGTTGTAGCGCCTGGGCAGCAGCGCGTTTATCCTGGTAGCCTGTGGCGTTACACGCGTCATAGATATGCAGACCATCGCTCAGGCCTATGCCGTCGGGGGTTGGGAGCGTATGGGAGTTAATCGGAGCGTGATAATAGCGAGCATCGTCCCAGTGGACAGCAAGAAAGGCACTGAGTGAAGCGACAAGCAGGAGCAGGATCAACGTGCCATAGGCTAGCGCCATTGGGGATACTGGTACGCGTCCTGTGCGGAAGAAGCCTGAGATTTCCCAGCCAATAATGCTAAAGGGATCGCGCACCGGGCGGCGGCGATATTTGCGCATGGCTTTGGCTTCCTGGCGAAACAGGTCGAGCAACACCAGGCAGCCGCTGTCGCAGATGAGTAGATGTTCGTGGACCTCGGGATAGAGTTCAGCGACATTCTTGCCCTCGTCCATCACTTCGACATATTCGGGCAAGAGCTGGCGGCACTCGACGCAGTCGATGATCCCGCCAAGATTTTCCAGGATCGCAGGGAGGGTTTGTTGGGGGGTCGGTGGTGGAGCGACAGGAGGAGGTGACGCAGGCTGTATCGAGGCAGGGGGGGCGGACTGTCTTTGCGCGACCGCAGCCGTAGAACGCTGAGGCGACAGAGCCTCTTCCAGCGTCACAGTGACTCTAGGTGATTCGTTCGTGAGCGTCGTAGTATCGCTGCTCCTGGTGGATGGAGAGAGAGTCGCGGCCTCATCTAATGGGCGTCTGACCCTTTTTCTCTTGCGCGGTGCAGCCACAGCAGGTGTGATTACAGGCGGAGAACTCAGGCAGCGAATACAGGTGGTGAGATGTTTTTGTGCCGCCTCCAGTGCCTCTTCCGGTACTGCCTCAGGATCGAGTTCGTGTTCCTGGAGTACAGAAACAGCGAATGCGCATGCTGGCGGCAAACGTTCTTCTATCGCCATCAGCTTTCTGCCTTTCTAAACGCATAAAACGTCTGCTTACAAAGAGAAAATAAAGAACAAGCATTATTCGCGTGAGAAAGAGCGTAAGGCGAAGGTCACCTGCTCTTCCAGGGTCATAGATCGGTCTTGAGGGATCTTGCGGAGCGCCGCCTGGGCCTCTGCCGTTGAATATCCCAGTCCAACCAGGGCTTCGAGTACCTCGGCCTGGAGATGATCCCCGCCCGCCGACGCGCCGGTTCCACCCGTACCAGTTAACGAAGGTAGTTTGCCTTTCAGTTCAAGCACGAGCCGGCCGGCAAGTTTCTTGCCGACGCCTGGTGCCAGCGAGAGTTTCTGTAAATCCTCATCGGCAATCGTTTTATAAAGCGTTTGTGCATCCATCGTTGAGAGGAGCGCGACGGCAACTTTGGGGCCGACCCCACTTATAGTGAGCAGTTGCTCAAAGGCGTCACGTTCGCTTTCTGCTGAGAAGCCATAGAGAGCCATGCCGTCCTCACGGACCTGAAAATGTGTATAGAGCATGACCGGACTGCCCGGCTCGCCGAGTTTATTGAGCGTCAAAGCTGGCGCAAAAATCCTCAGGCTAAAACCTCCAACGCGCACAATAGCCTGGTCGGAGCGCCTGGCTTCAAGCGTCCCATGAATACTGGCAATCATGCCTCACCTCTTCTATAAAGAAACGCCTATCTGGATATGTCAGTAACCTGTCTGCGCCATTCTGGCTATAGAGGTGAGGGAGAGATCTATCCATCGTACCTCTGGCCGTCTCTGACTGCACACAAAGCGCAAAGAGAGCCAGACAGCGGGACTGGCTCGTGTAGTGGTCGGTGGTGTTGGACGCGTCCAACGCCGCCGACCCTCCTGGCCGGGGATGGCTTGCTCTTTTAGCGTCCTTCCCAGGGATTCGCCGAGCGCTCGCGCAAGAGGGGAAGTGTATTGATGTGACAGATAGCCACCGCCGCCGCGTCGGCTGCGTCGTCGGGACGTGGAACTGCGGTCAGGTTAAGCAGGATGCGTACCATCTCGCCCACCTGCGCTTTGTCGGCACTTCCATAACCGGTAACCGCCTGCTTGACCTGTTTGGGTGTATATTCCCCCACCTCAAGTCCACCGTTGGCCAGGGCCAGCATCGCAACTCCACGCGCATGTCCGACTGTCAGAGCCGTGCGGGCATTTTTGGCAAAAAAAAGCTCTTCCATCGCGGCCTCTGTGGGCCGATGGGTCTCGATCAGCTCGCTGAGTTGCTGGTAGATATGCTGGAGCCTTTGAGCCAGCGGCATACCCGCAGGCGTCGTAATCACATCACAGGTAATCAGGCGGAGCGTATTGCCTTTGGCTTCGACGACCGCATACCCGAGAATGGCCGTGCCGGGGTCGATCCCAAGCGTTCTGCGTGTGACGCCCGTCTGAACTGTTCTGCTCTCCATGCCTATATCTTTCTGCCATCGTACACCTGTTCAATTATGCGAGCGAGTGAAGTGCTCGGATTTTACTCGTACGAAGCGGCGAGTTCGTCCGAGAAGTCAGCATTCGTGTAGACATTCTGTACATCGTCGAGGTCTTCCAGCCTTTCGACCAGACGCATCACCTGGTGGGCGACCTTCTCGTCGACCAGTTCGACTCTGGTTTTTGGTACCAGGGTGCTCTCCGATTTCAGAACGTGGTATTTTTGGGCTTCCAGCGCCTTACGCACGCTTTCTAGTGCTGACGGTTCGGTGTAGATCACAAGATATTCATCGTCGGGTCCGACCGGATCGGCGTCGTCTGCGCCCATATCGATAGCTTCCAGCGAGAGTTCATCGGGATCGTTCCCTTTGATCTCGACCTCGATGACGCCGCGTGCCTCAAAGAGCCAGTCGACGCAGCCGTTCTCGCCCATATTGCCGGCATTACGGTTAAACGCATTGCGGACCTCGGCTACCGTGCGATTGCGGTTCTCGGTCAGGGTTTGCACGATCATAGCGGTGCCACCGGGACCATAGCCCTCGTACGTAATCTCTTCGAGGTTTGCGCCCTCGATCCCGCCCGTCGCACGCTTAATTGTGCGGTCGATATTATCCATCGGCATATTCGCATCGCGAGCACGCTGGATTGCAATGCGCAGGCGAAAATTTGCATTTGGATCACCGCCACCGCCTTCGCGTACTGCCACGACAATTTCCCGGCCTAACTGCGTAAAAAGCTGCCCTCTACGGGCGTCGTTCACTCCTTTTGAGCGCCGAATCTGCGCCCACTTTGAATGACCTGACATATACCATCGCCCCCTAATTCGTTTTCGGCTTTATTCGGCTTACATTGCCGATCAGGTTGGAATTTCTCGTCTCTTTTGCAAGAGAGTTCTCAGTATGTTGAGAATAACACGTGTTTTCTGCATTGTAGCATGAACCCCTACAGGGCGTCGAGTAGTTGATTTTTCTCATTGGTTTGTGAGACTTTTCTCTAGCGGATGTTTTGCCGCAGGCAAGGCATGATTTTTCGCTTTATTATTTTATAGGGTAGAGGGTTTTTACCTGTAGGCATGAAGTGAAGGTGGCTTTCTGCTAATGTCAGCCCGATCCCAAGACCCTGGGGTGGGGAGTCGCAAGCCAGAGGCTTGCGGAGCATGAAATAGCCCTGCCCCTCCCTTGCAAATCTACTGGCTGTAAGATATCCTGTCAGCGGATAAACCGATCACAACCCATGTTCTCGATGTACGTATATAGAAGAGAGAGTAAGAGGCCAGCCGGTTGACTGAGGAGAGACAGCGCATCTCTGGCAAGACTCGCCAGAAGATCGGGCGTGTGGGCGAAACACTTGCTACCAGTGCACTTGAGAAGCGCGGCTATTGTATCCTTGAGCGCAATTTTCGCTGTCGTGCTGGTGAGATCGACCTGATTGCTCAAGCGGGCGAAGATCTGGTTTTTATCGAGGTAAAAACCAGGCGTGGCACCGCCTGTGGTCTGCCAGAAGAAGCGATTACCAGGCGCAAAGCCCGTACCTTGCAGCAAGTCGCGTGGTTCTATCTCGATGCACACAACCTGGCCGACTGCTCCTGGCGGATTGACGTAGTCGCAGTTCAGTTTAACCAGGCGGGCCAGCTTGAAGAAGTGCGCGTCTATCCGCATGCCGTATCGGCATCGCCAGATCAGTAGCATGTGGTGGGCCGGTCTTCGCTGGTGCTTTTACTCGGCTGGCTGAATGCTACTATAACTTAAAAAGCATGAAATCGACATTTTTCTATTAACACAGGGGAGGCTCTGGTCATGGCAGATTTTCTGGATTCCGTCAAAAATAAAGTAAATGCGGCGGTTAGCCGGACGGGTTGGGAAGCTCAGAAGCAGATGCGTGTGCGCAGTAAACAGACTGAAATTGATAAATTGTTGGAGCAGCGCGAAAAACTACTTAACGACCTGGCGCAGTCGGCGATTGAGCTTTATCAGAAGGGGATGCTGACCGATCCGCACCTCTCGCGGGTCTGTTCTGGCATTCAGGAATTGGACCACGATGTCCAGAATCGTGAGATGCAGCTAGGGGAGATCAAAAAGGAGCCGTATCCTGTTCAACAGCTTGCCCCTTCTCAGACGATGGACTACGCGCCACCGGCCCCGGCTGCGGTCCCGCCGACTCCTGGCGTTTCGGCTATGCCGCCACAGGCAGCCGCTCCTACTCCACCGGCCTATCAGTCGCCCTCGCAAGTACAGATGGTTATCTGTCCTTCGTGCGGCAACCCGGTTCGCTCGAACGCTCTCTACTGCCGAAATTGTGGCTCGAAACTACGTTGATTTGCTTAAATTGTGTTATAATAAAAGGCACTTTACCCGACCTGGTGAATACATGCTCTGGAAGATCAGAAAAAATGTCTGCGACTGGCATTGCAATGAGTGTGAGCATACGCCCATAGTAGAGCACCATCAGGGAGGGCCTGCACGTCTGCTCTCCCTGGTCTTTGACCTGCGTGGGTGATCTGAGTGCAGGGAAGTAGATAGACTAAAAAAGCTTTGTAGAGGGTGCTCTATTGATCGGAAATACTCAAGAGGAGAACAGCTATACTCTTGATGAGATCAGCCACAGTTTAGAACAGACACAAGCCCTGGGCAGACGCCTGGGAGAATTGTTGTGTGGTGGCGAACTCATTCTGCTTGAGGGCCAGTTGGGAGCCGGTAAAACGACGTTTGTACAGGGTCTTGCGCTGGGCCTGGGCATCTCTGAAACAGTCAATAGTCCTACGTATACGCTTTTGAAGGAATATGCTGCTCGGTCCCGCCAGGCCGGTGGAGGTGCCACCGCTCACGCTCCTGCACTCTACCATTTTGATCTCTATCGCCTGGATGATCCTGCCGAAATTTTTGATCTGGGTTTCGAAGAATATTTTTATGGAAACGGCGCGTGCCTGGTTGAATGGGCCGACAGGGCCGATCTTTTCTGGCCGGAGGCTCATGTGCGGCTTCGCTTACAGGTGGTGAGCGAGTCTGTACGTAGGCTGACTTTTCTTGCTACTGGTGCGCACTATTGTGAATTGTTACAACAATTTCAGAAAATAACATATGTTACTCCTGGCTCTTGATACTTCTACGCGTCAGGCGAGTATAGCGCTCTGTACTGAGCAGCGGCTATACGGTGAATATACCTGGCAAGTAGGTAATAACCATAGTGTAGAACTGTTGGAACGCATTCGGCGTCTCTGTGCCGAGTGTGACGTTCCATTGTCGGCGCTGGATGGATTGGCTGTAGCGACCGGTCCCGGTTCGTTTAACGGGGTGCGCGTCGCGGTGGCGACAGCCAGGACGCTGGCATTTGCTCTGGTCAAGCCCCTGGTAGGTATCAGCTCGTTAGAGATCACTGCGGCTCAGTTCCGCTCCTGGCCAGGTCCAATCTGTGCCTTGTTGGAGGCTGGTCGCGCTGAATTCTATACGGCGTGTTATCGTTTTGTCTCTCAGGAACCGCAGGCAGGGACGTTAGCGGAGGTGCAGCGGTTGGGAGATTACCAGGTCTTTTCGGCTGAACAACTGGCCGGGTATCTGCGGGATCAGCCTGCGTTCGTGCAGGTGGATGCGCAGGCACCGTCGCCTGTCTATCTTTTCTGCGGGGAAATAAGCGCAACGTCACGCCAAGCGCTTATGCAGAGCATGGGCGATTCACTGGCGTTTGCCCCCCCTCTTCAGGCTGTCAGGCATGCTTCCACGCTGGCTACGCTGGCCTACCGACGTTTCGCGGAGAAGCGTCTGGATGACCCCTTGCTACTTGAGCCTCTCTATGTGCGGCGACCTTCAATTACCGCCAGCACGCGCAAGCAGCCGCTTCTGGGTTCTTCAGCCATGACAAAGGGTTATCAGAACGATCAGCACAATACAGAAAGGGGAGAGGGTGCGTTACGCCATTGATCGTATGACAATGTCAGACGTGCCTCGCGTCGTCGAGATCGAGCGTCTGGCCTATCCGTCTACCTGGCCTCCCAGCGCCTACCGCAAGGAGTTACAGGATAATCGCTGGGCTCATTATATTGTGTTACGCGATAAACAGATTACGCAGGAGAGCGTGCCGGTGGTTGTTTCGGATATAGAAAAGCCCCGACGTTTCTTCTCGCTTTCTTTTCTACCTGGCCGGACGACCACGACGATTTCGTCGCCGAACCTGGCCTCGATAGTAGGTTTTGCTGGTTTATGGTTGATGGTCGATGAAGCACACGTGACAACCATCGCGATGCATCCCAACCATCGCCGTCGCGGTCTGGGCGAGTATATGCTCGCCAGTCTTATCGATATTGCCTATGAGATTGGGGCAAAGTGGGTCACGCTCGAAGTGCGCGTGACCAACTATAACGCTCAGAATCTCTATCGCAAATATGGCTTTCGCGAGGCTGGTTTGCGCCATCGCTACTATAGCGATAATCAGGAGGATGCTTTGATTATGTGGACGGATGAGATTAATTCCCCGGCCTATAAAGAGCGTTTCTATGAGCTTAAAGCTGCCTTGCTCACGAAGCTTGAGGTGCAGTAGCGTCGTATGGTGGAGCGCTTGGTCGGTTGTTTTGCGAGGGATCGTGTTCTTTTTGTGAGGGACTGCGTGCATGCTGGTACTTGGTATTGAGAGTTCTTGTGATGAGACGGGGGCTGCGCTTGTGAGGGATGGCCATCTGATCCTTTCCGATGTGGTAGCCTCGCAGATCGAGATCCATAATCGCTACGGTGGTGTCGTGCCTGAAGTGGCTTCGCGTCAGCAGTTAGCGGCGGTGCTCCCGGTAATTGAGAGCGCCCTGGAGCAGGCTCACTGTGCCTGGCAGGAGATCGACGCCGTGGCTGCGACCTATGGTCCGGGTCTGGCCGGTTCCCTGCTGGTCGGGCTGACCGTGGGTAAGACGCTCGCAATGGTCTACGACCTGCCTTTTCTGGGAGTCAACCATCTGGAGGCGCATATCTATGCGAACTGGTTGCGCGAGGCCAGCGACGAGGACGAGCCGCGCTTTCCCCTGCTGTGCCTGGTGATCTCAGGTGCGCACAGCGAGCTGGTGCTGATGAGCGCTCACGGTCAGTACGAGTTATTGGGGCAGACCAGAGACGACGCTGCGGGTGAAGCTTTTGATAAGGTGGCGCGGATTCTGGGTCTGGCTTATCCGGGTGGTCCGTCGATCCAGCATGCGGCTCAGCAGGCTGAAGAAGCGTTGCGCCAGACCGGTCAGTCGCCGACCGTGGCTCGCAAGGCCTATCCTTTGCCGCGTGCCTGGCTGCGCAATACCTACGATTTCAGCTTTAGCGGTCTGAAGACTGCGGTTCTGCACCTCGCCGAAGGTGCGACGACCACAGAGCTTGCGACCGAGACCGCATCGACTGCCGGGGGCAGTCAAAAGCAGATAAGTCGCTATACGCAGATGGGGCTGGCGGCCCGGCAACAGGGCATAGATATCCCGATGCTGGCCGCTAGTTTTCAAGAAGCAGTAGTAGATGTACTGGCGACGAAAACGCGCCTGGCAGCCCAGGAGTACCAGGTCAAACAGGTTGTGTTGGCTGGTGGAGTAGCGGCGAACAGTGCGCTTCGTGCGCGTCTACAGCAGGAATTGCGCCCACTGAATATCCGTCTTACCTATCCACCTGTAGCTTTTTGCACAGATAATGCAGCGATGATCGCGAGCGCTGCATTTTTTCATCTTTCGCGTGGTGAGCGGCACGGCCTTGACCTGGATGTAGCGCCTGGTTTGAGCCTGCCATTTAGTCGAAAGTAGGTGGAGTATGACACACAAGCCTGTGTATGCGCTGGGTATCGACCTGGGAGGGACCAAAGTCCTGGCGTCAGTTGTCGATGTGACGAGCGGTGAGGTGGTGGCCTCGGTGCGCAAGCGTACCAAAGCCGAGAAGGGTCAGGAATTTATCTCGAAGCGGACCTCAGAGATGGCTACCGAGGCTATTGCGGCGGCGAGTCTGGCGGATAAATCCGAGATCGTCGCTATCGGTGTGGGTGCTGCCGGACAGATCGACCGCAAGAATGGAGTTATTCTAGAGACCCCCAACCTGGGCGTGCGCAACCTGAACCTGAACGAACTGTTGGGTCAGCAGTTTGCGAAGCCCGTCTATGTGGGCAACGATGTCGAGGTCGCGACTGTAGGCGAGCTGATCTATGGAGCCGGGCAAGGGTACCAGAACTTTGTCTGTGCCTTTGTGGGAACCGGGATCGGCGGGGGCATTGTCCAGAATGGTCGCATGTACACGGGTGAGTCGGGTACTGCGGGCGAGCTTGGCCATATGACTATCAATGCCGGTGGGCGCATCTGCGGCTGTGGGAACAGAGGATGCCTGGAGGCGTATGCCTCGCGCACAGCGATTACCAAAGCCATCATGGCCGAGATCCATCACGGTCGCAAATCGATGTTGGCTGATGAGGCTGCGCAACAGTTAAAGCAGGGTGAGGCTATCATTCGTTCGGGTCTGCTGGCCGAGGCCATCAAGCAGAACGACGCCCTGACCATCGAAGTTGTCACCGAGGCTGCCGATTATCTGGGGTATGCGCTGGGGTCGGTGATCAACTTCTACAATCCCGAGTGTATCATCCTGGGTGGTGGAGTGATTGAAGCTATCGACCTATTGTTTGAGCGGGCAAGCAGTCGTGCGCTGTCCATCGCGCTAAGTCAGCCGGCCAGCCAGACCAAGATTGTGCGCACGCGCCTGGGGGATTTCTCGGGTGTAGTTGGTGCGGCCTGTCTGGCGGCTGAGGCAGCCGGTTATCAATTGAAGGTCGACTAAAAGCATCGTATCTGAAGAGAGAACGTGTACGCGTTGTGGCAGGCAGCGCGGCACGTTTTCTTTTATCTAGAAAAAAAAGAGAACCGCGCTCCCATCGCGGGTTACACGGTCCCTGGTAGCTGCCTAGCGAACGTTTAGCGCTCTTTCGGCAGCTTGCTCATTGTGCGTAGACAGCGGGTGCAGACATTTACTGTGCGCATCACGCCGTTTATTTCGAGCCGGCGATGCTGGACATTCAGCACAAAGCGACGACGGGTGCGGCGCTGTGAGAAGCTGACGTTATTTCCATGCATTGGTTTTCGTTCACAAATTTCGCAACGTCCTGACATGTTACAAGTCTCCTCCCTTTTATAATCAGAGGGTGCGCCTGAACGCGCCGCTCTGCGCCCTGGTTCCCTCTCTCTTGACTATCCAGGGTAGCTGTGTTATGTTCTTTCCAATCTGTTCTATCACACGATAGATCGGTAGTCTTAGAAAAAAGCTATCGCCGGGCAATATCTGAATGTATAGGGAAACCCGCGCGAGAATGCCATGCGAGTATAACATGTTCTGGCTTAATTTGGCAAGAGCGAAAGAGAAGAACCGCCGTATGTCAAAGACAACTGCCATCCGACTTCAACGAGGATTGCATCCTCTGGGCAGAATTGAAGTACTCCCGAATGCTATTCACACCATTGCAGTTCGTGCCATTACCGAGTGTTATGGTGTCGTCGGTATCACAGCTCCGTACCTGCACAATGGGCGGCCTGTGCTTTTATCGCCGGAACTGGTTAATCAAGGCGTAAGGATACGCGTCGTCAACCAACGACTCATTATTGAAGTGTACGTCGCGCTAGAACATGGTCTGCGTATTACTGAGATTACTCATAATATCATGAGTAGTGTCAAGTTTTCTGTAGAGAAGATGCTGGATACCCCTGTTTTCCAGGTTAACGTCAATGTACAGGGTCTGGGCGACGTGACAGAACTGACAAATCCATAACGAGAGACATGGAGGGTCCCGCTTACGAATGAGCGATGGGACTTCCGGGAGCCATTATGCAGCAGGATCAAACATCATACCTCTCAGTCCGTCCAGCGCGTTCGCAGCCCCGTCGTATCAGTGTTTTTGATGGGCAGGATTTAAAAAAAGCCTTTTTGAGCGGCGCGGCCTGGTTGGAGCAACACCGTGAGCAGATCAATGCGCTCAACGTTTTCCCCGTCCCGGATGGCGATACCGGTTCAAATATGTCCAAGACCATGCAGGCCGCGGTTAAAGGGATCGAGAGCAGTGAGGAGACCTCGGCGGCGGTGATTGCCGCGAAGCTCGCGCATGGAGCGCTGCTGGGAGCGCGGGGCAATTCCGGGGTGATTTTATCGCAGATCTTGCGCGGCCTTGCGCAAGGTCTGGATAAAAAAGTGACGTTTACCGCTCCTGAGCTGGCGCAGGCCATGCAGGAGGCTCAGCGCCTGGCCTATCGCGCCGTGATCAAGCCGGTGGAAGGCACTATCTTGACAGTGGTGCGTGAGACCGCTGAAGCGGCGCAGGTCAGCGCGGAACGCGGAGACGATCTCGTCGGGCTAATCCAGGAGATGCTCACGGCTGCTCGTCTGTCAGTCGCGCGTACCCCCGATCTCTTGCCCACCTTGAAGCAGGCGGGCGTCGTTGATTCGGGGGGACAGGGTTTCTGCACCGTGCTGGAGGGGATTGCGCGGTATATGCGCGGCGAAGCCAGTAGCGCGGTCGTAGTGGAGCGTCCCGGTCGACAGAGTGTGCAGGAACTGGTGAATAGCTTCAAGAAGGGTGTGGTGAGCGTTGAAGAAGAATTTGGTTACGAAGTGGTCTTTCTATTGCAGGGTGAGAAGCTGAACGTCGAGCAGATCCGCCAGACGATTCTCGACATGGGTGGAGTTTCAACGGTTGTGGCGGGTGACGAGCAGATGCTCAAAGTGCATACGCATACCGAGTGGCCAGGCAAGATCCTCGACTACGGAGTGGGTCTGGGGAGTCTGCTCGACATCAACATTGAGAACCTGCAAGAGCAGAGTCTGGCCTATGCAGCCGAGAGCGCGGCCGAGCACGCAGATGATGAGTCTCAAGCGCCAGCTCGTCTGCCGATTGCGACCGTGGCCGTCGTGGCCGGAGCGGGTTTTGTCGAGGTTTTTAAAGGTCTGGGCGTCAATGAGATAGTTTCGGGTGGTCAGACCATGAACCCCAGCACCGAAGAGCTATTAGAGGCAGTGAATACCGTTCCATCTGACAAAGTCATTCTCTTACCCAACAACAGCAACGTCATCCTCAGCGCTGCCCAGGTCATCCAACTGACAGAGAAAGAGATCTATATAGTACCGACCGATACTATGCCCCAGGGCATAGCCG
>DAOTTJ010000044.1:0-12397 GCA_034437695.1 Ktedonobacteraceae bacterium
ATGGGTGGTGTACCAGCGCTCGCAGTAACTCACAGCGCTTCCACCACTTCCACCATTCAGCAGAGAGCAGTAACCCATCCCGCCGAACCAGCCAGGGCAGATCTGTGTACATCTCAATCATCTGGTGTTGAACTTATCAGCTATGCCACTGTCCCTGCCCTCACCGTCTACACGGAGTGTTCAGGTTACTATAACCTGAACGGTGTTTCCTATGATTGGATGCTGGCACACAATTGGTCCGGTTCTGTCTATGCCGACTTAGGATCAGGACCGTTTTGGACGCAGTACTGCGATGGAGATAGTTTTGGATATGGGCGATACTACACACTCTACTTGTCTCCAGTGAGGGAAGCTGGGTGTTAATGATATAAATGCTTGGTGTACGTTCCCAACCGCTTGAAAAACAGGTATCCAGACTCTAAAGTAAGCTCAAGCAATCAACTTCAAGGAGCTTACGATGGAAGATCTGGATATCTTTCTGACTCCACTCTCTGTCATGATCGACGACCTGTGCAAATCGTATCAGTTGCATTTGCCGCAACGTGCGGAATTCCTCCCACAGAGCGAGCACATTTACATCTTGTCTGATAAATGACATTTCCTCATTTACAAAAATGATTTGCAACCATTCGCTTGTGGAGCGGCTTGACCCGTTCCCAATAACTGTGCTGCTCAAGATTGAGGACAACTATTCATGTTTGAGGGCAAAAGTTGCTGATATGGTAGGTCATTTATCACGTCGAAAGGGGAACAGAACTGGACCTTCATATCTTACAATTTCTGCATATAGCGCTCTCCCTATTCATATCACATCTTTTACCTATAAATTACCTGAAAAAGGGGG
Organism: Ktedonobacteraceae bacterium; assembly: GCA_034437695.1. Lineage (GTDB taxonomy): Bacteria > Chloroflexota > Ktedonobacteria > Ktedonobacterales > Ktedonobacteraceae > Paraktedonobacter. Next base: position 845 of record DAOTTJ010000044.1, read on the forward strand.
TCTGGAAGAATTGCGTTGTATCAACGGAACACCAGAAGAGATAATGCAAAACGTAGAGCTTTTGTAGATTTTATTGCCTCTTTTACGTGCTGATTTTGAGCTTTGCGAAACGTATCAATAGACTGATGAACAACCACTTGCTTGCTCGATCTCTGCATTTAGTGGACTCTAGGATAAAGAGGCCCCAGATGAATCTATAAAAGCATGCGATATACATACAAGTAGTTCTTTCAACGCTCGCTTTTTCGCTGGTGATTATTTTTTTCTGCGCGAAAATCAGTCAGAGTTGCTAGAAGCACTTTCGCAAGATCTTAGTAGCTATCTTTGACAAGAGGTAGACAACTCTCTTCGATATCTACCCGTGCTGTTCACGGCGTCATGACATAACCTGTTCAGGAAAGGAGAGAATCTGTGTGCAACTCACATCGATTGAGAAAGATTATCAGTCCCACGTTACCGCACACTATCCTGCACCGCGCCTCCCTTGTCGCCAAACTCAATGAATTTGTTTGTGGCACATCTCTGGAACGCCTGGAAAGTTCGCCTTGTTATAAGCTTATCCTGGTCTGTGCCCCCGCTGGCTATGGCAAAACTACTCTGCTGGCTGATTTCGCCAGGCATACCATGACCGCCTGTTGCTGGTACTTGCTTGAACCTGCAGATACCGATAAAACGACATTCCTCACGTATCTTCTAGCCAGTATACGCCACCGCTTTCCAACGTTCTGTCCCTCACTCGATTCGCTCCTGGAAGGTCTTGGTACTATCGATACAGACCACTCGGTACACGTTCAGACATTTGAGGCTATCATCGATATACTGGCCGCGGCCATGACTACCGAAATCCCCGAACATTTTGCGCTCATCCTCTGCAATTATCACGAAGTCAATGAGAACAAAGTGGTGAACGCATGTATGAATCGACTCTTGCGCCAACTGCCTGCTCGCTGCACTGTGATCATTGAGAGCCGCGTCAGACCAGACCTCGAACTGGCTCCCCTCCTTGCCCACCTCGAGGTGGCTGGCATCAGTAGTGATCTCTTGCGCTTCACACCCCATGAACTGCAAGAACTGGCCGTTATCCAGGGAACTGACCAGTTCGATGAGCAAGAAGCCACCCGACTCGCCGAGACGTTCGATGGATGGATTACCGGTCTGCTCATCGGGACACGTCTGGGCGATATCCACCTCACTTTGTTCAGACAGAGCGTTTCTCCTGAACCAACTGCCTCTCCAAGACAACTACAGCGCCAGCACCTGCTGGCTTATTTCGCTAATGAGGTCTTTAAAAACGACCTGGCAACTCGCTCTTTTCTGCAAGAGATCCTTGTTCTGCAACACTTGACACCCGCTTTCTGCAATGCGTTAGCAGGCATCACAGACGCCGCCGAACGCCTACAACGGTTAGAATGGCAAGGCTTTTTCCTCACATCCATTGAGGATGGCTCGCAGATTGTGTATGTCTGCCACCCTCTTTTACGTCAATTGCTCAACGAGGATCTTTACCAGCAAGCCCCCGATCTGTTTACTATTCTGCATCTGCGTGCGGCTAACATCATGAGAAGCGTGCATCTGTACAAACAGGCGATCTATCATGCTTTCCAGGCCAGGAGCGACGATCTTGCAATCGAGCTGATCAGAGAATGTACACCCGATCTACTGAATCAGCACCAAGCCAGGAGCATTGCCGACTGGATTGATACCCTCCCTCCAACAACTACTGCCCACCAGCCCGAGTTATTGTTGATCCGCGCGTCTATCTATCTCACAGAACATGCCTATACTCAGGCGCTTGCCCTACTCGATACAGCACTCACTACGCCTGGCCAGTTCTCTCCCTCCAGTCTGGATACGCAACGTCTGTCAGCAGAAATAGCCATGACGAAATGCCTGGCTCTCCTTTCTCTGGGAGACTACCGTCTGGCCCAAACAGTCTATCAGGAAACACTCGCCCAGATACTACCAGACGATACACAACTCCAGGCTCTGACTGTTACCTACCTGGGGATATATACACAGTTCAGTGGAGATTTCATGGCCGGCATTGCTTATCTCCAGAAAGCACTTCAGTTATGGGAACATCTTCCAGGTCAACCCCGGTATGTTCTACAGGTCCATCGCGGCCTGGCCAGTATGTACAGCGCGATTGACAATTTCACGCTCGCAGAATATCACCTGGCCCGCTCCATCGCGTGTGAAACAGACTGTCCTGGCTCGTATGATAGAGTATACAATCTCATTTGTAAGGGGGCAATGAAACAGCGCCAGGGCCTTTACAGCGAAGCCGAAACCTGTTTTTCTCGCGCCTTGACGCTCGCTCGTAGCCCTTTGCTCTTTCAACGGGGAGAGGCTCTGGCTCTGATTCAGCTAGGTGATCTTTATCAGGACCAGAAACTCTATGCCCAATCGTTGACAACTACCGGCGAGGGTCTCGCTCTGGCCCGTCGGATCGGAGATACTGGTATGATTCAGAGCGCCCTCTGCACGCTGGCTCTTACGTATCTCTTCGCAGAGGATACCTCAACCGCGTCTCTGTTGATAACAGAACCCGACAGCCTGGCTTCTACTGATACAGATATAGACTGCCAACAACTCAGGTACCTGTTAAGCTATGGCACGATCCTGCTCTGGCAAAATCAGTACGACCAGGCATATCACTATCTGACCCGTGTCGCAACTGCGCTCAACACGATCTGTCTGCAACGCGAGCAGCTTCAGGTACTGCTCCGCCTGGCTGCCTGCCAGGTCGCCAACGGACAGATACGCGAAAGTGTGCGCTACCTGGCACAGGTCGGCAGCATTCTCTTTGTCCACGAGCATTATCACCAGGTCGTCCTCACTGAATTACATCGCTTTCCAGAACTCCTTTATATTGTCAATACGCTGCCAGAAATGGATGCACTGAGATCGGCTCTCCATCTGGAACTCTCACTCTCCCCCAGTAAGGAAACCCCACACCAACCAGTACTGACGCCTGTATCCACTCGCCAGCCTGAACTGAAAATTCAGGCGCTGGGTGAACCGATGGTCATACGTGAAGGTAATCGTCTCACTGGCTGGCGCATGGCCAGAGCTATGGAACTCTTCTTCTTTTTGCTCGACCGTGGATCGCCTCAACGCAAAGAGCAGATCATCAGTGCTCTCTGGCCCGAAGCTGATGATCCGATCGATCAGACATTTCGTTCAACGATCTACTATCTGCGCAAAACAGTCGGTGAGTCCTGCGTGGTCTCTCATCACGGTACCTATACCCTCAATCTGGCCTCTCACTACGAAAATCAGGTCTGGTACGATGTCGCTGCCTTCAAAAAGCACTATATGAAAGCTAAACAGGCGACGACCAACGATACAGCAAAAACAGAGTTCACTCAGATGATCGACCTGTACTGCGGTGACTACGTCCAGCCATTTAACGGCGACTGGTGCCGCTTTCGCCGCGATGAGTTGTGTCAGACCTACCTGGAAGCCCGTAAACAACTCGCGCAAATTGCCTGGAGCAAAGGCGAACTTGACGAATGTATGCTCCACTGGCAGCAGATGCTGGCAATGGACAATTGTCTGGAAGATGCGCACTATGGCCTGATGCGCTGTTATCTGCGTCAGCACAAACGAGGGCAGGCTCTACGTCAATATCAACGCTGCCGAGATGTCTTGCAAGCGGAGTTGTCCGTGCTTCCTGGGTCCGCCATCCAGAATCTTTATAACCGCCTGACCTGCTAGAACTGGACCTGGGAGCGCAGGTGCTCATCCGAGTTCTTAGAGCAGAAACATGGATACCGACCAGTTGTCTAGCGCCAGGAAGTGGATCTGCTTCAGACTACAGACCGCTCTCCCCATCGGTGGACCTCTGCTTTCTCTGACCGGTAAGGTGGTCCTTACCGGCTAGAGAGAAGAGGGCAAACTGGCTGTCTCTTTTCTGCAACACGTACCGCTACACTGGCTGACTCATGAACCCGGCTCCAGAAGCAATTCATCGCGGGCGGCTCGGTTTTCGGCCTGACGAGAAAAGGTCATGGGTTGATATTGATTCTGGTTCCAGAGCGCAATCAGGTCGCTATAGTGCGCCGAGAAGGGCTGGCCCGATTCGCCGGTAGTAATCACCCAGAGCGAGTTATCCAGATCTCCAAGATCGATGATTTCGCGCATTGATGAAACGACCTGCTGGCTGTAATCCGGTGGGTCGGCCAGAAATCCACCGTTGCCACCTGTGTTGATGGTGGCGCTATCGCCCGCACGATTGACAGGCGCAACGCCGAAAAGGTAGTTGAATGGGAAGACACCCGCCAGAGGATGGTCAAAATGTGCCTGGTGCAGTTGCCCCCACTGCCACTGCGCTGGATCGTTGCCCAGTTGCACTCGAAGCTGGCTGACTGCTGACTGTATAGCCCGATCAATTGCGCTATCACGTGCGAGTTGTAGGTCGCTGCCTGATGCCCCGGTGAAGAAGGGTGATTGGGGATGATTGAGTAATGTAATCAGCACCAGAAAAAGATTGCTCTCGATGATATTGGCGGCATAGATGTTATACACTGTTTTTCCCAGCAATGGCTCCAGCAAGTTGCGTAGGAGATTGCCCACGGTCGTCTCAAAGACAGCCGCCGCCGAACCCTCACTGCTCATGGTAAAATCCCAGTTCTGTAATAGCTTGCCCGCGAGGCCAACATCCCCACGCTTTCCGGCAGCGGCAGCCACAAAGAACGGCGTCAACTGCGCGGCAGGAACGGAAAAGACATCCGCCTGGATCTTTTCATAATCAGCAATACTTAACTGGGGCTGCGGCAACAGTAGATCAGTGATGCGCCGCGCACGGTATCCCTGGTCCCACAGCGAGGTAACGTAGACGGGATAGCTGGCAGGTACAATCTGGTTATTGGCCGTAACTATGATATGCGTTGGAGGATTATAGAGCGAGGGCATCTCTGTCTGCGGCACATAGCCGTGCCACTCATGCGCCGAGGTACTCCCATCTACTGGCAGGTTGTCATTATCAGCCGAACGCAGAGGAAGCAGCCCCGACATTCGATAACCAATATTCCCTCTGATATCCGCGTAGATAAAGTTCTGACCTACCGAGATGTGATTAATGGCAGCATTGAACTCTTGCCAGTTCGTCGCAAAATCAAGCTGAAAAAATCCCGAGAAATCAGCTTGGGGCTGGAGGGCCGCCCACTTGAGCGCGACCGGGGCAGAGTGGTTCAAATCGTCGACGACGCTGTTGAGCAATGGACCGTGGACCGTGGATGTGACGGTGAAGGTGTACGGCTGGCTCTCACCACGAATATGGATGGTCTCTTTACGCGTTTGCAGCGATAACCATTGCCCGTTATACAGGTATTCGCCGGGATGCCTCACGAGATCGAGCTTTTCCAGGTAGAGATCAGCATCATCTGTGCCAACGTTGGTTAAACCCCAGGCGATGGCATCGTTGTGCCCAATAACGATGCCCGGTAGGCCCGGAAACGAGAACCCGATCGCGTCGAAGCCCGGTGAGTGGAGCGCGACTTCGTACCAGATCGAGGGCATTTTGATGCCCAGGTGAGGATCATTGGCCAGCAACGGCATCCCTGTTGTTGTTTTTGTGCCATCTATCACCCAGTTATTGCTCCCCAGACCGTCACTGACGTTGCCCAACAATGTTTGAATGACGGCGGCGTTGTCGAGTACATCAGGCGAGAGTCGGGCAAAGGACGCGCTTAACGAGGGAGAGAGCGATGGCATGGCTGCCGGCGTACTGGTTATAGAAGAGGATAACGCTTCAGCCTGGCCAGAGGGTCCGATCAGTGTGGGATTGGTCGTGGGATAAGGTGGAAAAAGCGCCGCTGTGACGGCTGGCCCGGCTTTCGCCAGTATCAACGCACGGGTGTATTTGTAGTACCAACTATAATCGAGCGCCAGTTCCAGCACACCACCGTAAGCCAGGCAGTCCGCTAAGGTCCAGGGGTCGGGTTTGATATTGAGAATGCTAAATTCCAGGGGCAAATCGCCCTGGTGTGTCTTCAGAAAGGCGTTAACTCCATCGACATATGCCTGCAATTCGATCCTAGTCCGGGCATCCAGTTTGCTGAGATTCGCCTGGGCGGCACCATACAGGTTTAGAGTGTGGATAAACATATCAAAGTGCAGAATCTCGTCTTTGGGTCCACGTCCGAACATCTCCGCTAAACGTCCCCTGGCAATCCGACGATTGAACTCCATCTCAAACAGACGATCCTGCGCGGTTACGTACCCCTGGGCAAAGACTAGGTCGTGGAGACTAGACCCCGTAATCGCGGGTACGCCCCACTGGTCCCGATCGACCTGGACCTTCTGCTCCAGGCCAGCCACCACGAGGGTGCCAGTCGTCTGGGGCAGAACGCGACGACCCAGCCAGAGACCGATGCCACCAAGCGTTCCACACAGAATGAGCAGAACCGCCAGAGTGATCAGGAGTATGCGCTGGATGCGCGTACGCAAACGTCTTTGCTTCCGCGATTGCGGAGACGCTGCGGGTGTTGAGACTGGCTCCAGTTGATGCATGATGTACCTACCTCGCTTCTACTAAATCTATCACTCGTACTGTTCTTTGAGCACAACTAGCCGCTGCATTCCCTGTAGAATGGTCGCAAGATCCAGGCCAAAATCGATCAAACACGCAACTTCATCAACGCCTATCTGCTGCAAGCGATCGATCAGCCTGGCGCATCTGGGCAGTGTGCCAAGTAAGGAATATGCATTAAAGTAACGTTCAAAGGCAAAATCAAGCAATTGCTGCTTCATATCGCTGACCTGCTCCGGGCTGTGTATGCTCTCTTCCTGGCCCGTAGCACTGCCTTCGTGCTGTTTCATAAAGGTGGCGATATATGCTTTTAACGGCTCTCTGACCTGCTCCTTGACCACGCTATCGTCTTCGCCAAGAAAGGTGTGCAGCATTAGTGAGACACGTCCCTGAGCCGGGTCGTGGCCGTGACACTCTAAACTCTCGCGGTACAGGGCTATCTTGCCTGCCAGGTCTTCAAAACTCTGTCCGATCAGAGCTGCTAACACGTGCGCACCGATCTCACCCGCCCTGCTCCAGGTTGCAGGGTGTCCAGAAGTCGTCACCCATATGGGCAGACTGGGCTGGAGCGGACGCGGTTGGATATGGATCTCAACTGGTGCTCCCTGTGCATCTTCCAGGCTGAGAGCCTCTCCACGCCAGAGCTGGCGAATCGTCTCGATCCCCTGGAACATTACCTCTTTGCGCTGCGCAAAGGACGCGGGTGCCAGGACAAAATCAGCAGGATGCCAACCAGCAGCTAGCGAGATCGCGACTCTGCCTTGCGACAGGTTATCAATCACTGACCAGTCTTCAGCCACTCTGATCGGGTTATGCAGTGGCAAGACCAGGCTACCTGCACGCAACTGGACATGGCTGGTCACCATGGCCAGGGCTGCGGCAAGGACGGTCGGGTTGGGATAGAGACCACCAAATTCCTGAAAGTGGCGCTCCGGTACCCAGATGGCCTCAAAACCGTGCTGATCGGCAAATTTCGCGGTTTCAAGCAGGAGACGATATTTGTTATCCGTGTCGTTGGCGGTCACGATATCAGAGAAGTAGAAAATGCTGAAGCGCATCTTCCGATCTATGGCAGGCTCACTTCTCACTTCGGGCTGAACAGACACCTCGGAGTGCGTGGCAGATGAAAAGGTGCTCTCGTGCTGCTCCGCGAAGGCGTGCGATTCTCTATGTTTCATACGCAGTTCAAAAAGTCGACGCTGTTCTGGAGAGAGAGCCGACAGGCGTTTTGTATACTCTTCCACTATACTTTCTCCTGATCCTGGTCCAGTTCATGAGCCAGGCTCTCCTGGACTTCTTTTTGCGATAAACTTTCGATCTCCGCGAGAAGCTGAGCCATTTCCCTGAGCTGCTCTTCATTCTGGCGGGCATTCTGAATCACGCTGGCCACACCTCGCACAGTTTGTGCCTCGAAAAGGCTGGCCACGGGGATATCCACGGCAAAGCTTTCGCGCAAACGCGAGATCAACTGGATCGCCAGCAGAGAATGCCCGCCGAGGTCGAAAAAGCTATCCACCACGCTGATCTGCTCGATACCAAAGAGTTCCTGCCAGATGTCAACTACCTGGCGCTCAAGCTCATTATCTGGTGCACTATACGCATCAACTGCACGCTGGGAGGTCCGTCTGGCAGAGGTATGCTCGACGCTGAGTCTCTGCAACAGGCTGGCGGTCGCACTCGCGTCGTGCTGCTCGACAACACGCTGGAGGTCCTGCGTGGAGACAACGATCTGCGGGAAATCGCCAGCGAGCACGCGCTCCAAGACCTCCATGCCCTCCTGAAACGTGATCCCATAGGTCTCACGCAACTGCTTGAAATGATTTTGTACCTCTGGCATACTTGCCATGGCAACTTCTTGCCAGGCGTCCCACTGCCACGCGCTCCAGTCAATCGCCAATGTACGCCAGCTCTGTTGCTCGGTACGCGACTGAGCAAAAGCATCCAAAAAGGCATTGGCAGCACAGTAGTCAACCTGGCCGGTACCGCCATAGATCGCGGCAATCGAGGAGAAGAGAACCAGAAAATCCAGTGCTCTATCTTTGAGCAGGTGCGCCAGGACAAGCGTGCCATAGACTTTGGGAGCAAAAACTGTCTCGGCCATAGATGCATCTTTGAATTGTATCAGCCCAGCACCCGGCACACCTGCGAGATGAAAAACGCCGTGCAGTTGCCCGAAGCGTTCGCTTGTGTGAGCCAGTACGCGTTGCATGTGCTCCATGCTGGTAACATCGGCCTGCAAAAGCAGCACTTCCGCTCCCAGGCTCTCCAGGCGCTGTACATGGCGTATCCGCTCACTTATGCGATCGGTGGCCAGGTGGTGCGTCAGCCAGTCAGCCCACTCCTCTCTGGGAGGAAATGGCGAACGGCCAGTCAGAACCAGCTTTGCCTGGACTGTACGTGTCAGGTGTTCTGCCAGGGCCAGGCCGATTCCACCTGTTCCACCAACCAGCAGGTACACACCGCCCTGGCGTAACCTGGCATGCTGCTTTGCTCGCGTGGACAGAGGAGCTGGCTCAAAGCACTGTACCCAGCGCCGCTTGCCTCGATACGCGACAACCGGGTCGGACAAGGCGCTGACACACTCAGTAAAAAGTTGCTCGCACACATTGGCGTTCCCCCCTGTGCGACCTTCCGTGATGTCAAGGTCGATGGAGGTACAAGTTACGCCAGGGTACTCCTGTGGAATAACCTTGCAGGGGCCGAGCAGAGTTGCTGCGGCAGGAGAGAGCATTTCGTCACCCGTAACACTCTGAAGGTTATTCGATACAACTTTCAGAGAGACTGGTGTCTGGATGCCATTCTCTCCAAGCGCCTGGGCAATGAACAACAGGCTATAGAATCCCAGGTTCTGGCTCTGCCTGCACCGTGCCACGCTGGCTTCATCGGTGCTATCTTGATGACCAGTAGCGATGCTCTCTATGCTCCACAGGTGGATAATTCTGTTCGGCACGCGGTTCTCAGTGCTCAGACTTTTCAGGAGGGCTACGTAGTGAGCCTGCTGCGCTGGATCGAGGGTATATTCATGTTCACTTGGGCGTGCAAATTCTCCGGCAGTCCGAACACATGTTACACGCTGGCCGCTCTGCCGCAAGCGTTCGATCAAGGCCGTATCAAGGTCCGCCTGACACGCAAAGACTAGCCAGTTTGTCTGGTGAGCGCTCAATTCCTCCGCGCTCACTGGCTCGATGAAAGCGCTCTTCCAGGCTGGTGAGTAGAACCAGCGCGTCAGATCCGGCTCTTTCCCGACCCGTGCAGGGGTAACAGCGACCTGCCGAGCAGGACTGTGCGGCTCGACCCAGTAGCGCTGCCGCTCAAAGGGATAGGTCGGCAACGGCACTCTCCTGCGCCTCTGCTGCCCTGCACACGCCTCCCAGTTCGGCTCCACTCCCTGCTCCCATACCTGCCCCAGCCCTCGCACCAGTTCCCTCACCTCCTCTCCTGCTCCCAACGAGGTCACCACCTCCCGACTCCTGCCCACCATCCTCCTCACCTGCCCCTGCAACGTCTGCCCCGGTCCCACCTCGATCAACACATTTCCCTCCTCCTCCAACACCACCGCCAGATTCTCTCCCAGGCGCACCGGCTCCCGCATCTGCCGCACCCAGTACCCCACATCCTTCGCCTCCTCCTCCTTCAACCACCCCCCCGTTACATTCGAGAGCATCCGCTTCTGTGGTCCCTGCCGCCTCCCCTGTCGTATCTCCGCCTCGTAACGCTGCACAATGCCATCCATCTGCCCCGAGTGATACGCCTGCCTCACCGGCATCCGCCGACACGCCACCTGCTCCCCCTTCCACTCTTGCTCCACCTTCGCTATCTCCTCACACGGCCCCGCCAGCACACACTGCTCCCCTCCATACACCCCCGCCAGTTCCAGCTTCGTCTCCCCCCGATGCTCCAACCACCTCCGCACCCGCTCCTCCGACCACCACACCACCAGCATCGCTCCCTCTCCCGTCTCCTGCATCAACCGTCCCCGCACACTCACCAGTCGCAGCATCTCCTGCAGGCTGAACACGCCCGCGATACAGGCCGCCACATACTCGCCCAGGCTCTGCCCCAGCACCACCTCCGCCTCGATCCCCCAGCTCTGCCACTGACACGCCAGCGCGTACTCCACCGCCACCAGCACCGGCTGCCCCAGCCACGTCTCCTGTATCCGCTCGCGTGCCCACTCCTCCTGCTCACTGCCTCGCGGCGGATAGAGCACGTCCCGGATATCCAGCCCCAGCCACGGCTGCACAATCTGCACGCAGCGCGTCAACGCCTCGCGAAAGATCGGCTCCTGCTCATAGAGTTCCCGACCCATCTGCACCTCCTGCACCCCCTGACCCGGAAAGAGAAAGACCACCCGTGGCCGGCGCGTCTCCGACACCACCTGCGCACGTCCCGGCTCCGCCTCAAGCTGCCCGATCGCCTCCCCCTGGTCCCGACAAACCTGGGTCCACCGATGCGCAAAGCGGCGGCGGCCCACCTGTAACGTTGACGCCACGTCGGCCAGCACCGTCTCCGGGTGGGTCCGCAGGTAGTCGCGCAGATCCGTCCGCGCCTGCTGCAATGCCGTCGCCGTGCGGGCCGAGAGACAGAGCAGGTGCCAGGGACGCGAGGGCGCGGACGGCTCCTGCACCGGAGCCTCTTCCAGCACCACATGGGCGTTGGTGCCACCGATACCAAACGAACTCACGCCCGCTCGCCGGGGGGTCGCTCCCCGTGGCCACGGCTGCAAATGCGTCGGCACATAGAAGGGACTGGAGCCAAAGTCGATCTGCGCGTTCGGCTCGGTAAAATGCAGACTCGGGGGAATAGCCTGATAGTGCAAGGCCAGGACCGTCTTGAGCAGTCCCGCGATACCCGCTGCCGCGTCCAGGTGGCCAATATTCGTCTTCACCGATCCCAGCGCACAGAATGGCTCCCTCTTCCCGCTCGCCTCAAACGCCTGCGTCAGGGCCAGCACCTCGATAGGATCGCCCAGCGCCGTCGCGGTCCCATGCGCCTCGACATACTCGATGCTCTCCGGC
>DAOTTJ010000045.1:0-4111 GCA_034437695.1 Ktedonobacteraceae bacterium
ATTTTTCGTTATGCAGCGGCGCAACAATCAAGGTTGGGAATATCCAAAGGGTGGACTTTTTTATCATGAGACGCCGCTTGAAGGAGCGTTGCGCGAGATTGCCGAAGAGACCGGCATACAGGCAAAATTTCTTCAATACAGTGGCTATCTTGGATGGCAGACGGCGGATGTGAGTCAGAGAAAAAAATACTACGACACGCTGCGTGTGCATGGTCTGACCTTCTACTATAGCGGCACTGCGAACAATATCCATCTGGATGCCAGCCATAGTACGTACCGGTGGTTGCCTTTGCAAGAGGCAATGGATGCCCTCTGGATACCCTATGGCCCCGAATTTTTCAAGCGCTGGGAGAAGCAAAAACAAGCAATAGGACGCAGCGCAGGCATATCTGGACGTTGAGGCCATTGGATACCAAAGAAATATTTGGAGGAAAAACATTTATGAGTCTGGTTCCACAAGATAGCATCGCGACGAATGTAGAGCAGATGATCGCGAATTATCGTACAAAGATAGATACCTCGAATGGGGCAGAGCGCATGTTTGCTTATACAGGCTGGTCTCTGCTCAAAGAAGGCTACTATAGCCCGGATGAACTGATAGATCTTTCGCTCCAGGGGAATTTCACTCTGGATAATCCGCTTGCCAAGATCAGACGAGGCACAGAGATCGGCGCAGGTGTCATCATTAGAAATGGCACCGCCATTGAGGGGCAACGGGTCAAAATTGGCCCTGACACTATTCTGGACAATGCACAACTCGCTGGCGACGATGTTACGATAGGGGCAAACAATTTTCTCAGCGGGTCTATTCTTCCGGGATGCCTGTCATTGGGGGTCGGCAATGAAGTGAGGGGAATGGCTGGCACGAACAATGGTACGCTGACGATTGGTAACTATAACAAGATGAACGAGATCATCGTTACTAACCAGCAAAAGCGGCAGATCGTGATAGGCAACTACAATGAGCTTCACCGCGGATTGAGCATCAACTGCGTCTTTCCGCAGGGTGACATTAGAATTGGCAACTACAATAGCCTGGGTCGCGACGGAGGCGGAGTCGTAAGCACCGCGTTTCGTTTTAATCGCGGCTGGTGGGGAGATGTGCTGATTGGTTCGCATGTAGAGACGACGCGAGGTGCAGAGATCCTGGGTTTTACGCTGATGGGTTGGCCGCTCAGCGTAGAAGACGAGCGGAGGGCGCAGGATCTCTTTCTCAACGGGTCTGTATCGCAGATAGCGGCCTTTTTTCAGCAGCTCTGGAAACAAGACGTAGAGTCAAGCCCCCGGCCTAAGTCGATCAGCCTCTTTGGCACCGTCAAGGCAAAGATGTGTTGTTTAACCGAGACAGTGAAAGTCAAGGATGATACCAGAATCCAGCGGTCTTTTCTGAAAAACTTTTATGTCGCCGAACGCTCAAAGATTTACTTTACGCTCGTAGATTCCCCCACGCTTCTGCACGTAACTATCCAGGATCGAGCGATTGAACATCTAACGATTACCGAACCAATCGATTGGACGCAGTTGCCTATGGAGGATCGCACCGATGGATATCGCGTCGAGGATGCACTTTTCTACGAGGACCCAACATAGGCAGACCTGTTTGTTCAGTGAGATCCAGGTGAGCGTCTTTCCTGGAATGGCGTGTAGTGTGATGAAGGCAATCCTCGTTGATCGCCAGGGAGGCGAGGTGTATGACAAAACTAAAGATAGGCTTTGTCGGCTTTGGTGAGCAAGCCGTTGGACAGCACGCGCGTTATCTTGTGGAGAAATGTTCAGAGAGCGTCGAGATTGTCGCGATCTGCGATATAGTCTACTCAGACAGGTTATTTGTTGACAGGCATCTGAAGCAATTAGGCTTGCAGAGCACTGCTGTCTACAGTGTAGATAGGAATGAAGCAGCGAATCCAACGCATGTGCAGAGTCTTGAGAAACTTCTAGAGGAACACGCAGACCTTGATGCAGTGATTATCAGCACCCCGCATACCAAGCATTACTACCAGGTAAAGATATGTCTGGAGAGAAAACTGCACGTGCTGGTCGATAAACCGCTGGCTTTGACCTACGAGCAGGGGCGACATCTGGTGAGCCTGGCCAACCAACCAGGTGATCCCTATCTGGTGGTGGGCAGTCAACGCCGCTACGAGAGCGCCTATCGCTATGCAAAAAAGGTAATTGGTGCTGATGAGTTGGGCAAGATCATTAGTATTGACGGGATTATTTCTCACTCTGCTGAGCGGTTGCAATACTGGCGGCGTGATCCTTTGCTGGCTGGTGGCGGTGTGTTGTGGAGCCAGGGTTGGCACACGATAGATACGATCGTCTATCTCGTTGGCAACAAGGCTCGCGCAGTCGATGCATCGTTGTACTACCCGGATGGTGAAGAGGTCGAGACATACGTGAGTTCGCTTATCCACTTCGATAACAACCTGGCGGTCACCTTTACTGCTAACTTTGGTGCACCAGCAAACGCTGTCTTTGAGCGTCTGCACATATGGGGAACTAAAGGAAGCATTATTATTGAAAGATTTAAGCCTGTGTACGATGCCTTGCCCCCTGTTGTGACGCATCAGATGTCTGATGGACGCGTACTGAAACCGAGCTTCGCCGAGATTACCGGCAGAGGAACAGCCCCGACCGAAGCCTTTGTGAACCTTTTAGTCGTCCTGAAAGGTCCGCCTCTGGCTCACAAGCAGGCCAGAGCTTCTCTTGTATCGACCGGCATGGAGAGTTTGGAGACCTTGAGGATCATCGAAAAGATCTATTCCTCGGCGCAAACTGGGGCGAGAGTGGCACTCACCGATCCAGTTGCGAGTAATCTCTACTCTGGGTGAGAGTTGTCGATCCCGTGTCTGCGCACGAGATCACTCAAACGGCTGATACAGCTCGATACGGTTGCCTTCCGGGTCGGTGATCCAGGTGAAGCGGCCGATCTGGCCGTAATCCTCGATGGGAGCAGCTTCTACGCCGCGCGATGCCAGTTGCTCGATGAAGGCTGGCAGATCGTCGACCTTGTAGTTGATCATGTATTCACCGCGTGGGGAATGCAGGCTGTTCTTCGCTGGTATGATGGAAAAAACCGTGGAGGTTTGTTTTGAGGGGTCGCGATCGTCGCGTGAGGGAAAGAGCAGCCAGAAATTCCGCTTATTCTCATCGTATGCAAATTCGATGCCAAAATGGAGGGCATACCAGTCCGCCAGCACTTGTGGATCGGTAGCGTAGATGAAGACGCCGCCTATACCATAGACATGAGCCATACTTTTTCTCCTTCTTTCTTTGCCTGGAGAGTCACTTCGACTCTCTCTCTCTTTAGCCATTCTTATCCAGAGGTAAATTTGTGGAAATCTTTCTGGTGTAGCTTTGTCGGTGCTTCGCTCTCCTTTGCATTGTGTTTACCTCGCTTAAAGTTGGGATAATCTTACCATGATAAGATTGTGCTAGAGGATAAGTTCTTGCCAAAAAAGTCAGAGCCAGAGAGTCCCTGCTCGTTCCTCTACCTGCTACATGCCACGAGGGTGATTGTGCATCCTATTGTGAACCATAAAGGCATGTGCAGCGTTTATGGAAAGGAAGGTGTCTGATGCCCGGACAACCGTTGATGAATAAAGACCAGATTATCGCCAATCTAACGCAGTTAGAAAAGGAACTCAAGGCGCTCAGAGTGACACAGCCTCTACGCTTGCTTCTGCTTGGTGGAGGATACATGGTCACGCAAATCGGGAATCGGTCGATGACTGAGTGCGTGGATGTCTATGTGCGGATGAGTAGGCAGACCGAGGATTATCGGCGGTTTCGGGCTGCGATTCATGGGGTGGCCGACAGTGTTGCGCTCAACCAGAGATGGGTGAGTGACAGTATAGGAGATTTCCTGCAAATACTTGGTCCGGTGCCAGATGGCAAGCCCTGGCTCACGTTGCCGTTGCTAGAGATCTTTCTGCCTGAAATCTCCTATATTCTGGTCCTTACACTACTGGCAAACCGGGAGAGCGATCTTGGCGATATTAAGGCGCTATGCACAAGGTGCCAGTTGAAAAGCGCGGCGCAGGTGGAAGCCTGGCTCTGGAAGCAGGCCGATATCTATCAGCTTGATGTGCAGGTGGTCAGGGATCAGCAG
>DAOTTJ010000046.1:0-8203 GCA_034437695.1 Ktedonobacteraceae bacterium
AGCCCTACGCTCGCAGCCCGATCCCAAAACCCTGGGAAGGTCGCAAGCCTCTGGCTTGCGGAGCATTCCATAGCCCTGGACCTTATATCAGGGCTATGCAAAAGTCATCAGAAGCAGGGGTGCAGGGAACGCCCGTCCCCTGACGGAGCGCGAGGTGTCCTCGCACAAACCTCTTTTTCCCGCCGCCGCAGGCGGCAGGGCGGACTTTGCAACAGCCCTAAACCTTATATTCGAAGGAGTTGACTGAGTACTTTCCATATGATATCATCGCCCTATATGTTATTGTCTCTGGTGTGTCTTTTATCACGCCGCCAGTTCAGAAAGGAGGTACAACGATGCTTACAAGCGCATATTGTGCAACACCGATGCCTGGTATGAAGGATTGGAGTTCCATCGAGGATGTTCTGAAAGCGTTGACGATGAGATAGTCTTTCGTGTTCTCGCTTAGAAGCAAACAGATCCTCTTTTCGATCTCTCTGAGCCATATCTCCGTTTCAGTGATCTGGCCTTCCACTTTCTTTCCTCTCATACTGGTATTCTCTGTCGCGCATCTCACTCACCCCTGACTCCGCTCACTCGTTTTGGGTTGGAGCAGGATTACTTGTGCCATTCTGCGCTTATTGCATACCATTTTGAGGAGCATCACTTTGCATTCAACCGATTCGACGACGAAAAAATCGTCGGCTCAACCCTCGACGAAGCGTTTTCCCCTGGCCAGAACTGGTTCCAACTCCAGCACTATCAGGCCAGTTCGTACACGCGGCAAAAAGTTTTTGTCGTACTACAAACCATACATGGGTCTGTTTTTCGCCGATATGGCCTGTGCGTTGATCGTCTCAGCGATTACACTGCTGGTCCCGTTATGCGCACAATATATCACGCAAAATATTCTGGGAGGCAATTCACCTCACAAGCTCCATGACATCTATCTGATGGGCGCGTTCATGTTGGCACTGGTTGTTGTCCAGACAGCCTGTACCATGTTCATTGACTTTCAGGGGCATATGATGGGTGCCAGAATGGAAAGTGACATGCGCAGCGAATTGTTTGAACATTATCAGAAGCTCTCGTTCAGCTTTTATGATGGACAAAAGACAGGTCAACTCATGACCAGGATTACCGACGATACCTTCTGGCTGGCCGAGTTATATCATCATGGCCCTGAGGATATCGTCATGGCCCTTCTGACCGTCACTGGCGCTTTTCTTATCCTCCTGAAGATCAACGTTGCGCTGACCCTGACCATTTTTCTCTTTTTGCCGATTATGACTGTCTACGCGCTCTATTTCAATATAAAGCTGAAACGCGCGTTGCGTAGCAGTAAGGATAGAATTGGCGATATCAATGCGCAAGTTGAAGATACGCTGTCAGGCGTCAGAGTGGTCAAATCGTTTACCAACGAAGAGGTTGAAAAACACAAGTTTGCCTACGCTAATGCTCGTTTTCTCGCTAGCCGCAGAGATGGCTATAGAAGTGAGGCGTATTTTTTCGGCGGCCTGGGTGCGTTCGCTCAACTCATAACCATCACAGTGATAGTTTTGGGTGGCATCGCTATTGTTCACGCCTCCTTGAATCTGGCAGATTTGCTGACCTATCTCTTATGTGTCGGCATCCTCACCGACCCCATTCGGAAATTAATCAATTTCAGCAGGCTCTACCAGGATGGCATTACCGGATTTCAGCGGTTTATGGAGATCCTGGAAATAGAACCGGATCTGCAAGATGCAGCGAATGCGCGTGAACTGACACAAGTGCGAGGGAATGTAGAGTTTCAAGATGTCAGCTTCAGGTACAAAGGAGACTATAAGGATGTGGTGAAGAACCTCTCACTGAGGATACAAGCCGGGGAATACGTTGCCCTGGTCGGATCTTCCGGCGTAGGCAAAACGACGCTCTGCTCGTTAATTCCGCGTTTCTACGAAGTCAGTGCGGGAAAGATCCTGCTGGATGAGCATGATATTCGCGATGTTACCTTGCGCTCATTGCGCAAGAATATTGGCATTGTCCAGCAAGATGTCTATCTGTTTGCTGGGACTGTCGCCGACAATATTCGCTACGGGAAGCCTGAGGCAAGTCCGCAAGAAATCATTGACGCTGCCAAACAGGCACATGCGCATGATTTTATTCTGGCGTTACCGGATGGGTATGACACAGACATTGGTCAACGCGGCGTCAGACTTTCAGGCGGGCAAAAACAGCGCCTGAGCATCGCTCGCGTCTTTCTCAAAAATCCCCCGATTCTCATTTTTGATGAAGCGACGAGTGCGCTGGACAATGAAAGTGAAAAGGCTGTACAGGCTGCATTGGAGAGGTTAGCCGACAATCGCACAACGCTTGTCATCGCCCATCGACTGTCAACCATTCGCAATGCTCAGAGAATCGTGGTGTTATCTGAGGCCGGGATCGCTGAACAGGGGACGCATGCAGAACTCATCGCCCTGAAAGGCATCTATGCGAACCTGCACAATACGCAAGCCAAAATATAAGACCAAATCGTCGTACCCTACTTGACAATACTGCTTGAGGTTAAAACCCAGCTTCTTTGTCAGAGTGAGGATTGATCATAGCCCAAACGTTCAAAATCACAAACAATGTCATGCGAGCAGCAGATGATTTCGCTGGATTATCTGCTGCTCACCTCCCTGCAAAGAAAGGACATCCATCCTGGACTGGGAGACCGCGCAATGCACTGAGTACGCGGTCCTCTTGCATACGTTCTAGTTCTTTCTCTGGTCTGGAAAAGATCTTTCGCTATTTCGCACTGGTCGGCATCTGGTTATAGACGTTCAGCCAGTTGGTTGCTATCTCTATCTGCGCCTGTTGCAGACTGACTGCGCCCGAGCAGACCTGGCTGTGCAGGTAGTTCTCGACTTTGTCTTTTTCGTGGAAGCCTGGTTTGGGACTGGCGGCCTCGGGCCAGAGGTTCGCTATATCGTTGGAGCCGCCCAGCTCCAGGCTAACCAGGTGGTCGACTTCGTATTGACCAGTGGTATGATGGCTAATTCCGTATTCGGCGTATACTTGGTCCTTTTCGCGTGTCGGTACGTCGCGCACTGAGGATGAGTAGCCGGATTGACAGATCTTATCTTTGGTGGCGGTGGTGAACACGGCACCCGGCGTGCAGGCAGTATCCTCTAACGCCCCTCTGACCGTGCAACCGCTGGTTTGCGACTGTACACCCCAGTGAGGTGTACCACCTGTACTTGTATCTGCTGGCGAGGTGGTTGCAACAGGCGAGGAGAAGCCTGATCCAGAGATCTGCGCGGAACATCCACTCAGCAAAAGGCAGGCGACCACCGCCGCCCATAGATAGAGATAGCGTTGCATAGAACTCACCTTCCCGGAATGTCGCATAGACGCGGCGCGACTCTTCCATGTCACATAACTGTATTGTAACTTGCTCCGCCTGGCGTGCGCCAGGACGAGAAAACCCCTGTCTTCTGCTGATCACGGCTCTTGTTCGCTGACCATTTCAGACGACAAGATATCGTCCTCGACATCAAGGTGGTCTGACGCCAAACCGGGTGCGCCGCGTCTGAACCGCAGGCACCAGCGACCCAGGCCAACGCCAGCTACGGCCGCGCAGAGACCCAGGCCAACGCTCAATACTAGGTAGAGGATCGCTGCTCCGAACTGACCTCTACTGACGAGCAAGATATCGCCCAGCGCTAGACTGCTAAAGGTGGTGTAAGCTCCCAGGAAACCTGTGTTGAGCAGCAATCTGGCGGTAGGCCCAACTACGAAGGACGCATCGGCCAGGGTACTGAGCGCAGCCAGGACAAAGGCACCGCTCAGGTTGATCAGCAGGATATCATACGGCCAGCCTTTGCCCAACCAGCCTTGCAGCAGCAGACTGAGCGCGTAGCGCGTCAATGTGCCGCAGAAGCCGCCGCAGAAGACCGCCAGCAAACGCCGACGCAAGGAGAGCGCTGGCACCTTCATAGCCATCCTCCCAGCACCAGACCCAGAGCAGCGGCCAGCAAGCCCGGCACGACGTTCCCTCCCAGGTAGAGCAAGCTCTGGCGGTGATTTCCTCCACGCCACAACTGCATTCCCTCCCAGGTGAACGTGCTGAAGGTCGTATATCCCCCCAGAAAGCCCGTCGCCAGCACCGTCTGCAACGGCAGACTGAGCACCTTACGCGCCGCCAGTCCAGCCAGAAAGCCGATCACCAGCGCACCGCTGATATTAATATACAGCGTTCCCCACGGAAAACGCGTGCCAGACCGGCTCGCTACAAACACACTCACCGCATAGCGTGCCAACGCGCCCATAGCTCCCGCCAGCCCGACCAGTCCGGCCTGCCAAAGCGTCTGTACCCAACCTATCAATACTCGATCTCCTCTCAGCCAATACATACCTCACAGCAGACAGCCAGAGTATCTCTCCCAGAAGCGAAGTATACCGGATGCCTCCGAACCGGTCAATCCCGCCCCCCTCGGCCTCAGTGCTATTTCGTTCTCAGCAAGCCTCTGGCTTGCGACCCCTCACCCCAGGGTTTTGGGATCGGGTTGTGAGCGTGGCCACGCTCACAACCCGATCAGTTGTTCAGGGGGAGAAGCCATACGTCGAGCATTGAATAGCCCTGCCTCGGCCTGGCAAGATCCTTTAGCAACAAAGCCCTTATACCTAAACGCTGGAGGCGCGAGTCGATATGTACAAAGAGAAAGCCCAGAAACACGTCCAGCAGAAAAACAGACATGTATCCCCATGATGGCGCATCTGCGTGAAAAAGATAACAGGTGAGCTTGCTCGCCTTTGATTATAGATAGATACACAGAGATACACACGGGGAGGTACAACCAACCATGACGAGTGGCATAGCTATTGCCAGCCTGATCACGCTGGCTGTTGGAGGCATCTTTTGTTTTGCCGGTTACCGGCTCTTTCGAATTATCATAGCTGTTTGGGGATTCTTTATAGGCTTTCTCATCGGCGCACAGGTCCTCTCGTCGCTCTTTGGCAACACGTTTCTCGCGACCCCGCTGGCCTGGGTTGTGGGGATTGTGCTGGGCATTATCCTGGCCTGTCTGTCTTACGCATTGTATACGGCGGCAATCGCCATTCTGGGTGCAAGTGTTGGCTACCTGATCGGGGTTGGACTGATGACGGCGCTGGGCTTCGACAATCAGACGACGCTGACTTTTCTCGCGGGTGTGCTGGTTGGGGCGCTCTTCGGCCTGCTGATCCTGTTTCTGCACCTGGCCAAACTGCTGATCATTCTCAATACCGCGCTTGGCGGAGCCAGCGCGATCATCCTCGGTCTGCTATTGTTCCTGAAGCTTGTGCCACTCAGCTTCCTCGATACCGGTCTGGTTGGTGCGTTGATCAAAGGCTCACCAGTCTGGGGCATCGCCTGGCTGGTGGTCGCGGCGTTGGGCATCATCGTGCAGTATCAGAGCACGCGCCACTACGAGGTAGAAAAGTACGCCCCGTCGCCGCGTACGCGGGAAGTCGTCCAATAGAGGGATGGCAGCTTTGCACATAGAAAAGCGGGGTCTGCACGATGGTGCGTCTGAGGCAGGCCCCCTCTCTCTTCTCCAACACCCGTGCGACGAGCGAGCACTACATATCCAGTTTGGCCAGGATCTCGAAGGCAAAGGCGCTGGCCCGCTTAACCGCCTGCACCTGGGCTACCCGGACCAGATGACTGGCCAGCGGTCGCGCACTAATCAGTTCGACGATTCCACGCACAATCAGGACGCGCACATCGGGATAGCGGAAGGCCGCCTGTAAGAAGCCGAGGCCCTCAAGCTCGATCGCCAGTGTGTCTTCAAAGTGGGTTTGCAAGAGTTGGTAGAGTTCGGAGCGCGTGGAAACCAGGGTCTTCTCGCCCGCCGCAATCGGTCCGACCAGCACCTCGGGCGGCGTAGACGCGTACTGAATACGGCGCAACCAGTCGCTCTTACGCGCCTCGGCCAGCGCTCGCTGCACCATGACATGGCTGGAATTGCCCACCTCGGGTCGCGCGTGATAGCCCTGACTGTCGAACTTGCCGGATTCGTACCCATAGACTTTCGTCGCCACCACTACATCGCCGGGCGCAACGTCTTTAAGACCGCTGGCGACCCCAACCAACAGGATAACGTGCGGCTTAAAGTACGCGATGGCCCGGTCGGCTTCGACGGCGGTAGATACCCCACTGGCACCAGCTCCGACCTGCGCGACCGCTACTTCCCAGCGACCCTTGTTGCCCACAAAATTTCCACGTTCGTAGACTGTGCCTTTGTACGTCTCTTCACGCGCATCGCTGAGATAGGCCGCAATGGCCTGAAACTCAACCTGAAGGGCGGTGAGAATAACGACGCGCCGCTCCTCGGCAAGCGGGAGACGAAAAGCCATGCTGGCCTCCTCGGCATCAACTAGGTAGCGCAATCTGGCCGTCTGCGGCTCGTGCGCACGCAGATCGCCCCACGGACTCCACTCCAGCAAGGTCAGACCACGCTGGAGCGCCTGAAATTCATAGGGCGTCATTGGATAACGGATAACTGGCCGCGCCTCCACACGAGAGCTTGTCGGGGCGAGGTCCTCAATGCAAGCCCGCGCCGCCTTTTCCAGGGCCGCCGATGAGGCGGCGGCCACTCTGATTTGTAAGAGCAAGGGTCGCGTGAGACGCCGCTGAAACCCCTCATAAATCGTCAGCGCATCGTTTCCAACTGCTCCGGCACCTAAAAGCATCTCACGCACGCGGCCAGTGGTCGCGTGCTGAAACAATTGCTGCTCCTGATGACTGAGTTGTGCAGGTTGAAGACAGACGCTGACCAGGCAGTTCTCCGGCAGCGCCGCAAGCTCGGTCAGCAAACGCTGGTGAGTAGTTGCCGACCATTGCCAGGGATACGTCACATAGAACTCATAGACTTCGTGGGCGGAATGTAGGTCGCAGAGATCCTCGTTGCGACGAACCTCGGCCATTGCGCGGTACTCAAATGGCGCTAGAAAAAAGCGCAAAGCTGCGCCGTCGAGCAGAGGCGTTACTTTGTAACCGCACTCGCGAAAAAGCGTCTGCACCTGCCAGGCTAGCGTCTGATAGTCGGGAGCCGCACGGCCACCACCCTGCATAGACACCCGACAGAGCAGACCAATCGCGACCTCGCTGGCCTGCGCCGTTTTGACAAAACGTAGATCCCAGGCGACAATGCCGCTGGTCCAGAAACGCGCAACCAGTCGTTGCTGGGCCAGCAAGGCCTCGGACATCTGCGTAGCCGGCTCGCCCTGAGCAACTAGCTGACCAGAGGTCGGAGCCAGACGCCCATCAAGCACAAAACCAAACACCATCTCTCCGACCCCTTGCCCTGCCTGCCTCAAAGGTTGGACATACAGTTGCATGACTCTTTCCTGCTCCATCTTACTCTGCTTAAATCAAACGGATACGCTCTTTGGGCTGATAACCACCTGATGGCGGCGTGATCTTATCAGCATTCAGACCCAACTGTTTGATTGCCTCTACTACGATGTTATCGGTCATATGCTCCATCAACGCAACCTCGTCGCGCTGAAAGTCGGTCAGGACATTGGGACGCAGAAGGACCAGGAGATCTTTATCCGTAAGCCAGACGTAGACAGAACGTCCGATGCCGAGGACCAAAAGCCAGAAGAGGGGGAGACTCAAAAAAAGTAGCCCAACAATACCGATAATCACTGAAGCCTCAATACTAGAACTACCGCTCGTACCGGTCCCCCCATTCAGGACCGTGCTGATACTGACAAAAGGGGCGATCATCGACACCACACCTATAACCAGGAAGATCACGCGTATCAAACTAAGAGCCGGCTGAACCGTCGTAACGCGCGAAATGTAGAGATCACGCCCGGCAGTAGTCGCATAGACGAAAACGCTGGTGCTTTTACGTCGATTCTTGATATATTCACGCTGCTCATCAACCACACTCTGGTCGGTTAGATGCTCCAATGTTATCTTCGTACCTTCCACATTGCGATCCACCATCTTTTTGAAAATCGCCTGGCGCACATTCAAGATCTGCACCTTCTCACCCTCCAACAACCACGACTGATGCTGGATCAGAGAACCATTGCCCGCAAAAGCCCGCCGAATAGAGCCAAAGCCTCCAGGCCTCTCATCATCGAGCATCGGAAAACCAGACTGCGGTGTATACGCTCCCCTTTGACCAGTCGGCTGATAGCCCCTTGGTGATTGGGGAAGCGGCGTCTGCAAGTTTGGTGGAGTCGGCGCTTGAAAGTCTCC
>DAOTTJ010000047.1:0-72763 GCA_034437695.1 Ktedonobacteraceae bacterium
GTCAAAAATCTTTTTGTTATCTATTTACATTACTAAGTAGTCTATAGTGATGTAAATCACTTTTCTCAAAATCTTTTAGTGATTTTATAGGATTACTATGTCATTGACATCACCTCATATCCTTTGGTGATTTAATCATACCATAGGGTCCCTCAAAATGCAAGGGAACCCCTATGGTTTTTAGGATACTGGCTTGGCTGATTCGTCGGCCTCAAGGTGAATATCACGTTTGATCGGATAGGGCTTGCTATTATACTTTTCGTTCAGCTTGAACTGCGTATGATGCGCTTCGATCTCAGCCTGGTGTGCCTGGAGGTACGCAGTAATCAGGTCCCCACGGCCACCGACAAGCTCCTTAATTTCCTTCTGACGAATAAACCAACGATCCAGGTCGTGCGTGGCCTGCTGGTTAAAGGCCATAATAGCGGCGACGGCACGGCGACAACGTTCATTGGTGGCCTCTGGAATATGCAGGCTCTTGAGCTGCTTCAACGTCAACGTAGCAAAATTCACTTGACTATACTTCTTCTGGCGCGTGGCAGGCCCTTTTTTATAGTTGGCCTTCTTGGTTACCTGCTTGCCCAGGAAGGCTAGCGGCTTCTCGTTCTCGTCGCTCTGCTCCGCAGCCTGGTCAAGCAGGCCATTCAACTCGGAGAAAGACGCTCCCCACCGACTCCGGAGATACTCATCGAGGGAGACCTCAACAGGGCGCTGGCCACCGGTCGCAATCAAGGCCTTGAGGGTATCGAGAGGCGTCTCGGTCTCAAAATCCTGCGCCAGTGGAGCGAGCAGTTCCTGCATCTGCTCATACAGCCGATAGGTATCCGCCAGCAGGGCAAGCACCTCATCATGATGGGTCATCTTCTGCTCACGAGCGATGGTCAGCACACGGATCGCCGTCGTCTGTTTCGGCCTGAGCATACTGAACCCTGTTTTGGTCGCCTTGACCGTCATTGGCTCCTCCTCAGCGGCTTTGCGTCGCTTCATGCTTCGTTCCTCCTTGTGAGCCTGGGCCTCCATGGCCTTTTGAAAGCGCTTCAATACTCGCACACCTGGCTCTCCTAAACGGATGCCCTGACGACCATCGATGTTCCCCTGGCCATTGCCAATACGATAATCATCATAGTGCAATGTGCTCAGATAATTCTGCCGCTGCTCCTCCGTCTTGGCCTGAAGCACCCAGTAATGACCATAGATGGTGGCTTTGTAGACCAGGGCATTGATACTGGGAGGGCAAACCAACCAGACGGCGAGGGTTCCGTAACAGCTTCTGAAGAGGTGGGTGAACAGGGAATCTTCGCGACCTGTGCGACTCGGCACCAGATAAGCAAAATGGCGATCTGCAGCCGTGCGCACTTCCTCACCATAGAGGGCCTCGACCTCCTCATTGGTCAGTTCCCCACAAGCCAACAGGCCGCGCAATCGCTGCCAGGACCTTATCACCACTTCGGCTTCCACCAACGTCGGAATCTCGTAGGATGGCATCATTTCGGCCTTCTGCTTGAGTTGCCCCTCAAATTCCACGGTCCAGTCACTCAACGGATGAAACCGCGCGGTTTTGAGAATCTCGGTGAGCCGACGCCCGGTTGTTACCGCCAGGCCAACGGCAATATCCTCCCACCGCGCACTCGTAAGCAGTTGGCGACCCTTTTCGATCACCGCCAGAGGTTCTTCCAGGAGCTGCTGCCCCTCTAAACGCTCCTGGCGTCCCTCTTCGGTCAGCGCACGCATCGCCGCCCACTCTTCCTGGGAGAAATTCAAATAGCGCAACGCCAGATGCTCTCGTTCATGGGTGCGAGGGTTCACCCAACTATTCTCCTTGGTAACCGCCAGTCGCTCGCGGATGGCATTGCGCGAATCAATCATTGGCGTATTGAGTGAACGCAAGGATCTCATCGTCGGGCGCGCACGCCAGACCGCAATCTCCGCTTCACATAAGCCTTGGATCTCTGCCTCCTGCCCCTGGTCCAAAGCTTCCAATCGAGGCAATAACTGGTCTAAACGCTCCATCAACCACTGTTTCATGTGCCGCTCCTTTCAAGAAGCCAGATAACGCGCTCTTTGCTCACATTTTTATCACTATAGCACATAAACTATCGTGATGTCAATAGTCACGTTACATAAGATTATGCTATGAACCGGTCCATATTTGATAAAAAGAGGGGGAAAGGAAAGACGCGCCTTCAGAAGCGGAAGAACTAGCGCTCAACGTTTCGCCTCAGTGTGGCCCCGGGCCAGTGAGGTCAACACATCTCGGCCTCCGTCGGATGCGCGGAGCCTGACTGTCCCGGCGAAACGCGACGCTCAGCCATCGATGCATGCGCGACTGTAGCGCACAGCTAGGTGAATGTTCTACAGAAGCGGTCGGCTCGCCCGAGGGTACGCATAGCCGCGGGAACACCTCCTGGTTTTGGAAGAGTGTCGCTTCTTCCCCGCCTGGCAACCGGAGCGCGAGGCTCTGGAGCAATCCTGGCGCGGGGCTGAGTGCCTGCTGCGTGCGCTGATCACGCCCGGACACGATCCGGAGTAGCGCGATGACGACTTCCAGGCCTTTCTCCAGCACCTGGGTTATGTGCCTGGGGAAAACGCCCGCTTTGAAAAACAGGTGAGCCAACCAGCGTCAATGGTACTGGCCCAGCAGATCCCGCCAGCGCTAGCCACCACCACTCTCCATCCAGCCAGCATGCACCCTTGATGCTGGCACAGCCCTCATTGCACGCCAGAGGTATCGGAGCACCAGGCCCTCAGCCGTCTTTGCCGCCAACGCTCCGCGCCAGAAGAGCCTGGCACAGAATAAGAAGCCACTTTCTCAGTCCCTCTTGACAAAAACAAGGTTTTTCGTGTACTACATTATACCAAGAGCTTTATCTTACTTTTATTGCAAAGGGCGAAGAAAAATCATGAACTATACCATCGTTTTGCTCAAGGGAAACCCGCTACCCCTATCGCTGCACCACGTGCTGTCGCACCTGGGCGCGGCAGCCCTCTGATCAGTGCCGGGGCTTGCCCTGTTTTTATTGGCAGCAAAGCCCTGACTATCTTCAAACTTTTACGCAGTTGCGGCACGCGCACCTCAAGCCGCATGATCGTCGGGAACCCGATGCGTATCTGTGGTACCATAATGCCTGGTGGGAAATGTACGATCAACGGGAGGCTTGCGCCCGCAGGCGGATGACGGACAAGCAGCGCCAAGCCCTGGCCACGCACGCAGGCGACATATACCTGCGCGTTTTGTGGGAAAGTTCCCACATCACTGGCCCACCTCAAGCGGTTTGTCCCCGGTGCCTGTCGCGGGTGCCAGGAGCGTCTCCACGATTACTATGACCGCGAGGCAGATCGCTCGCATGCCCGCCAACTGCTCGCGCATCCGGGGCAAGCAGCCCTTATAGACACCGAAACGACCTCGTTGGAGGGGAACGTGTCGAAATTGCGGTGGTTGATCTGGCTGGCCAGACACTGTTTCAGCTCCTGATCAAGCCCACGTATTGCATCACCGCTCGCGCACGTGCGATCCATCATATTCAGGATGAAGAACTCGAACACGCGCCCTCCCTGGCCGAGGTCTGGCCGGAACTCCAGCAGGCGCTGGTTTGACGCAAGCATTCTGAATGGGACGGCCTGCCGCGACGGGCTGGAAGTGCTTGATGGAATGGTACGCCGCCTTTTGCGAAGATTGGTCAGACAAGCACCAGAGCTACCGCTGGCCAGCGTTGCATCGTGGTCACCGCGCCCAAGAGGATGCCCTGGCGGCCCTCGCCACCCTCAGAACAATGGCCGCGCCGGACAACGATCGGCCCTCGCCCGAGGAGCTGCTTGCTGAACTGGGTAACAAGGAACCGCGCCCCAAACGTTGACCGTGCTCAACAGCTTCCTCCTGGCCTTGTTTGATTGGCTGAAGGTTTCCAATGTGGCCAGTCAGATGCGCCTGTTCGCCGCCAGACCCTTCCTGGCACTTCGCCTTTTTATGACTAACTTGGAAAGATTTAAATAACCCTGTTTTTTCGGATTTTCCTGTGAAAATCTGGCTTACAGCGAGTAATCAAAGCAGGCTGTTGTAGATTCTCAAGATTATGGGATCTGGCTCACTTTTGGTGATTCCGCCAGCTTGCTTGCTATAAGGAAAGAAGCTATGGCACAAGAAGAAGCACAGGAGGCCTATCAATTGCACATCCTACTGTTGAAGATCAGCCCGGCAATCTGGCAACGTGTGCTGGTGCCGAGTAACCAGAGCTTAGCCGACCTGCATCACATTCTCCAGATCCTGATGGGATGATACTCATCTCCACCGCTTTCTCATTCATGGCAAGACCCACGGTATCTCCCGCGAGGGAGGTCTCTGGTTTCGCTCCGATCCGAAGCAGATCCGGCTCGGTGACTTGCATCTACGGCTGAAAGAGCGCTTTGTGTATGAATACGATGTAGCAGCCTTCTGGCAACACCAGATTCGTTTAGAGCGTATCCTCCCCTTTTCTTCCAGCAAACCCTCTCCGCTGCATTGGTGGAGCGCGTCAGGCACCCCCGGAAGGGTGCAATGGGCCTCTGACCTATCTCGAACACAAACAGGAATACTCCCTTGGCCATATCGAGCGTCGGCTCCGAGAACGTGTGGAGTATGAGGCGGAGCGTGTCGGTGCCTATCGGGAAGAGGTGGCCACCATGCTTGTATAGCTCCAACGGAGACCTTTGATCGTTCAGCCGTCAATACCCGTCTGGCCTCTTCGCCGCCAGTGATAAAAGGTGGCGTGAGATGCAAAAAGTGACAACACTTTCTGAAAATGACGTTCAAGTGATCATTGAAGACGAGGATCATCACACGCCACCTTTCGTCAAAGAGGTCTTCCGTCTGGAACCCAAGAGCGAGGATCTTCGTCCTGAGACACTCGGTCTGAAGCGGGATGAGGCGAAAGATGTTCTGGCAGCGATGCAAACTGCGCTGGTGACCGCTCAGGCGACACGCTTCCTCGGACAGCAATCCTTCTGTCCAGACTGCGGAATGCACTACCCGAAAAATGGCACTCACCGCCTCACCTTTCGGACCTTATTTGGCAGCATCAAACGGCGAGCCAGCGCTTCTCCACCTGCTCGTGTCCCCAGGCCAAAGCGCGGCGACAGGGGCAAAAGCAGATCAGTTTTAGCCCTCTGGCGAACCTTTTGCTGGAGCGAGCAGCACCAGAGTTTGTCTCTCTTCAGACCAAGTGGGCAGCCGTGATGAGTTACGGGCGCACCGCTGCGTTTCTAGAGCAGGAGGTGCCTCTGGAGAAACGAATCAGGCATGTGCAACAGGTTGCAACCCGTATCGACGGTGAACTGGGCGACGAGCAGTGGTCCTTTATCGAGGGATGTTCGCAAGAGTGGGAAGGGTTACCTGAGCCTGCAGAACCCCTGATTGTGGGCATCGATGGCGGCTCGGTCCACGCACGAGAAGGCCAGAATCGCAAGGCAGGCTTTTTTGAGATCATCGTTGGCAAAAGTATGACTGGGGAACAGCCATCCAAACGGTTTGGTTTCGTGAACTGTACCTGTCCTGGTTTGGTTAGCTCCGTAAAAGGAAAGGGAAGAGTCAAAGGAGACAGTGTAGACCAATTTTTTTCTCGCTCTTCTTTCCCTCTCAAAATCCATCCTCTTCTGGTTCCTCCCGCACACGTGGCTCTCATCCATTGGATGTTTCAGCGTTGGCCTCATCACTTCTTCATCTTTCTCGATGGGACGAACACTGGTCCAGTCAAGCCAAAAGAAAGCACCTATTCGCACCCTTTCCTGCATGCCTGCTTCTTGGATCCCAAGCACACGAAGCCACTACCCTCCTGGCCTCCACCTATCAACAGTATCAAAAAACCTTTAGCTGGAAAACACTCCAACACCGCCTTAACGAACGTCTAGCTGCCTTCGATCTCTAGTCCCTTTGAAACGAATGGCTCTAAGAGTCTGTTAGGAACTCAAGCTCAAAAGGTGATACAATAAGACGACCCCTCTCCCAGTGATGTCAACAACGACGAATGGGCCTGTGTCCTTTCATATCTGGTATTCTTGCCCGAAGATGCTGGCCAACACACCTACAACCTGCGCGAAGTCTTCAATGGCTGACGCTTGATGCCCAACGACTTGCCACCCTGGTATGTCGTTTATCAACAAACGCAGCGCTGGTTCGCCGCAGACTGCGTTGAGGCTCTGGTTGATGACCTTCGGCTGCTGCTACGCGAAGCGAAAGAACGCAATCGCCACGTCATCTTTGAGCGTCACACCTCGCAATTGACGATCGTGCCGGCTATCATGGAGCCAAACGACGCAAAGGCAGCAAAGTCCACGTCGCAGTGGATACTCTAAGCCACTTCTCAGCTTAGCTGGTCACCCCAGCCAATGAGCACGATCGAGCACAGGTTGCTGAACTGGCTCCAACTTGCTGACCTGGCCCAGACCGTAGTAATTCCCTGGAAAAGGGTACTTGCCTGTAGCAGGATCAATTGTCGCCAATCCGATGCAGCCAAAGCACAGGGGCTTGAGTTGGAAGTCGCGAAACTTCCCGAAGCCAAGCGCAGCTTTGTGTTACTCCCTCAACGCTGGGTCGTCGGGCGTTCGTTTGCTTAGACCCCACGCTTCCAACGGCTGGTGCGCAATTATGCGCGGCTTCTCCACGCCCCTTGCTGGCTTGCATCTGGTCGTCTTTGCTCGTCTCATGTTGCAGCAATGGGCTGCCTTCTCCAACCCTTGAATCCTTTCCCTATCGAGTCACGAACAGACTCTAACCAACCTCATCCACCCCTACCACACGCCAACTGTTTCAGAGCACACCTGAGTCCCTCTGAAACGATTATGTGCAAAAACCAACACATCCCCTGGACACATCCCTCACTAGTCTTCCGCCTATCTGCTCTTTAGCCTATGTCTATAAAGGGTCACAGTAGGATCTCATCTTTCGTGTCTTTCAAAACAGAAAAGAGGTCACTCCTTCTTATCACCAAAGGCTCAAAAAGCCAAGTTACGGGCTTCCTCCTCTCTAGTACACTCTCACCTTTGGTGAGAGGAAAGGTGGTACAATGCGATGTATGAAAGCACCTCTCTTTGTTCGAGCCTTGACCGACGAGGAACAGCAGCAGATCCAGGCAGGATTGCGTTCCTCCGATGCGTTTGTCCTGCGTCGTTGCCAGATCGTGCTCGCCTCTGCCCGTGGAGAGCGTGCCATCGTTATCGCACACCAATTGAGTTGCAATGACCAAACGGTGCGCAACGTCATCAAGAAATGGAACACCGATGGCCTTGGGGTCTTGCAAGCTGGTTCCTCCCGCCCGCCTCGCTTGCGAACCGTTATGGATGAGAGAGCCATCCAACAGGTGCCAGCCATCCTGCATCGTCCTCCACGTGACGTTGGCAAAGAACAGAGCCTCTGGAGCCTGGAAGCGCTGGTCCAGGTCTGTTTCGAGCAAGAACTGACGGGTCGTGTTTTGACCATCGAGGGCATGCGCAAAATCCTGCGGCATCCACTGGAAACGAGCGAAGCACCGCATCAACAGCCCGGATGTCCAATAGGAGGCAAAAAAAGCCCGTGATCGATTGATTGACTGGGCCAACCACCAGACAAACGGGGCGATTGGTTTCCAGGATGAGGTCTGGTGGAGCCGCTTCGCTCTGCCCCAGGCGCATGCCTAGCAACGTCAGGATCATCCCGTCCGTTTCACTGAGCAACACTGCCAGAAAGCTGATCCCGACGCGAAAGCTCTGGCCTGTTATGGCGTCTTGTGGCAACGGGGGGAAGCCTCGGCTCCGCTTCGCGACCGAATGTCGTTGCGCTTCGTGGATGGGCGTCCCGTCAGCGGTCTCACTACCCAATTTCTGGCCGAATGTTGCCAGGAGTTAGAGGCCCAGGGCAAAACGGCATGGTTGTTGCTTTGGGATAATGCCTCCTGGCATGCCAGCAAACTCGTCCGCACTTGGCTTCGTGAACACAATCAGCAGGTCAAACAAGAAGGCAAAGGAGTACGCATTCTGCCGTGTTTCTTGCCCAAACAAAGCCCCTGGCTCAATCCGATTGAACCGAAATGGGTCCATGGCAAACGGGCCGTGGTCGAACCTGCTGGGGTTCTTTCCGCCAGACATCTGGCGGAACGCATTTGTATCTATTACCAGTGTCCCTACGAAACGCATATATCCCTTCCCGAAAAGGTGAGTTGAGAATGCACGAGGAAAACCCCAGGCTCCAGACACCCACCTTGCAAAAAGAGCCGTTGCAAAACAGCAATAGAAGAAAAAAAAGGTCAACAACATCCTTGACATCCTACACACAACAATATGGGTTTACAGCAATGGAGGGATATCGCTGATGGGGCATGCATTGGTACTGAAAAAGAGGGGGGAAGAACGAGATACTGGAAGCGCGTATTTGTTCTCCCTGGATGTCCGTTGTTGGAAGTGGCCTCGCGGGGTTTTCCTAAACCTCTGAATAGCAGAGACAAACGCTGCTCCTCAAAACTTCATCTACCACTTGTCAATCCACATGCTATGATATCTATGTTGTGGAACTGGAAAAAGCATGATGGTATGCTTTCATTTAATAGGAGGATCAACGTATGCACTATCGACATCTGGGACGAGCAGGAGTGCGTGTCAGTACGATTGGACTGGGTAGCTGGTTGACGTATGGCAACGCTGTGGAAAAAGAAACAGCCGCTATCTGTATTCGTCAAGCTTACGAAGCTGGGGTCACGCTTTTTGATACGGCTAATGTCTACAATCGTGGCGAAGCCGAAAAAGTGGTTGGCCAGGTCCTGGGTTCCTTTCCGCGTGCATCGTTTGTGCTGGCAACGAAGGTCTATTTCCCGATGGGAGACGGTCCCAACGATCGCGGCCTATCGCGTAAACATATTATGGAACAATGTCACGCCAGCCTGCGTCGTCTCAATACCGATTATATCGATCTGTATCAATGACATCGCTATGATAGCGAAACCCCGCTGGAGGAGGTGTTGCGAGCGCTTGATGATCTTGTAACACAAGGCAAAGTACTCTCTATACGGGTGTTTCAGAGTGGTCGGCCGCGCAGATCAGCGATGCAGTAGCGCTGGCTAGCGAGTTGAACCTGGATCGGATCGTGTCAAACCAGCCGCTTTACAATATGTTGACTCGCGCGATCGAAGCCGAGGTAATCCCGGTATCTGAGCGCGAGGGCATTGGTCAGATTGTTTTCTCGCCACTCGCTCAGGGAGTACTGACCGGAAAATACAAGCCCGGCCAGCAGCCAGAACAGGGGACACGAGCAGCGAATGACCAACTGAACGAATTTATGAAGGGAACCAGCCTGATGAGCGATAAGACGCTGACGGCTGTGCAGAATCTGCAAGCGCTGGCTCGCCAGAATAGCTTCACCCTGTCTCAGCTTGCGCTGGCGTGGGTTCTACGACAGCCTAATGTCAGCTCGGCTATTATTGGGGCTTCGCATCCTGATCAGGTGGCTGAGAATGTCAAAGCAGGTGAGATGCAGCTCTCTGCGGAGATGCTCAGCAAGATCGATGCGATCCTCGGCAACGTTGTGTCATATATACGTTAAGACAAAAGAGATGCAGGCCTGTCTCTTCTGCTACATGTATCAGAAGAGACAGACCCGCATCTCTTCTCTCGTCATGTTCCCTGTTCTTCGTGCGCGATGGCCTGAACTACGTACTCGTATTGAGTGCGGCTCGCAACGGTTTTAGGATGGGAGTCTCCCAGGGACTGCGTGCGGATCTTGAGCGCACGTCTAAAGAGCGGTGCGGCCTGGAGCAAGAGACCCTGTTGCTGAGTGCATAGCGCCAGATCGTGCAGAATTTGAGCTGTCTCGGGGTGCTCGCATCCTAACCCCTGCTCAAGGATGTGCAGTGCTCGTGCGTAAAGCTGCTCGGCCTCCTTGTATTGATCTCGCTCAACAAAAATATCCGCCAGCCCATTCAGCGCATAAGCAAGGTGGGGGTGATCGGGTCCCACCGCCTGTTCCCAGATCAAGAGCGCTCGCTCATAGAGGGGTTGAGCCTGTTCGTATGCTCCCTGGAGGCTGTAGAGTTCGGCCAGGTTACTGAGTGCGCCCGCAACCTCAAAATGCTCAGATCCCCAGGCCTGTTCCCAGATACGCAAGGCTCGTTCGTAGAGCAAGCGAGCCTGGTCGTACTTCCCCTGTTCCCTATAGAGATCAGCCAGATTATTGGCCACATGGCCTACCTCAGGGTGGTCGGGTCCCATCGCCCGTTCCCAGATCGAGAGCGTTCGTTCATACAGGGATTGGGCCTGGTCATATTTTCCCTGGGCAGTGAAAAGGATCGCCAGCCCATTCAGCGCATAAGCCACAGTTGGATGGTCGGACCCCAGTACACGCTCCCAAATCAAGAGCGCTCGCTCATACAGGGATTGAGCCTGGTCATACTTCCCCAGATGACGGTGAAGGATCGCCAGGTTGCAAAGGACACGAGCTACCTCTGGGTGCTCTGCTCCCAACTCTCGCTCACGAAGATGTAAGGCTCGTTCGTAGAGCAAGCGAGCCTGGTCGTATCTTCCCTGTTCATACGAGATGGCGGCAAGTTTGTTGAGTGTGTTTGCCACTTCAAGTGGTTCAGACTCCACGCTCTGCTCCCAAATGTGCAGCGCACGTGTACAGAGGGGTTGAGCCTGTTCGTACTTCCCCTGGAGGCGGTAGAGTTCAGCTACATTATTGAGCACTCTCGCTACCTGAAAGTGCTCAGAACCTAATCGATGCTCACGAATACGTAAAGCCCGCATGAACAATGGTAGGGCTTGTTCGTATTGAGCACGTTCGTGGAGATAGAGAGCAGCCTTTGCTAAGATGTCCGCCAACTCAAGATCTGGGAGAGGATCGTGCATGTCCATTGTACAGGTTAAAACGTGCGGCAAGAGTCGGTCGCACAGAGGCCACGTTTCGAAGGTAACCATAGGAAAGAGAGTAAAGAGCAGGTGGATGGTTTGCTGCTGATACTGCTGGCGGTCAGCTTCACTCATCGCCTGCCGCAGGACGGTCTGCACAAGCCGATGGAGAGAGAGCGTATGCGTGTCTGGATGTCGCCGCACAAGCGATAGACTCCGTAGAACCCCAATGGCATCGTTGAAAATCAGAGGGTCTCTCAAGAGCGACAGAGCCGTATTATCTCTTTGCACAAAAAGTTCTTCGGGAAGAGCGTCCGGCGCAAGAAAAGCACAGAGCTTGAGCAGATCGACCGCGGCTTGATTTCGCTGGTGAACCCACTCAAAAGCCAGAGTAAAGGTCATAGTCACCGATGTAGGATGCTCGGTTGGAATGCTCCCACGTCGTGCTAACATCGCGCTTTGCCTTTGCTGCCAGAGATGCAGATACACCTCCAGTGTACAACTGGTCTCCAGAATATACGCTCCAGCCTGGTCAAGCGCCAACGGCAACCCACCCAGCTGCCGGGCCAAGATGCGGGCCAGAGCAACCTCCGCAGCCAACGCATCGTCAAGGGATGCGTGTAGCTCAATCCGCTTGCTCCGTTTGAGCAGAAAGAGTGTACCATCGTCCTCAGCAAGCACATCGACTTCAATGACCTGAGCGACAGGTTCGGTTACCTGCCGCCGGGTCGTGAGCAAAACAGCCCCATGCTTATCGATAGGAACAAATTGCTTGACCACAGAGAGATCTTCGAGATTGTCAAACACAAGGAGCCAACCTTCATGAACACTAAGCCAGCGCTTGACTGCGTCTACAATCTTCTGTTCATAGGTCTCGTTTCTCTCTGGCAACCGCAACAGCCTGGCTACCTCGATAAATGAAGAAATGATGGTCTCGGAAGTATCAGCATTAATCCAGAAGATATCGTGATACGTTTCCTGGTAACGATAGGCATATTCGAGCGCGAGCTGCGTTTTGCCTATCCCTCCTAAACCAACAATCGCTTGTGTGATAGCCAGATACCCATGTGAACCAAGGTGCAGATGGAGATGTTGTAACAACCGTTCTCTGCCCGTAAAGTAAGGATTGCGGTCAAAGGGAAGATTGGAGGACGTAAGGAAAGAAACCGTGCCAAAGCGCGTTTCGATCAGGAGACGCTTCTCTTCTTCATCCAAATCGAGCACCGTTGCGAGATGAAGGAGCGTACTAAACGTCTCGGGTCGCTCCATATTGCGTTCCCATAAACTTATCGAGTTTCGATGGACCTCTATTTTATTGGCAAGGACTTGCTGACTTAATTTTTTTCGTTGGCGAAAAAGTTTCAGGAGATCTCCAAACGAAGACGTTTGCTGAGGCTTCATGTTTTGCCATCCTTGTACATTGTTTGCTATCCCTGGAAAAGAAATGCGTTGTGTCTTGCTTCGCACAACGCTATTGTGCATCTCATACTTTACAGTACAGTCAAGCGCTTGACAAGTGCTTCCTGCACCTGATGGTTCCTTAGGAGATATTTCTTATGGACCAGAATTTTCCAATGCTGTGCAATCAGATGTCACTGTATTTTAGACAAGGTTGCTTACAGCAATCAGAAAGAAGAAGTATGATAATGCCCAAAGCAGTCAAATTCGAACACTATGGTGGCATCGAAGTATTACAGGTTGTAGATGTCGCGCAACCGGTGCCAGGTCCAGAGCAAGTGCTCGTCAATGTCAGAGCGGCTGGTATTAACCCCGGTGAGGCATCTATCCGTAAGGGCCTGTTTGCCGAGCGTTGGCCAGCAACATTCCCCAGTGGACAGGGCAGCAACCTGACAGGGATAGGGGTCGCTGTTGGCTCTAGAGTAGAAGGTTTCGCTGTGGGCGACGAGGTGCTCGGTTTCACAAACAACAGGGCCAGCCAGGCAGAGTTTGTTGTTGTCGAGGCGAGTAACGTAACCCATCGTCTGCGCAATGTCTCCTGGGAAGC
This sequence comes from Ktedonobacteraceae bacterium, assembly GCA_034437695.1. Taxonomy (GTDB): domain Bacteria; phylum Chloroflexota; class Ktedonobacteria; order Ktedonobacterales; family Ktedonobacteraceae; genus Paraktedonobacter. The sequence continues at coordinate 12,845 of DAOTTJ010000047.1, forward strand.
GGCTGGTGCATTGTTTGTTGCAGGGACAACCGCTTACGCGGCAATTCGCGCGGTCTCGTTGCAACGGAGAGACACCCTCGCTGTCTCAGGAGCAGCACGCGGAGTCGGCTCAATCGTCCTTCAACTGGCAGTCAGAGCCGGGACAAAGGTGATTGCTCTGGCCGGCCCGACTCATCACCAGTGGCTGAGCGACTACGGAGTCATCCCGCTTGACTACGGTGAGGGCGTCGAGGAGCGTATTCGGGCAGTCACTGACGGTCGACTCGATGGTATCCATACCTTTGGAGCCGATTACGTCGAACTTGCGCTCAAACTCGGCGTTCAGCCCGAACGTATCAATACGATTATCAACATTGACGCTGTGACAAAGTATGGCGGCAAAGCCGAGGGCAACACTCAGGCGGCGAACGCGACAGTCCTGGCTGATCTCACCCGGTTTATCGATCAGGGAGCATTGGAAATCCCGATTGCCCGCGTTTATCCACTGGCCGCTGGTCAAGAGGCATATCGCGAGCTGGAACAGCGCCATACACCTGGGAAGATTGTGCTCGTACCCTGAATTCTCGTTTTGCGCCTTTTTTCAGCAGGATCGGGTTCAAGCGCTCTCGCTCGAACCCGATCCAAAAAACCGGGGGCGGGGGCGCAAGCCTCTGTCTTGCGCCAAATGAAATGAGCTTGACAGGCGTTCCTGCTCTCGCGTATACTTTTGAGAAATGGCTGTAATAATGTTTATTGCAACCATTGTGCAAAAAGAGACGATTAAGGAAAGAGCGATGAGTGCCAATAGCCGTTTAACCTTAGCCATCCACACGCTCACCTGGCTGGCAAGCTACCGGGACACCTACGAGTTCGCCACTTCTGAGCGTATTGCCAGAAGCGTAAAGACAAACCCGGTGATCCTGCGTGGGCTACTTGGCATGATGGAGAAGCGGCACCTGGTCAATGTCCAGCACGGCAGCAACGCTGGGTGGCGCATCGCACGCAATCCACAGGAAATCACCCTCCTTGATGTCTATCGCGCAGTGAAGCCAGATAAGCTTTTCTCGCTGCATCGCACCCAGCCAAACCAGTTGTGCCTCATCGGCCGCGGCATTCGCTCACCCCTTGAGCAGGTCTATAGCCACGCTCAGAGCGCGTTAGACATCGAACTGGCCCGCACAACTATCGCCGATATTCTACGCGATACGCTTGTATCTGCCTCTGCTCTGCCGCAAACCCAGACACCCTGATCACCGCTTCTTTCATCTCTTTTGCCTCTCTTGCCTCTTTCCATAGGAATAGAGGGAAGCCCAGGATACCTGTAAAACTCGTATCTATTCAGTAGGGGATGCGTCCAATGTCGATGACCGGAAAGCGCCTGTTCGAGTGCTGAGAGCAAGGGGATTTCCTGCTTGCGCAGCGCGGAGAGGTAGCTGCGAATGCGACAGAACATGCAATGCCTTGCTCCGTGCGAAAGCAGCCCGAGATTTTTTGCTGCACCTTGATCAGACGCAGATCACGCTCCGCCAGGTTGTTGTCAAAGGGCACAGCAAAGGCATACAGAAACCGCAGCACGGCCTGCTTTTGCTGGGAGAAACGGTCTAGTAGGTTGCGAGCTGGGCTTTGCCTGGCTCGTCCAGGCTCGCGCTTGTTGTGCGCTGACTTTGTGGGAACTGGAGGAGGCGGATTGGCCTGATAACCTTCTCTCAGGATCTTCTCGTAGCGATGCAGTAATGCAGCGAGTACCGGTAGATCCAGTTCCCGCTGTCCCAAGGCTCTGGCCTGCTCAACCTCCGCTTTCATCTCCAAAAGCAGGGCTTTCATCGATCTTCCCCAGGGTTGTTTGAGTTCTTCCTCGATAAACGTCAGGTCGCGCAAGTGATGGACATTGCACAATGCCTGAGTGAAGGTGTAGCCCTGATAGCTCTTCAATCCGTCGTGGACCGACGTGCCGGGAAAGCAGGGCGCAATGCCAATGGCATCCATCCCTTTTTGACCTCGGCTCCGATGAATCCCATAATGTGTGAGTCGATCGGTGGCACACACATGAACCCACCAGCCCTCTTTCCCGACTCGCATCCCCGTTTCATCCTGATGCAGTACTGCTGCTTTCACTAGAGCTTCTTTGAGGTCGTTTTCAACCTCCGCCAGATTCTGCTGACAGGTGGTGACAACGGTGGAGATACTGCCCGCTGAGAGTTGCACGCCAAGCAAATCCGGCGCGAGCATAGGGAACGGCTTGGCCTTCTCCCAGAGAAACAGCCAGCGCCTGGATGCCCGCTCCCTATTGAGCAGGCACTTTGACTGATGCCGGGAAGGTGGCTCGTGTCAGATGAAAACAGGTTGGACAGGATTTTTCTTCGACGCGATGTTCCGTGACCCAGAGCCGTTTGGTTGGCAAATCGATTGTTTGGCGTCGTTCTGGGAGCGTCGCTGGCTGGTTGCAGAGATCTCGCTGGCAATGCTCACAACAGGTAACAGGATGAAGCTGTACCTCGTCGGGCATCTCCACCTGTCTGAGGTGATGTCCTCGATGGCCTTTTTGCCCACCAGACTTCTTCCCACTCTTCTGTTTCAAGCTTTTCGGCACACCCACAAAGCGATCAGAGGAAGGCGGCAAACTGCTATTATGGCTATTCTTCGCCTGCTGCCCCTCCAGCATTTTTACGCGTCCTTGCAGCCCTTCGAGGCTCTGGGCGTGTTCTTGCAACCGTTCGATGGCTTGAATGGCTTCTTTCAAACCCTCGCGCAGTGCCTGCTTTTCTTGCTGGAGTTGTTGCATTTCCTGGTGTTTTTCATACGTGATGTCGCGCTAGGCTGTCTTCTCCGCTCGCAGTTGCTCCAGTTCTTCCTCTGTTGTCATATCCTTACTGTAGCAAATGTACTGCTCATCCTGCAACTGCATAGCCCCTCTGAATAGATACTAAAACTCGACCATAAAGCAATTTGTTCTATTTTTGTCCGTCATTCGGCCTCTGTATCTATTCAGATGGGTAGGGAAATCGTGTGTCCGGTCAGGTCGCAAGAGTTTTGGATTGCGCCAGAACACAGGCTGTCGCCGTTCATGTGTTGGTGGATAAGCTCTTATGAAAAGAGCATTGCCTGCGTCAACATAGGGAATTTACCAGGTGCCTTTGCAACGTCGGTCTGCCATCATGCCTTGGCCAATCTATCCGTGAGACATCGAATGAACCGTGGCGATTGAAGAGATCACAACCCGCAACTGCCACAATGATGAAAACCGTGGCAGTCGAAGGTACTCCTGGTCGCGCGTGTTCAGGTGGTGAGGATGATCTTGGCAAGACCGCCCCTTTCGGCGATTGCCTGTGCTTCGGCAGCATCAGCGAACGGCATGATACGGTCGATAGGGATCGTCAACTTGCCAGCGCGTACCGCTTCAGCGTAGCGCAAGATTGTTTCAGTGAAGTGTACGGTTCTTTCGGAGATCGATCCCGCGAAAACGATAGTGATGCGGATGGTAGGATAAAGCGCGACGTCTTGCCGGTCTCGGTTGGGGAAGCAGCCGAATGTGCCACCTGACTTCACCCTGGCAAGGAACGTGTTGGCGAGCTTCCCACCGACGGTATCGGCAACGCAGTCGACTGGATCGAGTGTGTCAATCGCTGTATCATCATCGATGGCGACGGCCTCGCTCACTCCGGGAAGCTGACCGGGCCTCGTCAAGTCGCTTGCCGCGAACGCCCGCAATGATCCGCGCACCAATCTGTGATGCCGCGAAGACCGCTGAACGACCGACGGAACCTAAAGCCCCGGTGATGAGGACGGTCTGACCAGGTTGGACGGTGGCTCCGAGCTGGATCAGATTATCGCCCATGAGCGTAACGAGTGGAAGCGCGGCAGCGGTAGTCATCTCCAAGCCAGCGGGAATGTTGACAAGGTTGCTGGCTTTGACGGTGCAACGTTCTGCGTAGGTATGCGGAGCCATCGCCATGACGCGGTCGCCAACCTCGAAAGCGGTGACACCCTCGCCTACCTCAAGAACGGTACCCGCGAGGTCGCAGCCGGGGATGGAGGGGAACGCTATCAGAATATGATGCCCTTGACGGCTCCAGAGCCTACCTTCCAATCAGCAGGGTTGATGCTGGTGGCCGAAACGCGCACGAGCACCTCGCCTGCGGCGGGTTTGGGGTCTTCAACGTCTTCGTAGGTGAGTAGTGACGCAGGGCCATACTCGTGGAGAACAATGGCTTTCATGCTTTCCCTCGATTTCTTGAAATAGGTTCATATGGATGGGCCAATAGCGTCGACAATACCGGCGAAATCATGGCCCAGGCCGCGCGGAAACCACCCTCAGATGACCCGCACAATTGCCCCAATCCGCCAGGTTGGTTGCCACAGCCCTGACTCGCACACGAACCTGACCGCGCCCAGGTTTGGGAATCTCAACCTCCTCCAAACCCATTTCCTCTGGGCCGCCGTACTGGTGATAGAGAATGCTCTGCATGAGCATGTCTTTTGCTCATAGCTGAAACGCCACCTGTCATGAGCGTTTCAGCTATCCAGAACTGATGGATAACGCGCTCTTCGGACTTCCCTGTCTTTCTCTTCTGCATTTGGAATGAGCGTTCATTCCAAATGCTGAGCAAAAAAATGAGCGTGTAATGGCATCCCAGCAGGCAGCCATCGCCTGCTCAATGGTGGCCTGATCCAGGTGAATGTGCTGCGTCATGTGCGCTTCGACCAGCGCATTCATTGCCCCGGTGATCAGCGCCATCATCACACCAGGCAGCATCGCTTTCAGCAACCACTGGTGTGTGGCATCAATCAGCACTTGCTTGAGGCCCGCGACCAGCGCCGATACCTCGCCTTTGGCCCGCTCCTGGATAAAAGGAACCAGCGCCAGTTGGTTTGCCAGGAGGAATTCGCGCGGGTGCTCAATGCCGTACCAAACCATACTGGCGAGCAGAAAGACTACACGCACCGCCACTGCATGCGTTGTGTCATAGCCCCCCAGAACATGCTCAGTCATCGCGGCTTTTATCTCGCTGAACAGGCAAATCACGAGATCTTCCTTGCTGGGAAAATAGTCGTAGATGGTCCCCATCCCAACCTGCGCCCGCTGCACAATCTGGGACATGGCCACATCCTGCAATCCCTGCTCGCAAATAAGGTCGCCAGCATCACCTCTCATACCGCCTCGAATAACCACCATACAACGCAGGCAATACTCGCTAGGACACCCTCTATCGTATCTGGCACACGAGTGCTTGTACCTCCAACCCCTGTAAACCCGCCAACCATAAGATGTGGACAGAACAGGTGGTCACACAAATCATCTCCCAGGGCCAGGACAGCAGCGCCAACAGCATCAGTCCGGGTACCACTACCTAGCTCCCACCAACTCGCAGGACGACACCGATTGCGCTGGCTTTGGGTGGATACCCGATTATGCCGATACAACAGCTGCAGCCCATTTCTAGTACGGCGAGCTTCCTGGTTTCGGCACGCTGCTGCTTCCCAGTCCATCTGGCAATCTTACCGCCGATACATACGCGACAACCTTTGGTTGAAATTCTCCCCGCAATGGGAACAAACTGATCCACGTCACTACCTGGCTGGTATGCTGCTAGAAGCAGATGCGTATGCCGAGCGCAACACTGATCTCGCAAACAGATAATCTCTATGCCGGCGAGAACGCCCCAACCCCGGCTGGGGAACAGTCTCCAATATACTTTCTCTTTTGTTTTGCGTGTTTTGCCTCCGGCAAAACACGCAAAACAAAAGTGCAGAGAGCACCTCTCTGCTCCCTTCATACTTATTGCTCTGTCAATCTTCGATTGACGGCAGCAGGGATGCAAGGGGTGCAACCCCTTGAATGGGGTCGGGGGCGCAGCGACAGCCTTCTTTCCCCCTCTGCGTCGCCGCAGACGACGCGTCAGAGGAAGCTTGACAAAGCATTATGGGTGGGGCGGTCTTGCCCGACCATTAGGGAAGGACAAAAAACCTCCCTGTGAAAACTATCTCGAATGGCTACGATGAGCAAGATTCTCTTGATTATCGTACTGCGATTGGCTATACTCCTTCCAGGAAATAGATATGAGAGGGAGATTTTCGATGAGCCAGAACAAGCCACAGGTAGGCTATTTAAGAAGCTGTATGGACAGGCGTTTCCTGGCCCCAACTCGTCAGGCATTTGAACAGATTGCGAGACTTGGGGCGACCGAGTATTATCACGAAGCTTTTGCTGGCGGGACGCTTGGAGTTCAGCCCGAGGTCAACGGTGCTCAGTACGTGTACGATCGTTCTTTTAAACATGAGCAAGATTTTACCTTGATCTACATGGGTTGGCAGGTCCATCTCGACCATTGTGGCGGACTTCCAGGCAAGACAGATCCACAGATAGAAGAGGCGTTCAGGGATTTAATCTATAGCGGAGACATACAAAGAACCTATCCCCAGGTGAGGCATGTCTTCTTTGTCGCTCAAACGAAGAATGGTCAGCCTGCCGTTGAGGTTATAAGTATGGGCTAACAATAGATGGGTAGACTCAGGTGGCAACTGCCCATAGCCTGAGTCTACTTATCTAGAAAAACGAAACAACATCTTCCCCATTATAAGATTTCTACATAGCCCTCTGTTCCATTCACGCGAATTCGTTGCCCATCTTTTATCAGTTTGGTAGCACGTTCCACTCCGATCACTGCTGGTAAGCCATATTCACGTGCGATCACTGCTCCATGAGTCATCAGCCCACCAACTTCAGTGACCAGGCCTTTTATGGAGACAAACAAGGGTGTCCAGCTTGGGTCTGTAAAGGTGGTGACAACTATATCTCCATCTTCCAGATCCGCATCTTCCATGCGTAAGATGACACGTGCTCGTCCCTCTATCACTCCACCAGAAACGGGTAAACCGACCATTGCTTCGGCTGGGAGATTTTCCCGTTTGTACTTACCTGCAATAATTTCTCCATCAGACGTGAGAACACGTGGCGGAGTGAGTTTTTCATAGCATAGGTACTCGTCTTCTCGTTGACCGATGATCTGGTCATCCAGTTTCTTTGTGTATACAACTTCGCGAAGTTCTTCAAAAGTGAGGTAGAAGATATCTTCTTTTTCATGCAGAACATTGGCTTGTACGAGTTGTTCGGCTTCTTTCAGTAAAGCCTGCTTATAAACGAAGTAGCGATGAACCAAGCCGTACTTTGGATATTCACGGTACCCGATGAAATTTCGGATGAGGCTGATCATTCGTTTTGTCTCTTTGGCTTTTTGTTCACCATCTGGTAATTGCTTCAAGCGGTCGAGTACCTCTTGTTCTTTTTTCAATGCTTCCTGTCGCCCTTGCTCAAATCTCCGCTTGCTTTCACCTGGTTCAAAGTTTTTGATGTTACTGAGAATCAGGGGAACAAGAATCGTTGGTCTTTCGCTCCAACGAGGTCTCGTAATATCGATTTCCCCGGCACAGCGCATTCCATAGGTGTTGAGATAAGCAGAGAGCGCGTCCCGGCTTTCCTGCCCCCCATCAAACTGAAGCAGTTCATCCAAAAAGCTTTCACCTTTTCCATGCTGTAAGTAATTGATTACTTCAGGATAAGGGCGAATGACATCTGCGACATCCAATAGCTCCAGACCCATTTCCGAAGTGATATTATTTGACACCGATTGAGAAAGCGTGTCTGCTACGTTTTTTTCACCTAACCACTCCTTCATGTGTTCATTGATCCATGAGGAAGCGTTCATAGCAGTCATAATCACCCCAAAACCTTGCGGACCAGATAAGCTCTTCTTCAATTGCTGAATGTCTTCCAAAATAAAATCAATCAGATCAGATCCTGATTTCGCTTTGATGTTTTGCTTTAGCTCTTCTATTAATGTTTCACTCCGCTTGATCAAATCAGAAACGATTGCCGGATCGTATTCGTTGAGTGTTTGAAAATCCGCGAGCGACCGACCTTGATTGCTTTTACCGGGAGTCTTTTCTTGCTTCTCATCTGGTAACGATTGTATAAAATCTCCCCGTTCTATGATGGTTACCAATGCATCTTTTATGAGCGGATCGCCTTTTCCCATAACATCTACTATCCTTTCTCTGCTAACAGGTGAAGCCAGCAGAGGCGTAACATCAACAAACAATCTTCCACCAGCTTTACGCATCAGTGCATTCGTGGTTAACAGGAAAAAAGACAATCCCAATGGTTTCATTGGGTCGGTCATCATCTGTCCGTGACCAACAGATACATACACGTGATTTTCCTGATCAATTGCTTCAGGAATAGGGTACAGAGTAGTAATTGGCCGAGTCTGGACAATGTAAAATGTCTCATCAACCAGGCACCATTCGATGTCCTGGGGGCAACCGAAATGTGCTTCGATCTTTCGGCCTATGCGCTCAAGCTGCAACATCTGCTCATCCATCAGCGCTTGCCTGTTCTGCCGCTCAGGTTCAATCTCCTGGGCTTTCGTACCGCCATCTTTTAAGGCAGAAATAGCCAGCTTCTTGGTGGATATCTTCTTCTCGATAATCTTGCCATCACGTACTTTATAGCTATCCGCATTTACTAGCCCGGAGACCAGGGCCTCACCAAGTCCGAAGCTGGCATCAATGGATAATACTTTCCGATGAGAGGTGACGGGATCGGCAGTAAATACAATCCCCGCCACCTGCGGGAAGACCATCTTTTGCACAACTACAGACAGATGGACTTCCCGGTGGTCGAAGCCATTTTGCAGGCGGTACATGACTGCTCTCTCGGTAAACAGCGATGCACAGCACTTGCTGATATGCTTGAGGATTGCCTCTTCTCCGAGAATGTTCAAATATGTATCCTGCTGGCCTGCAAAGGAGGCCGTTGGTAAATCCTCTGCCGTTGCGCTGGATCGCACTGCGTAGGCACGTTTTTCTCCAAGCCTGGTGAGGTGGCGGGTGATCTCTTCATGCATGTCTTCAGGGATGGCTACCCCTTCGATGACCCTGCGAATCTCACCACTCAGTTCACTGATTTTCTTCCGGTCTTCCACTTTGAGAAGCGCTAACTGATCAAGTAATAAGTTTATCGACGACGTCTCCCCAATGATACGCTGAAAGGCTTCCGTAGAAAGACAAAAGCCATCTGGTACGCGTATTCCTTCTATCTTGGAGAGTTCCCCCAGGTTCGCACCTTTCCCCCCAACAACTATGCGTTTTGTTTGGTCAATGTCTTGAAAACCAAGCACATAGGAACTCATCTGTTTCCCTCCTCTGGCAAATCCTTCTTTGATAAGGTGGATGACATCCTTCAGGCTAAAACGTTTGTGCTTCTTAGCCCAGTATACAAACAACCCCCTTTCGCACACAGCGAGGATCTGGCACACGCCTGATGAGGCCATGTGCTGATTTCAGCATACACAAGAGGTATCTTTGCTCAATGGAGAGCTTTCACCTCAGGTGCGAAAGATGCGCGTCACTTCCGTGTGAGTATAGAGGAAAGAACCCCAAAAAAGATCGTCCAAAAAGGCAGTGTGCGAGTAGACAGGAGGTGATACAATAAAAGTGGGAACAAGTGTGCTCGTTTTTGGGACATTTACTACGAGGTTCAAACACCCATAATTGTGGCAACGTAGTGCTGCGTTTCAACTGGCATACAACTGAGCCAGTTCGCCCCACAGGCGTTCTCGGCATTTTGTAACGATCCAGATCCCGCGTTATAGGCGGCCAGCGCTTTGGCGTAGCCACCATACTGTTTCGCATAGCGAGCCATCATCTGCGCGGCAGCCTGCAATGCCTGGGTCGGGTTGAACGGATTGATCCCTAACCCGGCAGCTGTACCCGGCTCAAATTGTGCAATGCCTTCTGCTCCACCAGGCGAAACCGCGTAGGGATTGAAACCACTTTCCAGGGTAATCTGGCGCACAAAGTAGACAGGGGAGATGCCGGCATTCGTCGCGTCTTGCTCTGCCAGTACGACAAGCTGGCTGCGAGGAATAGTCATCGGTGGCAGACCACTGCTGCTATTGGCGTTCGCTGTATTATTGGTACTGCTGGTGCTGACCGTCGGCTGAATGTTGTTCTGCGCATCCAGACTCTGCAAGTTTGTCCGCGCCGATTGCAGGAGAGAACCCAGCCTGGAGGTGAGGTTCCACGCACCCTGACCACTCGCGAGCGGCACCAGGGTCACTAACGTTCCCCCTAAGGCCAGCAGGATAATCAGCATGACGATGATATAGCGCGTACGCAGTTTTAAACGTCTGACGAGTATCTCACTGGTTGGAGCCTTCTTGCTGCGCTTTGTCTCGGCAGGAATAACCAGAACACGATTGGCCACAACCGGGGGTTTGGAAGATGCTCTGCTCCCAGGAAGCTCATCTATCATAGCTACAGCTTGCGGTCTGTTTTGCTCAACCTCTTGTGGCTTCTCATTCTTTGGAAATAGACTCACTTGCTGCATACCCTGACGCATGATGCCTCCTTATCACAAAATAGGCAGGCGTCACACCTTTGACTAAAAGCCTGCTTGTATTAGTCTACCGAGGTAGATTGGCATACGTCAATCGTTCGGGGAGAGAAGCGGTAAAAAATAGGCCGAAACTCCCATTGCTGGAGAGAATTCGAGCCGACCTGGCTCATCACTACTTACAAATTCTCCTGGCTACTTGTAGATCCCAAGATTCTGTGGGAAATTTCTGTACAATTCTGCTGGCCATAAGATATACTCTGACGAGAATGCTGGGTCAAGCGGTATCAAGAGCAAGGATTGGCTGGACTCGTTACGACGGCGCGAAAGGATATGGGTACGCTCCGAACAGTGCGTGTTGTTTCTGGAGGCGGAAAGGGAATGAACGCTATGGAACCCTCGACCAATCGACCTCTCCGGTGCTCGCAGATCATCGGTCGAACCGCTGCATTCGCTGCTCTTTGCTCGCTTGTAGAGCAAGCCAAAGAGGGGCAAGGTCACATTGCACTGATCGCGGGAGAGGCGGGGATCGGCAAATCACTTCTGGTGAGTGAGTTGAAAACCACTGCCGTTGCCCGGAAGTTCCTGGTTGTGCAGGGCGTCTGCTTCCCGACGGATCTGACCTATCCCTACTCACCCTTGCTCGACCTCTTGCGTGCGCTCGTGGCTTCCAACCCGAGCGTCTCGCTCACTGCCGAGGTCTCGACCTTAGCTCGTGATCTCTTTCCTTTGCTCCCTGAACTAGTTCCTGACCAAGCAATCTCACCCTCACGTCTCGAACCCGAACAAGAGAAACGCCGTCTTTTCGCTGTCCTGGCGACATTCTTTCTCCACCTGTCAACACAGACCCCCGTGCTTCTGATCATTGAGGATGTACACTGGAGCGACGACACGAGCCTGGACTTTCTTCACTATCTGGCACGGCGCTCTGCGTCTCAGCCACTTCTGCTCCTGATCACGTACCGCCATGAAGAGATACGGCCAGCGTTGAGCAACTGGCTTGCACAACTCGACCAAGAACGGCTCGCTCATGTGGTCAGGCTCGTGCCTCTTTCTCGTATCGAGGTCGATACGATATTGTCAACCATCTTTGAGGAGCGGCACACCAGTGTCGACATGCGCCGCTTTCTGCATGGGGAACTCCTGGACGCTCTCTACACGCTGACAGAAGGCAACCCCTTTTTCATCGAGGAAACACTCAGCTCGCTCATCGCAGCCGGTGATATTTACTCCTTCCAGGGCTATTGGCATCGCAAGGCTGGTAGTGAGATCTCTATTCCACGAAGCGTCCAGGACTCAGTAGACCGGCGAACGGCACGCGTGAGCGAGGCAGCCAGACATGTGTTGACCCTGGCTGCCGTGGCCGGGCGGCACTTTGATTTTGCCCTCCTCCAACAGCTTACCCAGTATGATGAGCACCAACTCCTCTTGCTCATGAAAGAGTTGATCTCTGCTCAACTCGTGGTCGAAGAATCTGCTGACCAGTTTGCGTTTCGACACGCGTTGACGCGACAAGCCATTTATAGCCAATTGCTTACCCGTGAGCGTCGCATGCTACACCAGACTATTGCCGAAACCATGCAGCAGTCTGTCACAGCCAATCTGCCCCTGGAGGATCTCGCTTCGCATTTTTATCGGCGCAAGACTGGCAGAAAGCCGGAGCCTATGCACAACGCGCTGGGGAAAAAGCGCTAGGGCTGTATGCGCACCGTGCGGCCGTCGACTATTTCACCTGGGCGCTCTCTGCGGCTCATCATCTGTCTCTCCCTCCTGCACTTGCGTTGTACCGCGCACGCGGGCAGGCATATGAAACGCTCGGCGACTACACCCAGGCATTGGATGGTGCTCGCGAGGCGAATAATCGCTCGGCAGAATGGCAAAGCGCTATTGACCCTGGGGTTTCTGTGGGCAAGACGCGACTACACGCAGGCAGAATCATGGTTTCGCCAGGCGCTGGTCTTAGCGCAGTCGCTCAATGATCCGGCTCTCTACGCGCATAGCCTCAACCGCATCGGCAATTGGCACCTGAATGCGGAGCACCCACACGAGGCCCTGAGCGCCCACCGAGAGGCATTGACGATTTTTGAGCACCTCCAGGATTCCCCTGGCATCGCGGAGACACTGGACCTGCTGGGCATGACAAGCTATCTTGGGGGCGATCTGATTGGGGTACTGCATACTACCAGCAGGCAGTCGTGCTCTTTCGTCGGCTGGGGAACAAGCCTGGCAACCTTAGCGTTGCGAGGTCCGACCTCTCAAACGGATACCCTGGTCTCGGTAGCGAGTTTAACCGAAGGAATCCAGGACGCTGAACTCGCTTTACGCATTGCACGCGAGATTGGACAGCGCTCTGCTGAAGCGTATGTGCTCTTCCAGCTAGGACTCTGTCTGGGATCTCAGGGAGAGTACGGGCGTGCTATAGCGACAGCGCGGCAGAGCCTGGACATCTCTGAGGAAATTGAGCATCGCCAATGGCAAACGGCCGCCCATACCGTTCTCGGGGGAATAGATAGCGGCCTGCTCGCCTACCCGCAGGCCCTTGAGCACTTCAAGCAAGCGTTGGCACTTGCACAGGAGATCGGCTCCATCTTTTGGACACACATCACGATGGGATACCTCGCCTCTACAGCCATCTTGCTGCATGATCTTCCCCAGGCGGAAACGATCCTGCATGCCACACCAAGTTCTGATAGGCCCGCGCAAACGATGGCACAGCATATGGTCTGGGGTGCATCCGTGGAACTTGCACTCGCACGGGGAAAGCCTACTCACGCCTTAGAAATGCTCGATCAGTTGATCCCTTCCACCACACAGGGAGCTGAGGGGCAAAGCAGCCTGCGCGTCTTAAAACTGCGCGGCGAAGCACTCGTGGCATTACAACAACCAGCCGAAGCCGAAATGGCCTTCACGAGCGCATACGAGATTGCTCGGACGCAGGGAGTGCGGCCGAGGCACCTGCACCTGTGTATTTCCCTCGGCAATCTCTATCATGCCGAGGCTCGACAGAAGGAACTACTGGACATGGTGGAAGTACTTGGCATTGGCTCTGTTGATTTTCTTGACTGCCCTGATGGAGATCTTGACCAGGCCGATTCGTGCCTTGATCGTCGGGAAGATCGTCGGCCATCTCCGACATATCAGGCCAGATGTTGTTATCACCTTTGGACCCTATGGTGGATATGGACACCCGGATCACATTGCTATTTCCCAGTTGACTACGACGGCGATTGTGGAGGCCGCTAACCCGCTCTCGCCGTTCTCCCAGCAGTTGGTTCCACACAGTGTCTCAAAGTTCTATTACATGGCCGAGACCGATATGATTCCCATTGTCTACTAGGGACACCAGGTGGCCTATCATTTCGTGCGCAAGGTCAACGCTTGAATAAAGAATAACCATGCCGAGGCCAGAAAATCGCCAGTTTCATGCTGGCGATTTTTTTAATGGCAGATCAACGTGTCAAAACCTGGCGTCTTTCATAAGGAAGTGACACAAAAGAGAGACCCGCAAAATCTTGGAATTTATAGTTAATCGCCACTATCGCCACTATCGGATGTGGTTACATTGATGGTGATATTCATATTGGGAGTCGTTTTGCTCGTAATCTGGTACATTCCATCTGTGTCAAAGGCCACACTCACGGTCTGACCTGGTTGCACGATCAGCCCGCTATCAAGTTGAGAGGGATCGCCGCTCTTAGGTTGGCAGTGCTGATCCACTCCTATGCAGAGGATCTGCGTAACTCCATTGGCCGGATTGCGAAAATGGATGGTGTCTCCGTCATTAATGTCGACGGCAGTAGTACGAAGAAAACCAGTACTGGTCATGCTAATGTTGGGATTGACGAAGACATGCCAGAACAAACCTATGCTGATAGCTACAACACCGAAAATAACGAACAACCCACTAACCCGGTTACCCAGAGACTTGCCCCCTATCATCCTGGCTACCCGCGACAGGAGTACCAGTATGAGTATAACCACAACTGCACCTATGATCAGATCTATAGTATTGAATGGCAGATCTCCCTGGTAGAAGATGGCTGGGGGTTGAGATTGGATTTTGGCGACGATGAAGATCACACCGAAGCATATGCCAATAAAAACCAGTAGAACGAGGAAACACCCCATGCAACCGGTCCGTCGCTTGCGGTTCACACGGGAATATGGACCAACTGGGCTTACGAAACCAGGCTGAGGATAGGAATTATTGGGGTTATATGGGTCATTCGGACTATAAGGATTGTTCGGCGGATACTGGCCAAATGGGCTGTTCTGGTTAAACATCCTTTTATTCTTTCTGGTCCCCACGGGACGCTTCATGCTTTGTTTGCTCGTTTTCACGAAAAGTATAACAGAGCATCGCGTCTCCACCTATGAAGGTGCTCATAACCAGAGAGTGAAGTATCCCCCATCACAACGGCTCTAATGACTTTTGGTATGACCTTCTTCTTTATCGCGCTTCATAACGGTGCGTGCGGCCACTTCTAATAATCGATTCTCAATGTCCTTGCTCCTACATTCCTACAGTGTGGAAGGTTCCAGCACCTTGCTTGTCTGCGATCTCCCTTGCTTCGCTAAGGAAACTCACGTTATAATGAAACATGCGCCGCGCTTTCTGCTGGCCAGGGCATTCTTGTAGAAACTCACCAGACGAATTAAAGCAAGGTCAGGAGCATCTTTTGCTCACGATCTATCTATGGAGGCTGAGATATGTATGCACATGTCGATAATCACGAGGTTTTTTCTATCATGCTTGGCAACGGTCGCCCCATCCTCTTTCTCCACGGCGGTTCAGGATTTGACCATACGTATTTTCGTCCCTGGCTCGATACCCTCAGCGAACAAGCTCAACTTATCTACTACGATCAATTTGGGCAGGGACGTTCAACCCGACCCGCATCCTACGACGAGATTACGATGACAACCTGGGCAGATGAAGCGGACGCGCTGCGCGAAGCTCTCGGCCATGAGCGGATTATCCTGTTTGGCCACTCTTTCGGCGGCTTTCTGGCCCAGGAGTACGCCTTGCGGCATGGAGACCACCTGGACGCTCTGATCCTCTCAAATACTTCTCCCGCTCTCGACTATCCAGATGTGATGCTTGCCAACGCACAACAGCGAGCAACGCCGGCACAATTCGCGGCGCTGGTGGCCGCCCTTTCCTCGCCCATACCCGACGATGAAACATTCAAGACGACATTCAACGCCATCCTACCTATCTATTTTAACCACTACGATCCAACGGTTGGTACCCCACTGGGCGAGACAATCCAGTATAGCGCTGGAGCCTTCAACCAGGGCATGGGCAAACTTGTCCAGATGTTCAATACCCTCGATCGACTTGCGGAGATCACGATGCCAACCCTGGTTATCGGCGGCAGGTACGATTGGATTACTCCACCGGCCCAGGCCTCACAGCGTCTGGCCGCAGGTCTGCCCAACGCGCAACTGCATATCTTCGAGGAAAGCGGTCACTTCCCCTTTATCGAGGAAAACGCAGCCTATCTCGCACTCGTCAGAACCTGGCTGGCTGGCCTCGACGCCTGAAGACCAGACAAGAAGGTGTCGGTTATTCCTTTTCATCCGGTGGTCCGGGTCTCTGTTTGGCCGCTCAGCAGTTATACCGCGAAGAGTGAGGGTTGTTGTTCAAGCACGTGGATCGTGTCCCCCACATGGATCGTTCCTCGCGCTGTTGAAAGCAGATACTGCCCAAAGAATACCTTCTGCTTGAACGTGCGATAGCGGGCCAGCGTGGTCAGTGGTTCTTTGCCCGTCATCACGCCCGCAGTAGGGTCTACGGTGGTAATTGCGCAGCGCTCGCAGGGCTTCACTACATGAAACGTCAATCCGTTGATCTGAATGGTGCGCCACTCATCCTCGGCAAACGCTGACGCACCAGCTACCACTAGATTGGGGCGAAAACGCTCAAGCGAGACGGGGGTTGCGAGTCGCCGATTGAGATCGTCCAGCGAGCCTGCACCGAGCAGATGGTATTGGAAACTTGTAAAGGCGGCGAGATCCTGGTTGATCTCGTAGCCTGGTTCGACGGTGTGTCGCGCTTGCTCAGGCATAAAGACCAGGCGACAGGGAGCGTGCAAAAAGTCTGCAAACCAGGCGTCGGCCTCGTCACTGGCAGGGAACACCTCACTAGCTCCCTGGAACCACTGCGCGGCCAGCGACGTATTATGCTGCGGCTGCAAAGGCACCTGGAGCATGGTCATACCTGGGGCCTGGATCAACAGACTCTCTCCGCTGAATGCGACGACGATGTTGGCCAGACGCGGATAGTCAAACTGGTGAAGGTCTGTTCCATCAGCGTGGACCAGCATCCAGCGCCGGTCGTATTGCAATCCACGACTATCCAGGCCAGCCTGCTGAACGTCTGTTCCCGCACAGGCTTTGATCGGATAGATACGAATATGACTGAGCGTAAGCACTGACATACCATCCGCTTTCTGTGAGAGCTACTCACATAGGGCTATACAAAAGTCGTCAGAAGCAGGGGTGCAGGGGACAACTGTCTTTTGCACGGGTAGGTTTTTCGCTGAACGCGCTTCGCCACAACGATGCCCAGACCTCATCGTGCACGAAGGCGCAGATTGCGCCTGACAAGCGCCTTCGTGTACCTTCTGCTCTTTGGGGTGGGGCGATCTTGCTCGACAACCAGGGAAGGATAAAAAACCTACCCCTGAAAAGACCCCTGCCGGAGCGCGAGGCGTCCTCGCAAAAACCTCTTTTCCCTCTTTTGCCCGCCGCCACAGGCGGCATTTGAATAACCCTGCCACTCATATAGAATAGTATCTCCTGGTGAGGAGATACTATGGTACGATAAAAGGAGAGATTTCTAAGAATATTTATGTATCACACTATAACATTTTCCCGGAGCACAGAATGGACAAAACAACCTTACTCAACACAATTCACACGGAATATGCACATTTCGAGTCACTTATCGCTCCCTTGAGTCCAACCCATCTGCGCGGAACCCATCGCAGGCGCATGGTCCATCAAAGATATTATGGCTCATATGGCCCGCTGGCTCAATGAAGCTACTCAGGGCATCACTCCGCAGCCTCTTGAAAGAATGAGCGATACAACAAATGAGGAGATTTATCGCGAGAACCACGGCCTCTCGCCGACAGAGGTCTAGACACTCTTCTATTCCACTCATCAACAGTTTCTGCAACAGATCGAGCTGCTTACTCAAACGTATTCAGAGGAAGATGTAAATGCCTCACATCGTTTTGCCTGGCCCGGTGCCTCGCTCTTCGCGGTCGTTGCAGACAACTCCTACGAACATTATTACGATCACGCCCAGCATGTTCGCCAGGTTCTCGATGCGCTTAACAGCGTCAAAGAAGACGTTTGAGCGATCCCGTTTTGGAGACCCAAAACGCTGGACTTTTGAACAAAAGTTCGTTATAATAAAGGGGAAGAGTTTCCCCAATCTTACCATCACCTGCTTAGACTGGCCAGGTGTATCCCTTACTATTTCTTTTTTGACAGTTGTCATCAGGTAATTGTTCCAGGGAGGACCAGGCTATGCCCGTTCTTGACTCCGAGCGTCAGATCGCTCCTCGCAGCGCTTTGCGCTACCGACCACTTCACACCGATCAGGCGCAACCAGGTTCGATTGGTGCGCGTAAACGGCGCTCGCAGCCGGATGCACGCATAACCACGGCCCCGGCCAGAGCGGACGATCTGGATACCGAGGACTGTCCACCGGCTCCACGCCCACTGCCCGCTCTACGGCGCAAATCCACCACAACTTCACCTCAAACCAGAACCCACCTCCATCCACTCTTCTGGCTGGGCGTCGGTGCTCTTACTCTGCTCGTGCTCTGGCTGGGCGTTTCGCAGCTCGTAAACTGGGGAAATGGCGTGCTCGACGATATCAAGTATGGCAATCCACGTACGTTCCAGATGGACGCGGTGCTCGGCCATCACGACAGTTCAGCACACCCAACTCACCTCCTGGCCCTCAACTTACACGGCGAGATTCTCGTGGAAGAGTTTCCTGGCGGCGATGTTAGTCAGGCCCGTAGCTACATCCTGACCACCCTGGCCGGCCCCGGCAGCGATCAGGTCATCGTCACGCTGCGCCTGATCGATCCAGGCCATACCGGCAAACCCGACCTGCTCGTCCAGGTCGGACCCTCCGAAAGTCTCCTGGTCAACGACCAGGGCAGCTTTCGTCCACCCACACCCGCCGAACGCCAGCAACTCCTGCCCTTTCTTCAACAAGGCTGACCGCACCCTCCCTGGAAGCGCCACCGTGGTTCTCGATGGCGCTTCCAGCAGCGATCTACCCAGAATCAAACTCATGCTGTGGAACAGGTGGTTGTGTATTAGTCACTCTCAGCAGCATGAGTTGCCTCGGTTCAACGGTGGCCCGCCTGGACATCACTGAATTCTTTACAACACGTCCGTGCTATGCGTGGCGGGTTGACCGATGAGTTCGAGCGAGACCGTCCATAGTTTCTGCACGATATCTGGGTCAATCGCCCACTGCTTGACGCCGTCGCTATTTTTGAACAAGTCGGCGTCATTGGACACGGTGTGGGCCTCCTGGCCGTCAGTAAGATAGTGTCCACCAGTGTGGGCAAATTCGGGGGCAACGGCCGCGACGAGGGTTGCGGCGGCACCTTGCTCGATCGTCTTATAGACGAAGACTCCCGCAGCTTCAGCGTCGGCTAAGTAATCTTTTTGTTTCTGTGTGAAGTCTCTTTGCAGCCCGGTGGCGACGCCGCCAGGGTTAACAGCGTTAGCGACGATGCCGTCGGCAGCCCAGCGATGCGTGGCTTCGACTGCGCATAACGAATCGGCGGTCTTGGACTGTGCGTAGGCCGCCTGCGGGTCGTACTCGCACCGTTCGAAATGAATGTCGTCGAAGACAATCGGTGATCTCATATGCCCCGTGGAACTGACCGAGACGATGCGTGCCTCACCCCGTTCGCGAGCACCAATGGCAAGGGCGTCATGCAATCCGAGGCTCAGGGCGAAGTGGCCAAGATAATTGGTGGCGAATTGCAGTTCCCAGCCTTCCGCGGTTCGCGACAGCGTGCTCGGAATGACTCCTGCATTGTTGATCAATAGATGCAGCGGACCCTTCCAGCTTTGAGCAAAGTTGGCTACCGAGGCTTGATTGGCGAGGTCCAGGGCGGCTACACGTATATGCTCATTGCCGGTCGACTTCGCAATATCCTCGGCAGCCCTCGCACCAGCGTCGGTATTACGCACCGCGAGAATGACTTCCGCGCCAGCACTGGCAAGTGCGCGGGCAGTCTCAAGGCCGATGCCGGACGAAGCCCCGGTGATGATAGCACGAACACCAGAGAGGTCAAGACCAGCCACAACATCTTCAGCGGTGCTTGTAGCGTCGAATTGGGTCGTGATGAGTGAATTAGGTGCTGTCATGAAAACCTCCTGAAGGAAACAGACACGTTTATGGTTGTAGCATACTTGCTGCTTACACGTCGATAAAACCGCCTGAGATGAGAAAAGAAGCCCTTCTTTTCAGGCTGAGCGGGAAAGAAACAAGCCAGAACTATCTCGGATCTTTTGATGCTCTTCCTACTCCGATGACGTTAGGTAGTGAGGAGCAAGCGGACCGCTTCTGTGACGGTATGGCGCTGCGCACTGATCTCGTTCGCGCTCAGTTCCGCGCTGGCGGGGGTCGCCAACATCCACATGGTGCTGATGGCGGTAATCAGGAGGAGCAGCTCGGATGGCTGCCAGCGATCCGGGACGCGACCTTCACGCTGAGCCTGTTCTATTACGGCAAGCTTGCTCTGGTTCGCGGCATCGACCGTGTGCAGGCGCATCCCCGCCCCAGCCCGCTCAAGCAGGTCCCAGACCGACAGGCGCACTATCTCCGGGCGTACCTGGTACTGGTCGAAAAGACGACCTGCATAGTCAGCCAGGTCCGAGGCGTCAATAGGAACGTCCTGCACAAAGGCAACGACGAGGGCGTCAAACACCCGCGCAAAAAGTTGGTCTTTATTGCCAAAGTAGTCGTAGATCAACGCCTTGCTACACCCCGCCAGTTCGGCAATCCGGTCAACCCGCGCTCCCGCGATCCCACGCTGAGCAAATTCGTTTGTCGCGGCCTCAAGCAACCGCTTCTTTGTTTCTTGTATATCTCTTCCCATTTCTCTATTATAATTTACTAACCAGTCGGTTGACAAGCGTGCGTATCGCTGCTACAATCAAAACAGTATATTACCAACTGGTCGGTAATATACAACGCTGTACGGAAAGATTCAGAAGGGATGTGCGCCTGCAAAGGGATGTACACGTGACTGCTGTGGACTGACGGGCCGCAGGCGTTGATTGCCCGTGCTTGAGAGAGAGTGAAAGGATTAGATCTATGGCCACCAAGAAGGATATCGTGGTTCCCGATCAGACGGGGACGTTGGCGATTGTCACTGGCGCGAACAGTGGGATTGGTCTGGGTGTTAGTCAGCGTCTGGTTGCGGCTGGCGCAGAAGTCATTCTGGCTGTGCGCACGCCGGAGAAGGGTCTGAAGGTTGCTCAGGACTTGCGCGAGACCTATCCGGCCGCCAGGGTAGCAGTGGAACAGCTTGATCTCGCCGACCTGGCCTCGGTCCAGGCCTTCGCCGAGCGGATGCTCGCTGCTGGTCGACCGATCCAGACGTTGATTAACAATGCAGGCGTTATGGCACCGCCTACGCGCCATACGACTGCCGACGGGTTTGAACTGCAATTTGGCACGAACTATCTCGGTCATTTTGCCTTGACTGGACGATTGCTGCCCCTCTTGCGCCTGGCGGGTTCGGCGCGGGTGGTGTCGCTGAGTAGCCTGGTCAATCGCATCGGGCGTATCGACTTTACCGATCTTCAGTGCGAGCACCGCTACAGTCCGCAGTCCTCCTATGGGCAGTCCAAGCTGGCGACGCTGCTCTTTGCTCTGGAGTTGAACCGGCGCAGTCTGCTCTATGGTTGGGGGATTCGCAGCAACGCGGCGCATCCTGGCGCGACCCATACCAATCTCCAGAGCGCGGGGCCGACGCTTGGCAGCAAGGCTCCGACGCTGTTCAGTCAGAGCATGCGTCTCACTATGTTGATCCCTGGTTTGTGGCAGGAGATTCCCCAGGGTGCGCTGCCTACATTGTACGCAGCGACAAGTCCGCAGGCTAGCGGGGCGGCGTACTATGGTCCTGATGGCTTTGGAGAAACCGCTGGTCTGCCTGCGCCTGCACGGCTTCCGCGGCGAGCTTTGAACCAGGAAACAGCCGAGAAGCTCTGGCAGATCTCCGAGCAACTTAGCGGGGTTGGCTTCCCTGGAACCTCGTCCCTTGATGAGGTATCGAACTCTTCTGCTGGTCATGTATAGCGTATCTCCTTTCTTCGTGTGTTTCAGTCCGGGGAACTGGCACTTGTGCTCAGACGTGGTGTACGGGGTTGGTACGCATGAGCAGAGGGGCCTGGGAAGATGCAGTCTGCGCGTGTTGGACCAGGCGTTGGAGGCGCTCGTGGTCTGGAGCAAGCGTGCAGACTGGATCGGTGCGCGTTGCTTCTCCGGTGAGCAGGAAGGCCTGGCAGCGACAGCCACCGAAATCGACCTCGCGCATTGCGCAGCTCTGACACGGTTCGGGTAGCCAATCGCTCCCACGGAAGCGCTGGAAGGCGGCTGATTCGTGCCAGATCCAGGCCAGCGAATGGTGCCGCACATTTGCGCAAGCCAGATCGGGAATGACCGTCGCGGTCTGACACGGCAAGACTGCGCCGCCTGGATTGACGGTCAGGTAGCGTCGTCCCCAACCATGCAGACAGGGCTTGGGACGCGCTGCGTAGTAGTCGGACTGCACATAGAGGATCTCCATACGACCGCGCAGGCGCGTGATGGCTGCGCGGGCGACCCCGTTGGCGTGCTCGACCTGGCTACGCGTGGGCAGGAGTGCCGCTTTATTGTGGAACGCCCAGCCCAGGTATTGCGTGTGGGCCAGTTCGAGACGCTCTGCGCCCAGCCGCTCGGCGAGCGCGACGATCTGCTCCAGGCGATCGATATTCGCCCGATGAAGGACGACATTGAGGCTCAACGAGAGATGCGCTTCCCGCACCAGGATCGCTGCAGCCAGCTTACGCGAGTGGGCCGTCCTTCCGGCCAGGCGATCGGCCAGGGAAGCCTCGTCGGCTTGAAGACTGATCTGCACGCTATCCAGACCTGACCGTTGGAGGTGCTGGAGGCGGTCGGGGGTCAGACCCAATCCGCTGGTGATCAGGTTGGTGTAGAGTGCTTGCGCGTGGGCGCAGGCCACCAGCTCGGGCAGGTCTTTGCGCACGAGGGGTTCACCGCCCGAGAACAGGACGTGAAGGACGCCCAGCTCGCTGGCTTGCTCGATGACGCGCTGCCACTCGGCGGTTGAGAGCGCGGTCTCTTCGGCCGGGATCTGTGCTGGATTGGAACAATAGGGACAATGCAGCGGACAGGTATAGGTCAACTCCGCCAGCAGTCCGAACGGACGATAGCCGCAATCTTTGATCTCAGCCATGAGGGTTGGCCTCCTTCTCTCTAGACGGATCAGTCACTGCGACCAGTTCGATCAGACTGTGCTGATAGAGCTGGTGCAGATAGGTGCCGACATCCTGAGCGAGGCTTTCGGCGCTCGTCTGATAGCTGGATGCCAGGAGCGCGAGGATCTCGGCGAAGGTCTGAGTGCCATCGCAGAGCCGAATAATCGCAGCGCCCGTCGCATTGAGCAAGAGCACCCCTTCAGGATAGAGCAGGACGGGCTGGCCACTGACGCGGTCTGTCTGCACGCGAGCTTTGGCAAGCAGCCTGGGGCATGTCACCTGAAGACTGGTGAGAAACGTTGTGACCATCGTCATCTTGCTCTACCTCATCCTTCCTCCTGACCTATACCATAGGCCAGGGTCATGGCATCCAACATGCTCCAGAGCACGTCGCATTTGAATGAGAGGGCATGGATTGCCGCTTCCTGCATTTCGCGCGTCTCGCAGTAGTGCAGAGTGAGCGAGAGCGCTTCGTCGGCATCGTTGCGAGCATGGATGAGACGTGCACGGAAGTAGTCCAGACCGGCTGGTGCGACCCAGGGATAGAACTGCTCGAAGGCTTGCAGGCGTTCCTGCATAAGGTCGGGCGCGAACAGTTCAGTCAGCGAAGACGCGATAGAGAGAGGCCACGGGCTAGTACGTGCAAAGTAAACATAGGCATCAACGGCAAAACGCACGCCGGGCAGGACGTGTCTTTCGGTCAGCAGCTCTTCCTTGCTGAGGCCGGTTGCCTCGGCCAGGCGTAGCCAGCCCTCGATGCCGCCCTCGCCCTCGTTCAGGCCATCGTGGTCGCTGATGCGATGGAGCCACAGGCGGCGCACCTCGCGCACCGGACAGCTTGAGATGATTGCGGCATCCTTGATAGGGATACTCTTTTGATAGTAGTAGCGATTGGCCACCCAGCCTTTGATCTGCTGGCGGTCGAGCTGGCCGCTATGCATATACAGGTGAAACTGATGTTTATTGTGGTAGCGGTTGGCTCCCACGGCTCGCAAGCGGTTGAGAAACACATCGCGTTCCAATGGTGAGTGCTGACGGAGTATATTCATCATGCTCATCCTCTCTCTCCCTACAACCTGAACTCCATGCCATCGTAACCAATCTCAACCCCGGCAGCTTTCACTGTAGCGTGTTCAGGCGTATCTTCAATCAGGATTGGATTGGTGTTATTGATATGTATATACACGCGGTGCTTGATGGGCAGCGCTGCCAGCAGAGGCAGGCTACCGGTGGGACCACCGATAGGCAGGTGGCCCATCGCGGTGGCGCTCTTTGTACCGGTCTGCGTCATAATCATCTCCTGTTCGTTCCAGAAGGTGCCGTCCACGAGGAGCAGATCGCATTGTGTGAGAAACTGCGCGATCGACTCTTCGGCCAGCGAGGCCAGTCCCGGCAGGTAGAGGAAGCGGCCCCCGGACTGTGCGTCAATAAAGTAGTAGCCCACGCGGTCGTCGGGTCCGGGTGTGGCCTGCGTCCCCATATAGCGCGGTGGATGCCCGCGTAGACGACACGCCGTGTAGCGCAGTCCACTGGGAGTGCCATCGGCGTAGGCGAGGCTGGTCAAAGCCATTGCTGGTGCGTACCAGTCGACCGCGCAGTAGCATGCGAGGGCGGGAAGCAGGCGCAGGCCCTCGGTGAGTGCATGGCGGACGCCGGGGGTAGCATAGATGGTCCGTCTCAGCCCCTCGCGCAGAACCAGCAGACCGAGAGTATGGTCGAGATCGGCATCGGTCAGGAAGATGGCTACGATCGGGCTATGCCGGGTCTCACCGGCTGGCGGTGACAGTGGTGGAAAAGCCTCGATCTGCTGGCGGATATCCGGCGACACATTCAGGAGAAACCAGTGCAGACCATCGGCGCTCAGTGCAACGCTCGATTGTGTTCGCGCGTGGGATTGCTTGGTTCCCTGGCGGACACCTCGACATTGGCAGCAGTTGCAATTCCACTGGGGAAAACCTCCGCCGGCAGCCGTGCCAAGCAAACGGATGTACATAGCTTCCTCCCGTCAGCCACGCGAGATGACTCATTCATACTCCGGGCAGCGTGTCGCTAGCAGTGTATGCGCTAAGGTCAGGCTTCGTCGGTAACCTCAAGTGTAGCCGCGTAGGCCGTACATTCCAGGTTGACGCTGATAAGCTCGAAGGTTGGCGTAACCCAGGGAGCAAGGTTGATGGACTGCTGTTCTGTCATTGGGCGTTCCTCTTTCTGCTTTTTCAGGTGGTTTCTTGTAAATCACCTGCCTTGAACATTCTGCGTCCATCCACTTTGTAGTGGATAGGCTGTCTCTATACACTATACTCAGGCCACAAAATATGCTCCGCCCACGTGGGCAAAGCGGGAACTCTTTCAGTTGTCTGGGAACGGTTTATACATAGCGGGTAGCGCTCTATAGGCTATCCTAAGAGCACACGGCAAGAAGTTTTTTCTGAGCGTGCATGCTATACTGAGGCAACAGACATACGCGTGATGCTCCTCCCGTGCAGGAGATATTTGAGCAGTGCTAGGAAGACGACTGCCGAGATAGATGCTCGTGTATGTATCTCAAGGCAAGCCAGAGAGATGAGGGGAAGCAGAAGCATGAGCTTTATCGCTGAGGAAAGAGCGTCGAACTCGCCCTATATAGAAACTATTACACGTGGTCGAACCGCAAGCGGCGGCTCTACTATCCGTCCCGCCGAGAGCCATTGGTACATGGTCCTTGTGAGGTATCATAGCAACGTCCAACTCCTGGTCGTTGGACCATGGGCCAGCGCTGGCGTGATCTCGTACGCTGAAGGCGCTGAGATTCTGTGGATCAAATTGAAACTTGGCACATTTATGCCTCATTTGCCTTTAAGGGGCTTTCTGAATGGAGAGACGACCCTGCCTACGGCTGCGAGTCAATCCTTCTGGCTGGATGGGTCGGCGCGGCAATTTCCTGACTACGAAAATGCTGACACGTTTGTAGACAGGCTTGTGCGTGATGATGTGCTAGCGCTTGATCCAGTTGTGGACGCGGTGTTACAAGGTCATCCGCAAGAGATACCATCCCGCACTGTGCGGCATCGTTTCTTACGAGCAACAGGCTTGAGCGCCACTCATATTCGGCAGATACAACGCGCACACCATGCACAAGCTCTCTTACAACAAGGGGTTTCGATCCTTGACACAATTGATGAGGCTGACTATTTCGATCAGCCGCACCTGACCAAGTCGCTGAAGCAATTTATCGGATATACGCCTGCTCAAATCATCGGCTTGAGGAAGACCGAGTAGCTTGCCATTTGATACAAGACTATCTGCTTCTATTTGAGTTATCATACGCCTGTTCTCACGGCAACCCAGATCAAAGGATGATGAATGTGCCGTGAGATGAGCACAAAGGAACAAGAATACAGATGGATATGAAGCTTGAACTGGTGCCAGTGCCAGTCTCTGATGTTGACAGCGCCAAAGTATTTTATGTCGAAAAGGTCGGATTTCACGCCGACCATGATGTCCAGCCTGGAAACGGAATGAGAATAGTCCAACTCACGCCACCCGGATCGTTCTGTTCGATAGTCATTGGGACCGGTATGGGCGAAATTTCTGAAATGCGGCCTGGAACGGTCAAGGGACTGCATCTGGTCGTAGCGGACATCCACGAGGCTCGCGAAGCGCTTGCAGGTCGGGGAGTTGAATTGGGTGAGGTTGTCGATCTGGGGGGAGTAAAGTATGTCCACTTCAGTGACCTTGATGGTAACACGTGGGAATTGCAGGAAATGCCCGTTCATCCTGGTCAAGGTTAAAGGGAAGCAAGTGCCGAATACAAATACTGTATCCATCACTTGCTTCCTGACCCTCCTAAGGAGCATTTTCTCCTGAGAGAGGACGCTTCTTGCAACGTTGAGGGTGCTCGGAAGCTCGTAGTCCTCACCTTTCTCCTTGCTGAATGAGTGCATCAGCCAGATCAAAGAAAGTGTAGATATACGGAATGGCTGAAGAAGGAACATGCCCACCAATCGCTTCGATGGCGGGTGTCAATTGCTCCATTGCTTGCGCAGTCTCGCGAAGCATGGCCATCTGTTCATCACGATGAACCGGAGGAAGCACTCTCGTTCGCCATTCCTCCTGTCCCTCTTGAACAGTACTTTCACCGACAAGACGCTTCATCTCATCCACAAGCCATCGTAAGCTATCAAGATGACTTACTGCTGTCCATGCCTGATGGCGCAGAATGCTCTTCACTGCAATGTTACTCATAGCCCAAAAGAAGGTGCTCCGTTGAGTTGCCTGCTCTGCTCGCTCTTGCTCAGTCGGCGTCAGAGGGGTTGCTTGTGGATCGAGTTGTTCTTGTCGTCTATCCTGTGGGATGCCACCCCTATCAAACAGAAGGATTGCACGGCGAGGAAGACTCGCGTCTGATTGGCGCTGCCAGTACCAATCCACTTGATGAACCCCAGCCTGGCCTGCGTACAATGCCATCAGGAAGGATCGTTGTTACCTATCAAGCCTGATATTGTTCGTCGCTGACCTTTTCCAGCCAATCGGCTACCTTGTTGTCGAGATGTTCCTGAATGGCAGTGTGCGTCATGGCAGTGGTTGGCGAGGCACCATGCCAATGTTTCTCGCCTGGTGCGAACCAGACTACGTCTCCTGGTCGAATCTCTTCGAGCGGACCCCCCCAGCGTTGTGCTCGGCCACAGCCAGCCGTCACAACCAGGGTCTGACCCAGTGGGTGGGTATGCCAGGCGGTCCGAGCGCCTGGCTCGAACGTGACACTGGCCCCGCGCACGCGAGCTGGATCGGGTGCCTCAAACAGGGGATCAATGCGAACCGTGCCGGTAAAATACTCAGTTGGCCCTTTCCCGGAAGGTTGCGAGCCATTTTTTTTGATGTCCATCTTTTCAATTCCTCCGCGAAGTCTGCACAGCAGAGAAGCATCTTCTCTGTCTGAAGAATAGTATAGACGTGTCGGTGTACAGAGTGGTAGAATGATTGTCGAGAATGATTGAATGATTCTGCAACATCTTTCCAATGAGCGACAGAGAGAAGAGATGTCTATGAATGTGATGATCCGCCAGCAGGCAGAACGTGAGACACAGCGGGTGCAGGCTAACCGCGAGGAGCTGGTTGAGCGGATCGGGCAAGCCTTCCGCCAGGATGGGGCTGTCCAGCCGTTCCAGGGGCTGCATCTGGCCCGCTGTTCTCAGGCACTCAAGCCGGTTCACAGTGTAGTCGAGCCATCCGTATGCGTGATTGCCCAGGGCAGCAAAGAGGTCTTGCTCGGTGGCAATCGCTATCTGTACAACCCCGCAAAGTATCTGCTCGCTACTGTCGATTTGCCTCGCGTCAGTCAGATCCTGGAAGCCTCGCAGGAAAAGCCATACCTTAGTCTCCGCCTGGAACTTGCCTCTGCCGTTGTCAGTTCAGTCATGGTCGAGGCCGCGCACGCCGTGTCGTCTGCGCATGCCGATGCGCGAGCTATCGATGTCAGTCCATTGGATGGGGATATGCTTGACGCCTTTGTGCGGCTTGTCAGACTCATAGATGCCCCTGCCGAAGCGCGAGTCCTGCTGCCGCTGATCACACGAGAGATTATCTACCGACTCCTGATGGGGGCGCAGGGCGATCGACTGCGTCACCTTGCGCTTCAGGGAGGGTACACTCCCGACATTGCCAGAGCGGTCAAGCGACTCCGTCAGGACTTTGACCAGCCACTGCGCATCGAGAAGCTCGCGCACGAGCTAGGGATGAGCGTTTCGGGTCTGCACCACCACTTTAAGGCAGTCACAACGATGAGTCCCCTGCAATTCCAGAAACGGCTGCGACTCCAGGAAGCCCGCCGTCTGATGCTGGGCGAAGACCTCGACGCGGCAAGTGCGGCTTATCGTGTGGGATACCAGGACGCCTCCCACTTCAATCGGGAGTATAAAAGCCTCTTCGGCATCCCTCCCATGCGCGACGTGCAACGGCTGCGCGAAGAGGCCCATGCTTTCCCTGACCAATGAATGAGTCAGCTACATTAGCTAGTCAGTGCCATGTAGCTAAAGTTTGTGACTGAAATAGTATTAGAGTTGTTGGTTGTTTGATTGCGGCTTGTTATTGCTACTTTCACTGGTTGGATCGATGGAATAGGAGCATCGTACATTTCTGTATCTATTGAAAATGATGCAGTAGTGCCTTGCAGAGTCAAAGAGATTTCTTCGCTTGACCTCTCGGTTGTGACGCCTTTATTAAGTGTTTGAGTAACGACTCCTGTAGCTGATATTGAGTAGATGAACCACCCACCATTGCCACAAAATTCACCCAAGACTCCCGTGCTTGCACCTTGTTCAGCCAGACCGAGGCACACATAGCCATCATCGTAGCCTAAACCGCCACCCATGACGCTTATTTTGTTGGTTGCTGAGAAGGGTGCCTTATTTGGTAGCTGGAGATACAAATACCCTAGAGAATTGGAATCACTGCTTATAGTTGTGCCACACTGGATTTGATTCAGTCCTTGCGTGGTCCATATGCCACTATTCGTATCGCATGTTGAGCCTGGTTCGGCTGCTGAGTACTCGTCTGAAGTGGATGTGGTGGTTGGGGTTGGTTGCGTGGCCTGTGTGGGGATTGGTGTAGCTATTGGCGCGGGAGTAGCCTGGTTTGTAGCAGTTTGTGAGGTTGCGACTGACACTGGTCCAACAATGGGAGAAGGGTTTGGACGACGCAACACCACGATTACTGTGGCTCCCAGGATAATCACAAGAGCAAGAAGAACCAGCACGACGATGATTAGAGGGTTACGCCGTTTCGGCTGATCAGGTTTCATGTCAGGAGTTGGATAGGAGGGAGTTGGATAATTCACCGATGATGACGGTGGCACCACACCATAATACGACCCTTCTCCGGGATATCTTTCGTGACCAGAGTTCTGAGGAAAAGTGCTTCCTGGCAATGGCCGTGTTGGCACGGTCCGATCTGGTGTCGAATAGGCCGATGATTGCTCTGACTGATCACCCTGGTTGGTAGGGTCTTGTGATGGTGGTTGCATAATGCCTCTCCTTATATAACGCAAACAATGCAAAGGTAATTATAAATTATTTTATATATACATTTGATCATTATCAATATATATATGATTGAAAAAAGAGGAAATATAGTCAGTTGACCGGGGGGATGAGAGTGACTTCGCTGGCCGGGACCCAGGCCTGGCGGTGGTTGTAGTTAATCTCGTACCAGAGGTTGGAGGTACCATCTTCGATCACGGTGTAGGCGGAGACGAAGGTGCTGCCTGCTGGTGCGTTGCCCAGGACATAGGTTGTTGGACTTTTGCTCATGGCGTTCGTTGGATCTGGTGTGAGCGCAGTCGTTAAAAGAGATGCAGACGCCGGTCGGGTGAGCGGACAACCATAGACCAGCAGACGACTTGCGCCCTTGCTGGTCAGTCTGACCACCGTACCCTGGCCAGGTCTGACTGCGTCAGCGGGGGCGGCCAACCAGACGCGTTGCGCACTGGCGAGGCGTCGGCCAGATGCGAGCTGGTTCTCTACGCCATACCAGATCTCGTACATCGTCTCCTTGCTCCCTGCCTGGTCGTGGGTCTGAGACAGGACGTAGTAGCTGAGTTCGACCTCGACATTGCCCGTTACGTCGGTGATATCGGCCTGATTGCCCAGCGGTGTGGAGCGCGTGCTCGGACCTTTATAGAGTTTGAAAAAACTGTAGTTTGCCGCGCTTTCACTACCGTGTTCCCCGAGCAAGTGACGTGCGCTGGCGGGTCGGAGCACAATCACGTGCGGCTGAGGCAGGGTCTGGACGAGTGGTACCACTCCCTGTTTCTGGATCAGCGCGAAATAATACGACCAGAGCCAATAGGGTCCGGGATCGACGTGGTTGGGCAACGCGGTGGCCGAGGGCGAAGGCACGGTGCCGTGCGCGACCACGTGTGCATGGTCGAGTGGGATATGATACTTGTGCAGGAGATACGCCGCCAGTTTGGCCGAGGCCAGATACTCGGCGGCGTTGTACCAGCGATAGCCGCTGGCGTCGAAACCCGCGTGCTCGATGCCGATCGAGTGCTGATTGTACCAGTAGTTGCCATCGTGGTAGCCGATATCGCTTTCGTGCAAGATCTGATAGACGGTTCCGTCTGTATCGACGACGTAGTGCGCGGTCGAGGCGTCGGCGGGGTTTTGAAAGACATTAATCGCGTTTTGCGCAGTGCCTTCGACATCGTGGATGACCAACAGATCGATAGCGAGGTCGGTCGGTCGATGGGCGCTTTCATAGTTACAGGGTTGATGCGGCTTGACCGTATTGCAATCAAAGGTTTTAGGCGCGAGGATGCAATCGACTGCGCCTGGATAGTCGACCGCAGAGGCATTCTGGACACAGCCCGCGGGCAAGGCAGAGCCGACCACTGTAGTCGCGGTCTGCGTGTTGGGAACAACCTGCTGAGAGGATAAAGCGATGGTCTCCCCATCGTCGGCCAGAGCAGCAAACCCGCTGCGCAAAAGCTGATAGACGCCATCAGCATACATCAGTGCGCCCGAGCGAGTCGTCGCGTGACTGTAGGCGGCAACCGCTCCATACCAGTTTGCCAGACTCGCCTGAGAACTCGCTGACGGAGAAGCAAGCTGGTGGGCATAGTCGCGCAGCAAGGCAGCTCCGCCGCGAATATTGGTCGCGAGGTCCAGCTTGAGCTGACTGGTGGGGACCGCGAGTTCGCTGGCGGCCTGGTCGAGCATATCGCCGCGGCGATTTTCGATCAAGTGCATACAGCCGAAACCATTGTCGATGCTCGGCGTGCCGCTGTGATTGCTCAGATGCCCCTCCATATAGCAGATAGCTTGCAGGAGAGGCACTGGAACCCCGTAATCGTGAGAGGCGCTCACAAACGCCTGGCTGAGCGATTGATTGGCAGTATGAGACGAGGCGAGAGGTTGTTGAACGGGAACCCCAAAGGAGATGGCCAGCGTAAGCAGGCTCAGGAGCAGACAGAAGACTATAGCGACAGATCTGACAAAGGTTCGGCGTTGCATAGTGACTCCCCAGGGCGCGACCTGACCGTGGAAGGAGCCTGTGAGCGTGTCGTGCCGGTCCTCCGGGGTCCGAGTTCGAGCATAGAATACAGCAAAGAAGGATAGCTATCCCGTTGCTTCCAGTATAACGCCGGGGAAAATGTGCTAGCGCGTATATAAGGGTCTCGCTAACGAAACTCAACCGCAAAGAGTTCAACCTGGGCTTTGGCTCGACCGCCGAGGCGGGACAGGTCGCATTGAGCGAGATGGTCACGATCGAGATTGATCTGGAACTCATGCAGCCAGGGGTCCAGGAAGCGGCAGCACAATAGCCGGGTAACGCGACGTGTCGCGAGCAAGACGCTTTCCTCTTCTGATTTGTTTGTTCTGTCTCCAGAACCGTTTTGAGATGAAAACACATTGCTGGTCACGCCATGCGCTCCTCCTGGCTGTCAATCTCTGGAAAGGGAGCGCATGAGCAACGCCTCAGCTTCTGCCATCTTCCCCTGTTCTTGATAGCAATCTACGAGATTTTTGCGGACGAAGATCGTGTCAGAATGATGAGGACCGAGTTGCTGCTCGCGGATCACGAGCGCACGCCGGTACAATGGTTCAGCCTCCAGGTAATTTCTCTGTTTGTGATAGAAGACAGCCAAATTGTTGAGGCTTGTAGCCAGGTCAAGATGGTTCGCTTCGAGGAGATGTTCGCGGATAGTCAGGACACGTCTCAAAATGGCTCAGCTTCTGCAACCTTTCCCTGCTCCAGATAGCAAGCCGCAAGATTGTTGAGGCTGATCGCTGTGTCAAGGTGGTGAGTCCCCAACCGATGTTCACGCATCGCCAGTGCTCGCAGATACAATGGCTCGGCCTCCACATTCTTTCTCTGCTGGTGATAGAGGAAAGCGAGAGCGTTGAGACTGGTTGCCATGAGAGGATGGTCTGCTTCCACCTCTTGTTCATAGATGGAGAGGGCTTGCAGGTACTGTGGCTCAGCCTCCACGTATTTGTCCTGTTTTCGGTAGAGGTCTGCCAGCATGAGCAAACAGTTTGCTCTGTCAAGTTGATGGGTTTCCCTGAACTGCTCCTTTTCATCATTCACGAAGTGAGACTTGCGTTCTAATGATAACTTCATTTGTCAATCCGGCGAGGCCCGTCTCTCGATAGTGTTTGATCCAGAGCTGGATCGTGCTATGGGTACGAGCTACTTGCGCTTGCGTGACACCCTCTTCTAAGGAATTTTAACTATCGCCTGCTTCTTCCACATTCATTGATTGTGTACTGATAATCTGCTCAATATTAGGCGGACTTTGTATAAGAAGATGGGTTGGGGAGACCGCAAGGCCTCCCCAGACAGGGGAGACGCTTGTGATCTCTTGTCCTGGCCTGCGTGTTCCAGGTCAGCAAGCTCTTTAGCATTGAGCTTCAGTGCGGCTGGTCGTGCTTAGGCGGCGACGCTGTTCAGTTCGGTCAGATCGTCTGCGGAGAGGGTTAGCGCAGCACCGCGAACGTTGTCGTGCAGGTGTGCGACGGATGAGGTACCTGGAATAAGCAGAATGTTTGGTGAGCGCTGGAGCAGCCAGGCCAGCGCAACAGCCATCGGTGTGACGTTGAGGCGGGTGGCGACTGCTTCCAGCTTATCGGACTGAAGAGGGGAGAAGCCACCGAGCGGAAAGTAGGGGACGTAGGCGATGTCCTGGGCGGCGAGGGAGTCGATCAGCTCGTCGTCGACCCGGTGGGCGAGGTTGTAGAAGTTCTGCACACAGACAATCGGCGCGATGGACTGTGCCTCGGCGATCTGCTCGGCGGTCACTGTGCTGAGGCCGAGGTGCTTGATACGTCCTTCTTGCTGGAGTTGCGCGAGCACCGTGAACGGCGCGGCTATCGAGCCAGGAGTCGGACTGTCGAAGCCACCAACGCGCAGGTTGACCACGTCGAGTGCGTCTAGTCCGAGATGGTCTAGATTGTCAAAGATGGCCTGGCGTAGCTGCTCAGGGGCAAGCGCCTGGGGCCAGCCGCCTGAGGCGTCGCGTAACGCTCCGACCTTCGTGACGATGTGCAACGAAGCGGGGTAGGGATGCAGAGCTTCTCTGATGATCTGGTTAGTCACGTAGGGACCGTAGAAGTCGCTGGTGTCGATGTGCGTAATACCCAGCGCCAGCACCTCGCGCAGCACGGCCACGGCAGCAGCGCGATCGGCTGGTGGACCTAAGACGTGCGGGCCAGCTAGCTGCATTGCACCGTACCCCATGCGAGTGACCGTCAGATCCTCGGCCATAGTGAACGTCCCTGCGACTGTGGCTGGCAGATGACTCTGTTCATGCGCTGAATGCGATACCATAAAAATTTCCTCTTTCTCTCGTTGAAACAATGACAATCACGATCTGTGATACACTTAGAAAGTATGACACGCAAGCAATCGTATGAACAGAGTCCCTGTATCATATGATTGAGACAAGCAGGATAAGGAGCGAAGATGAGCGACGAACGACGCAGGCAAGACCTGGCGGACTTCCTACGCACTCGACGGATGCGTCTCGCGCCTGAACAGGTCGGGTTGATAGGTGGTGGGAGGAGGCGCACCCCAGGATTGCGGCGTGAAGAGGTGGCGCAGCTAGCGCATGTAGGAGTTTCCTGGTATACCCTGCTGGAGCAAGGACGCGATATACATCCTTCAAGCGAAGTGCTCCAGAGCATCGCCGAGGCGCTCCAACTCACGTCCGCCGAACGGCAACACCTCCTCTTGCTTGCCAACCAGCAATACCTCGTTGGAGCAGACGCATCTCGTGAGGAAGTAAGCCCTGCATTGCATCGGGTGCTTGACGCGCTCAATCCCATTCCGGCCTACGTTATTGGTCATCGCTGGAATTTCCTTGCCTGGAATCGTGCCGCTGAACATGTCTTGTTGCTCTCGAAGTGGGAACCGCCATATGAATATAATGCTGTCTGGCGTATGTTCGCTGGTTCGATAAGTCAGCGCCTATACAACCCTGAGTGGGAGCAGGTAGCGCAGAGAGTGCTGGCGGAATTTCGGGCTGAGAGTGCGCGTTACACCGATGACGAATGGCTCAAACGCTTGATAGCCGACTTGCAGCGCGTAAGCCCTGAGTTTCGGGCATGGTGGCCACGTCACGATGTGCGTGGGCAAAGCGATGCGCTCAAGGAGATCGAACATCCGCTGGTGGGTCGCCTGATGTTCGAGCATACGACCTTGCAGGTACCCGCTATGCCCGAACTCAAAGTCATGATCTACACCCCACGCCCTGAAACTGATACACTGGCAAAGCTCCATCAATTGATGGATCAGCAGATAGCAGTCTCATTCTAGCACCTCATCGGCACTCCATCCTTCTAGATCACGCATGACAATAACCTCGCGTTGCTTCTGTGAAAGCTCCTCGATGGCCTTCTGGATGTAGAAACGAGTCTCTTGCGAAAGGAGGCGTTTTTCGGGAATATGTTCCCAATCACGAGGAAACGAGGCCCAACCACCTGGCCAGATCGGGTGATCATCGGGCAGGAAATGTTCGGAGTCCTCTTCCGTTTCAGTGGTTTCTTCATTCCTGACCAGAGCAGAAAAGGGAATACTGTTATTTTCACGCTTTCCATGTTTCTGAGCATAATTAATGAGTATACGGAAAATCCATGTTTTAAGCGAAGAGCGTCCTTCAAACTGCTTCAGACCACCCAGGACACCCAGCCAGGTTTCTTGTACGACTTCCTCCGCTATTATCGAATTTGGCACATACAATAGAGCGATGCGCTGCAAGGAGGCATCAAACTGATTCAGGAGTGAGATGAAGGCCTCCTCATCACCCTGACGTAAGGCCTGAAGCCAATCTTTCTCATCAGAATAGGTTGTGGTCTCTAAGGAGCCAGGTACTCCTATCATATCGGGAGAACTGTCTAATGATGATCGTTGCCCGTTCATAGTTACTCACATTCCATCTCCCTCACAAGAACATCTTCTAACAGAGGTTTCTCTCACTAGCTACACGACTATCTCCATTGATATTTACTTAGCGCAAAAATGACAGTTTATCAGATAACCTATCATGTCTGTAACGTTTCAGAAACTTCTGGAACTAAAGGGTAGATGCTAGCATTTTTCTTCTGTTAACAGATGTTAAATACAGTAGAGCTGTAATATACGTCTTTTCAACTAAAAAGGAGCTATACTTTCATGAAGATTTCTCGACGTTTACCCTTTTCTAGTGCTATTCTTCTACTAGTCCTGTTGCTGTTCTCTACAGATGCTGGTACCCGTAATGCCCATGCGAGTGGTGGTGGTAGTCAGTTTACTCCCTTTGTGACCAGTCTACTTAATCTGGACCCGGTGAACGAAACGGTTACATTGCCGTTGCATAGCGGTGTGAGCAATGGACAAAGCGTTTCATACATTCTGACTGATACCTCAGACCGTAATGAGGCTCAGGCATTGGGTATCAATTGGGCTCCCAGGTTGGCCGTAGCTCTTGGGACTGCCGCAGTGGAAAATGCCACAGGAACAATTAGCGGGGGTGTTACGTTCCCGATCAACGGAACCGTAGATTTTAGTCCCACGCGGATTGTAGTACCTGGGGCTGCACCTAATTTCTTTCCGCCTGTCCAGATGCAACCAGGAGCTGCGGGCAACTCTGGCTACAGCCCACTTTTCACTCTGGGTGATGGTATTGTTCGTGATGGCTCCCAAGTTGCCAATAGCACGGGTATGAGCGACGATGTGGCGAGTATCGACTTTGTACACCAGACAGTCACACTGCATACCTTCTTTGGTTTCTGGAATGGTCATCAGACCATTTACCTGCACTCGGATGGCTCGAATACTCTGGTTTCATCGGTAGAAGGTTCCAACTTCGCTCCTAATCTCAATACCGCTCCTACTGCTGGCTCTGATGATCAAAACACGTCGGCTCGTGATGCGATTATCCCGATTGTCAACGGGGTGGTTCCGAGGGGTGATCCTAACCGCCAGGGATTAGACTCTGCTCTTGATGGACAGGGAGATCCTGATAATATCAATCAGCATGTTCCTGGCAGAGAAGGTACACTCTATACGCCCATCTGGGATGTTACTCCGATTGTCTGGACGCAAGCAGCCATTGATGCAGGTCAGCCACTTGATGAGCGCTGGTTATCAAGTGGCTGACCTCTTTAGCTCAGGTCAAATTGTTGGCGGTGGCACTGGTCCGGCCAATACCAGCCTGGGAGGTGTGCCAGCAGGGGGATTCATCTCCAACTGCCCACTGATTGCAATGGACTGATATCACGGCTGATGGCCTGGCGAATATGTATAGTCATCCCTGATTTTGTCAAATCAGGACAAACATCCTACGTGTGTTGCAGGTCGCCCGTGGCGACCTGCAACACACGTAAAAAAGGTTTTTCGGGGCCGCGCTCCCGAACCCCCAGTCAGAGGATGGACGTTGATCAACTGAGAGCTAGCTTCTTCCGCTTTGCGTGCGAGGACAGAAAGCCAAGAGAATAGATGTAACATTCTCGTGACTACTGGAACTATAGAGTAGATGCAGCATATTTCTCCTTACAAACGTTTTAAGAAGAAATACTGTTTAAAAACATTTCATGACTTCCTTACCTTGCTTTGCTGTGTTCATTTTAAGAAGGAGCTTACTGATGAAAATCTTCAGGTCTCTCAAAAACTCGGTTGCTACTCTATTACTGCTGTTATTCGTCGTCAGTACATTCGCCCTGGTTCAGCCAGCGTTTG
This sequence comes from Ktedonobacteraceae bacterium, assembly GCA_034437695.1. Taxonomy (GTDB): domain Bacteria; phylum Chloroflexota; class Ktedonobacteria; order Ktedonobacterales; family Ktedonobacteraceae; genus Paraktedonobacter. Next base: position 50,445 of record DAOTTJ010000047.1, read on the forward strand.
CCATCGGACCTCAGGCTTCTTACCTTTTACCAGAAGCTATCAGCTTCGATGGTCAGCCAGGATTACCCTCCTCGCAGGCTCAAACGGTTAGGTTGCCACTCTACGCGGGCCTGACCCCTGCGGGACTACCCACCTACTACGTGATTACAGAATCATCGAACGCGGCTGATGCGCAACAGCGAGGAGTTAATTTCTCACCAAAACTTGCCCATGCGCTGGGTACTCAGGCGGTGCAGCAGGTTAAAGTGATTAATCCTCTACTCCCCATTCTTAACCAGACCTTCAAGTTCACTGGAACAGTTGACTTCAGCCCTCAACTTGTGGTTGTGCCAGGAACAGCCCCTAATTACTTTCCGCCAGAACAGCTTGCTCCCGGTTCAGTAGGGGATACCAACTACAGCCCGCTGATTACGACTGGCAATGGGATTGTTCTCGACGCGCCCCAGGTTGCTAACCTGACAGGGAAACACGACACGGTAGTATCACTCGACCTCCTCCATATGACGGTTACTGTGACACTGTTTGGAGGCTTCTACGAGGACCATCCTGTTCTCTATACACGTTTCTCAGCCTCAGATCCATTGCTGGCAGCAATCGAGGGTAGCACCTATACCCCCAACCTTAATGCAGCTCCTGGTCTGGCTTCTGACGATCCAGCCACTTCAGCACGTGAGGCTATCGTACCCATTGTCAATGGGCAAACAGGTGTGAACAATCCTCAGCGCCAGGGCTTAAACTCAGCCCTGGCTGGCGAAGGCGCACCACTCAATAGCATCCAGGAAGAACCAGCACCTGCCAGCGACAGTTCCAGTCAGTTCTATAGTCCTGTCTGGGATGTCACACCGGGATTATGGACGGATGCGGCTATTTCCGCTGGCTTCCGTGTCAGGCTGACCAGCGTTGATCCAACGACTGGCACTGCTCATGTTGAACAGCAAGCCGAAACTGGCAATCTTGTCAGCCCCGACTTCGCCAGTGGACCTTATAACCCAACTGTCGAGCTGAATGCTGCTGGCTTTGTCTCTCTCTGCCCGGTAGTGGCTGTACTACCCATTGGGAGCTACTAATAAAAGAGAGAGAGAGCCGAGCCAGAACCCCTGCTGAAAGACAGCAGGGGTTCTTAACTGACCACAACGGCTCACCCATCGCAGGATGATTGCTCACACGGCGGAAGAACTTCACGCATCAGCACAGCCGCCGGATCGCCACTCAGTTCGGAGTGACATGACCATGCAGAAGAGGTGAGCCGATCAGTGGTGATCGGTTCCCACATTCATGGAAGTTTCATCTTGAGGGAGCGCGTTCAGGACTCGTGTTCGCTTTTGCTCCACCAGGGTAAGAGAAGCGACAGGCCGATGCCCTGACCCAGCAGGGTCACCAGCACTACGCCATAGACCATACCTTCTAGCAAGCCACGGTCGGGCAGTGTAAGGGGGAGACTCAGCATCAACGCCACCGAGAGTGCGCCGCGCAGACCCGAGAGCAGAAGGATGGGTCGCCAGCGACGAGGCAGCGGTTCTGGACGCGCGAAGAGTGAGGGGGACGGCTTGGTGAGTCTCTGCCTGGCGAAGCGGTGGGCAAAGGCGTCGTAGAGCGGCAGCAGGAGGTAGATCATGGCGGCGCGACCGATGATGACGCCGAGCAAGGCAAGGCCGAGGCTGGGTAAGGCGCGAAAGAGGGCGCTTTCGCCAATCTGGATGCCCAGGAAGAGGAAGAGCAACGAGTTGGCAAAGTAGCTAAGAAAATCCCATACCTCGTGAGTCGCCTCGCGTGCGCGGTCGGAGAGGCCCGTTTGCCGACCATAGCTGCCCAGGACGAGGCCCGCAACCACGACCGCGAGCAGTCCCGAGGTGTGAAGCCAGACCCCAAGCAAGTAGACCCCATAGGCGGTACTCACCGTTGCGGTCATCTCGATCAGATGGTCGTCAACCAGGCGCAACAGGCGCGAAACCACGAAACCTAGACCTAGACCGAGCAGTAGACCGCCGAGCAGCAACCAGACGATCTCCAGCACACTCATCCACCCCGGAGTTCCTGTCCCACCCGGCGAGACCAGCAGCAGACCGAGCACCAGGGTAAAGATGGCGGCTCCGACTCCATCGTTGAAGAGACTCTCGCCCTCGACAATCGTGCGCAGCCGATCGGAGAGACCCATCTGACGTAAAAGGGCCAGCACGGCAATCGGATCGGTCGGCGAGATCATCGCTCCCAGCAGTAGAGCAAGCAACCAGGGAAGTCCGATCGTCCAGTGCAGAAGCGCGGCGACGATGAAGACCGCGAGAAACAGACCCGGCACCGCGAGCAAGAGCACGATAAGCCAGTTGGCGGTCAGTAGCTTTACATCCACGTTCCAGGCTCCTTCAAAGAGCAGGGCCGGAAGAAAGAGAAAGACAACGACATCTGGACTTAAACGCACATCCGGCAAAAACGGCGAAAAGCCAATCAGGAGGCCTACGACCACCAGCACAAGCGTATACGGCAGACGGAGCGGGCGCGAGATGAGGGCGACAACCAGAGTAATCAGGACCAGCAGAACCAGGAGTTGGACGCTGTGCTCGGTGTCGTCACCGGCCAGCAAGAGACTCGCGAGAGCCAGAGGGAACGCGTGGTGCATCGAGAACTCCTTACAAACAAGACACAAAAACACCGGGACCTGCCGACTAGGCTTCCCGGCGCTCCGTATACAGCAACGTGTATCATACCCGCGCAGGCGGAAACAAGGTGGCGACTGGCACATAGCGAGCGCATGTTAGAAGAGTGCAGAAGAGGTTGAGCTAGACCGACCCCCAGCGAGTAATTTTCCACACTCCCTGGACCTTCTCAATCCAGAACTGTGTTTGGTCAGGAACATTCGGATCGACCTCCGGTGTAATATAGGTAATAATACCAGTGAAAACATTTGTATTCGCGACTCTTTGAACGGTTCCATCAGTACATTTTGTGATGTTTTCTGCTGACCAGCCTCTTATAATGCCCTCGAAGCCTCCGTTATTCTTTTGAGTCAGAGGTGCAATCAATGCATAAGCATCAGGATACTCACCTTTTTGTAGATCATCGCAAAAGCGGTGCAGGATTTGTTGGGGCTGTAAATTGTCAGATGGCGCTCCTTGCGAAGATGCTCCTACTGTTTTTACTACTAATAAAAGGGCTACGCAAAGGCAGAAAAACAGCAGACAATACAACCATAGAGAAAAACCTTTCACCTTCCGCTGGAGAAGATGAACGGCAGCAAGTAGTTGAACTCTTTTTTGGGGTAGCGGTGTTTGAGGAAACATTGATGCCAGGAGTTCCCGGAGATCGTGAACGCAGGAGCACCAACCTTCCTCTTTGTCTTGCCAGGACTTTATGGGTATTTTATTCGCAGGCAGATAGGGGAGTTCTCTTATAGAAGCGTCTTCTTCCCAAGCAAACGGGCGGACAATCAAAAGGATCGCCCGTGCAGTTCCATCTCGATTACGTTGGAGTACCCTTTCCATCAGGGTATTCTCACCGGTCATCATCGTTTGATAAAAACGAGAAGTCAGGAAGATAATAATGCAATCGTCATGCTCCACGTGTGCTAAAAGTTGGTCCTTCGACTCCCCAGCCTGGAGATACTTTATAGACCAGTAGGTAAATTGTCCATTCCGACGAAGAGGAAGGAGATGCTTTTCCCATTCATTTAGCAGCTCAATATCATCTATACAAAAGAGCGTCATAAGACGAGGGACGTTCTGCTGGGACATGTGTTGACTTTGATCCTCCTTTCTATGTTTAATTATTTCGCTTGCTAGTATAACATCGTTTATCTATGGATGCAATAATGAAAAGATATCGATGAAAGAAAGGCATTTTCATAGAACATCGTATTAAAAGTGCTTGATATAGCAAAAGCTGACATTCGTGGCCTCCAAGCTGCGATAAAGATTGTTACAAGGAAGCTTCGGGGGGATAGGCAAATGGCGCAGATAGCCCTCGTAGTAGAAGAGAGCTATCCTGGCACGATGACTTTTGCTACTGGTCTGGAGAAGAGAGATTTTGTAGTGGTTTAAGAGACCTTTCTGTCGAAGGGAAAGCTAGATGTCCGGTGCCTGAAGGCCGTGCATGCCCAACGAGTAGCCAATTTCGCCACCGTGATGCAGGTCATGCTCGATGACGTGCCAGATAACCCAGCCGCGCATATACGTATCTATCTTGCCATCTTCCAACTTGTCCTCGAAGAGGACTTGCAGGTCGGCGGGGGTGTAGTGTGCCAGCGCCTCCTGTATCGTCTGCCAGGTGGCCGCTAATCCGTGTACTAGTTCACTGGCAGAGCGCGTTGGACTGCCCGGTTCATTCCAGGAAGAGAACTCGGCGAAGGCATCATCCCCCTCTTGCAGAACGTGGTGATACCAGCCGGCACGCACTGCTATAATGTGAAGCGCCAGTTCCTCGATGGAACGCAGATTGGGCGCAGCACGCAACGCAAGCTGCTCAACTGATAAAGGTGCAAGAGCTTTGCTCAATTCGTTCTGATAGGTTTGCCAGCCTTCAGTCATAATGGCAAGGGTTCTATTTGTCTCGCTCATGAATAACGCTCCTTCATGCATCTCCGTCGATCCTTATAGAGAGGATCAATCAACGTCTTCTGAATCACATCCTACCAGTGAAAGAGGTCAGAAGAAGCCCTCATTTGAACATCTCTGTTTGAGCATTCCTCCCCTTATTCATGAAACTGAGGGTGTTTGAAGGTCAGCGATTGGATGAAGCACTGGGTTCAAGCGTCGCAGGAAACTGATCGTTCTGCGGGGGTTGGTCTCTGCTCACTGCGCGGGCGCAGAGAGCCGCACACAGACTCAGCGCGACGACAAAGCCGAGGGCGAGACGCAGGCTCAGTGCGTTTGCGATAAAACCGATAACGGGGGGTCCGACCAGGAATCCCAGATAGCCACAGGTAGCGACCGCAGCAATCGCCGTGCCAGCCGCTTGCTTCGTGGTGCGGCTGGCGGCACTGAGCGTCAGTGGGAAGACCACAGAGATGCCTGCACCCACCAGACCGAAGCCGAGCAGCGCGATTGGCACCCAGAGCACAATCAGAGCAAGCGTGAGTCCTATTGCAGCCAGGAGTCCTCCCAGTTGCATCAGGGTCCTTGCGCCCAGACGCGTCGTCAGTCGATCGCCCATCCCGCGGCCCAGCGCCATCACCACCGAGAAAGCTGCATAGCCAATCGCGGCAAGTCCCACGCCAGTGTGCAGGGTTCCATTGAGATAGATCGCGCTCCAATCGGCGATCGCTCCCTCGGTCAGCACGACACAAAAAGCCACCAGACCCAGGACCAGAATGGCCCGCGTGGGGCGAGCAAATGCGACTGCCGTTGGCTGAGCCTCCGTGCTGGCGGGCAAGAGGAGACGCGTGATGGAGAGCGTCAGGATGGCGCAAAAGAGAGCGATCGCAAGAAAATGGGGCAAGAGCGCCAGATTGTGCGAGGCCGCCAGACCGCCAAGCAGCGCCCCGAGCAGTCCGCCAAGACTAAAACAGGCGTGGAACGAATTGAGGATTGGGCGACCATAGCGCCGCTCGACAGCTACCCCCTGCGTGTTCATCGCCACATCCATCGATCCGTTGCTGGCCCCGAAAAGTACAAGCGCCGGCACGAGCAAGGGCAGAGTTGATGGGAGGGCCAGCAGTGCAAGCACAAGACAGAGGATCAAGGCCGCGATTATCGTGACGGATCGACTGCCGAAACGAGCGGCAAGATAACCGGACAGGTTCATTGCGACCAGCGCACCAACGGCGATGCCAAGCAGTGCAAGACCAAGTTCGGCCGGGCTAAGCGCAAGTTTGGCCTGGACGGACGGAATGCGTGTCGCCCAGGTGGCAAGGATCACGCCATTGAGAAAAAAGAGCAGCGCCACTGCATACCGCGCAGCTCGTGGCACCGGTAAAATCGTCTGAGTCTGATTGCCTGACATCGCTGTTCCCCATCATAAATGTTCTTGACAGAACTTCTAAAAACGCATAAAATTGCAATTTAGAAAAGTATACCCGCACAAACACGCGAAGTCAAGCTAGTATACACGCGTGTTTGTGCGAGAAAAAGGGACCATATGCTGAAAGAGGAACGTCAACACATCATCCTTGCGATGGTGCACCAGGATGGGAAGGTCCTGGTCACCGAGCTGATCAGCCGCTTCAACGTCTCGGAGGATACCATTCGGCGCGACCTCAACGATCTCGCCGAGGAGGGAACGCTTCAGCGCGTTCACGGGGGAGCACTGCCGCGCTCGCCTTCTCTGCCGTACGGGCAGCGTGTACAGGAAGGGAGCGTGAGCAAGAAGGCACTTGCTGAGACCGCCGCTCGCTTCATTCAGGATAGGCAGGTGGTACTGATGGACAGCGGGAGCACCGTGCTTGAAGTGGTGGCCTACCTTCCCACGAATTTACGCGCAACCATCGTCACCAACAGCCTGCCAGTCGCGGTAGCGCTCACCGGGCATACAGGCATCGAGGTCCAGGTGCTGGGCGGACGGCTCAAGAAAGACGCCCAGGCGATGGTAGGCGTGCCTGTCGTAGAAGCCTTGCGCCGCCTACGGGCCGATCTATGCTTGCTCGGCGTCTGCAATCTGCATCCCGAGGTTGGGATCAGCATGCTCGACGCCGAGGAGGCCTATGTCAAACGGGCAATGATTGAGCAGGCAGCCGAAGTGATCGCAGTCGCCGAAGGAGCAAAGCTGGGAACAGCCGCGCCATACGTGATTGGTCCGATCAGCACGCTGACCTATTTAGTGACTGAGAGTTCAGTCGAACAACGCGTGCGTGCAGCCTATGAAGAGCGCGGGGTCATCGTCGTGAGCGGTGAGACGCGCGATTGACCGGTCGATGGTGAAAAATCCTCGTGTCGCAGCAGCAAGATCGAAGGTGTGGCCGGATTATGCAAGCGTACGTAAAAGTAACCGATGCCGGCCAGACCAAGCATCAGGCCCGGCGTCTCGCCCGCAGTCACGCCGCACGACCATATACCGCCTCGACGCCTGGCGATCTCGTATCCAGTCTCGCCAACGGCCAGGGCCAGCACGGCTGCGGGTCCTGCCGCCTGACGCGCGTAGAGAAGGATCTCGGCATTCCCGGTGAGGCCGTGACACAGGGAGAAGTTCCCATTGCCAGTGGCGAGTGCGGTCTCGATCATGGTCGCGGTTGTACGTAGCGCAACGCTTGCCTCGGCTTTGCAGTTTGCATCGTCCAGGATCTCGTATGCCCGCAGACGGGTCAGACCGATGCCTGGCGCACCGTGGCACCAGAAGGTAGAGAACGTCAGGGGAGGTCGCTGCCGTTTGCTGCGCCGGCTCTCCTCGCGAAAATCTGGCCAGTTGCCTTGCTCGGCGTTAAACCAGAAACGCTCGTAGGCGAAGGCGTCTTCTGCCGCTCGACGATACCTGGTCTCGCCCAGACCGGCAAGTTCCCAGTCGACCAGTTTCAACCTCGTCTTGCGCCGCACAGACCCGGACCCTGGCGCGAAGACTATCCAGTTGTCCCACTTGATATCAAAGTAGATAAGGCGGTCGGCCTGCCAGTCTTGCCACAGATTGTCCAGCAGTTGCGAGAACTCCGATGAGTGCTGAAGCAGCTTGACGAGTTGCAGTTTCGCCTGGCTGGCATCCCAGAATATCCAGAGACGGGGACGATGGATAGTGAGTATCCACGCCGGCTGACCGGAAAACCAGGCATCGTGCTCTCTATAGCTTTCGCTCAGCGGCTGGCTATGGAGCGCACCCAGTGCTTTTCCCATCGTGGCGGCGAGTCTGGGCGAGAAGCGGCTCTGGCGAGCGTGATACTGGCGCAGATCCTCCGCAGCGCATCATATCCATAAAAATGCGGTATATAGGGAGCGAGCAGCGGGTCAGCGTCCCGCAAGCGTCGATAGATCTCGGCCTCGTGAGCGATTGTCTCAGCTTTATCGGGACTCGACCCTTGCTTGACAATGTCTCTTGTGCTCACATATACTAACTCTGGTTGTAATACTATTTGTTACAACCGGAAGTTAGATCGTGTCGAGATTGGAAGATATTCATGGCTCAAACAATTCTTGTCACTGGCAGTACTAGTGGCTTTGGTCGGCTGACCATTGAAACCCTGGCTCGCCAGGGGCATATAGTTTTTGCGGGAATGCGGGCGGTGACGGGCAAGAATGCCTCTGCGGCGCAAGAAGTACGTATGCTGGCGGAACAGGAAAAACTGGCCCTGCACGTTGTCGAAATCGATGTCACCGACGACGCGTCTGTCGAGCAAGCAATCGCGTCTCTCATCGAGAGCACAGGGCGCATTGATGTGGTGGTCAACAACGCCGGGGTATCGTATAGTGGCCCGATCGAAGCGTTCACTATAGAGCAGGCGCAAAAGCAGTTCGACACCAACGTCTTCAGCGTCTTGCGCGTGAACCGTGCGGCTCTGCCGTATATGCGCAAGCAGGGGAGCGGTTTGCTGGTGCAGATCGGGTCGATAGCTGGGCGCGTGGCGTTGCCTTTTCTCGGACTGTACGGCTCGACGAAGTTTGCCCTGGAAGGTATTACCGAGTCGTATAGCTATGAACTCGCGCCCTTTGGCATCGACGCTGCGATCATCGAGCCTGGAACCTTCCCAACCTCGATCGGCGCGAATCGCCAGGGCGCAGCGGATAGCGAGCGCACCGCTCTCTACCAGACTGCGATGGGCGATTTTGCCCGGTCGTTCCAGGCGGAAAACCGCTCAACGCCCCCCAATCCACAGGATGTAGCCGACGCGGTGGCCAGCGTCATCGCGCAACCAGCCGGCGAGCGCACCCTGCGTACGGTGGTTGCGACTCCCACGCAGCGTCAGGCCCCGCAGGCTATCAACGAGGTGGCAGCGCGAGTAACCAGTTCCTATTTGGAAACGCTCGCGATGCCACGTCCAGCAAGGGCGGCACAACAGGAAGGGAAGGATCGCGTCCTATGATGCATTGCTTGTGAGAGAGTTGACTTGCAGTGCCTGTTCTAAACTCTGGATAAACGCGTCGTCTAGCTGGCGTAGATCGGTCTGGCTGACATAGAGGATCTTGCATTCACCGGGGTCGAGGTTCATATGTCGGATCTCGGTTTCGCCCTGGCGAAAGTCCAGGTGATAGATCACGCCCAGGTCGTTCAGACAGCTCTGACTGATACTGACCTGGGTGGCATAGGCGGGCAGGGCCAGCGCCATGCGATAGAGGTTCTGCACGCTGGCCACACCAGTGACCGTTTTATCGATTGGCCCCAGGTTATTGGTGGGCGAAGGATCGGTGCGTGTCACCTCCAGAACGGTGGGTCCGTTTATCGTGGCAGGTGTCGGATTGTGCGAGGGGCTGGCAGAGGTTGGCGTAGAACCAGACGTGCTGGTCGATTGCGTGGACGCAGCGCTCCCACACGCAGTGAATAGCAGACCGAGAACGATACATAGAAGCAGAAAACGGCGTCTCATGCTAAAAATCTTTCCTTTAAATAGGTGAAATAGTTCTGTTCTGTTCTGTGAAATCTAGGATGCAACAGGAGTAGCTTGATACGTGACAAACATCCCGCCGGGTTCGGTGCGCACTCCTACGGTACAGTAGGTGAAGCCCTGGGGAAGTCCAGTCGCCTTCTGTCCAAGCTGCTGGTTAATATTACTCTGAAAAGATTGGACAAAGGTCGTGATAGGTATGCCCCCCAGATCGGCTTTGGTCACCCGCACCTGGACGACACAGTTAGCGACATAGGGCTGGAGGTCGACCGTGAAGTGGCGCGAGAAGCTGAGGCCCAGAATGGTATAGGTATCGTCACCCTGGACAATCATCAGATCGCCATTCTCCAATTCGGTCGTGATATTTTTCACCTGGCCGGGCAGGTTCGCTTTGGTAACCTGGTTGCTCACTAGCTGCGAGACAAAGGTTTTGTCGGCGTCGATAATGAGATTGCCCCGAACCGAGGGCGGGACAATGATAAGCGCTCCCTCACCGGCCAGCCCATACCAGAGGAGTGCGCTCAGACCAATGATTGCGCCCAGTACAAGTGTGATCAGCGGCACAACGATCCGTCCAACTCGCGAACGCAGCCAGCGCCGGGGTCGCCCTAAGCGCTGACGCCGCTGCGGCGGGATAAATTCGATGGTTTCGAGCATATCTATCTCGACTTCGGGAAAGAGGATCGGCTGGGGAAGCGCCGGGGGAGCCTGGTTTACAGGGGTTTGCTGGGTTCGTTCGCCACGCGATGAACGCTTTTGCCCTCTCTCTGCGGGCCATGCTTGAGGCGGAAGAGGCTGCGATTGCCCACCGGGTCCTGGATTCTGGGAAGGCGAGGGGTGATACTGCTGTTGATACTGCCCAACCTTCCCTGGTGGCGGGCCAGGCGGCATCTGGGGCGCGGCAGGACGCTGACCCGAAGCTTGAGCAGCATCACGCTGACCAGGCGGCGGCAACGGCTGAGAAGACTGTATAAGCGTCGCGTCGCCTGCATCCGGCTGCTGCGGCCGCGGCTTACGCGTCCCAGAGGACTGGGTCGCCGCCGCCGGGTCAAATGGGTGATTTGTCTGCTCACTCATGATATTTACTCCTCGCTCCATGCTAACACGTCTATCATATACTCTATCTTTACTCTATGCAAGAGTATATATGCTCAGAACTGATTTTGCCAATGTTGCACAAGATCGTTGTCAGGAGTGCAGTGGACTGGGGGTTCGGGTGCAGCACCCCGAAGCCCCTTTTTGCCAGTGTCTTTACAAATGGGTCAGCGCAGATTACCATGTCAGGAGCAATGGCACCATGAACAGCTAGTAGCTGCCAACGTCTCTACCTTCTCTACCTTCTTTTCTATGACCATAAGCAACCGAAAGGAATGTGTAATGTCCGATTCATCAGCCAAAATGGCCCTGCTCATCATGGATATGCAAGAAGAAATTGTCGCGCGGTTTGCCCAGGCGGGTGATTTCCTAGCGCACATACAGACGCTGCTCACGGCGGCGCGGACCGCAGGGGTCCCGGTGATCTATGTGAAGGTGGATTTTCGTCCAGGCTCTCCTGAAGTAAGTCCCAGGAACAAATCCTTCTCTGTTTTCAGACAACGACTGGCCTCCTCGTCGGCAACTACCTCGATGGAGATTCACCCGGCCATTGCTCCACAGACGACCGATATTGTCGTCACGAAACGCCGGGTCAGTGCGTTTTGCGGGAGCGATCTGGAGGTAGTACTGCGAGCGCAGGAGATCTCGCACCTGGTGCTCTGTGGGATATCAACCAGCGGGGTGGTCCTTTCAACCCTGCGCGAGGCGGCTGACAGGGATTATCAACTGACAGTCCTGGCCGACTGCTGCGTCGATGTCGACGAAGAGGTCCAGCGCGTCTTGCTCTCCAAAGTCTTTCCACGCCAGGCCGACGTTATGCAAGCCTCAACATGGATGGAGCAGCTAGTCAGCCGATAGACGATTTGACACGCTTGCACCCCTTTGTAGCAAACAGAAGGACGAGCATGAGATCTCATCCCACGCTCGTCTTTCTTTGGTTTCTACGAGTACGAGTGCAAAGCAAGCACGTTGTGCTGCTTTAGAGGTGACCCGCCAGGTCGGAATCGGCCTCGACGATTTCTACATCGGCACCATTCTCTTCACTGAGTGGGAGCGGAGCGCTCACCGGCACCTGGACGTAGAGTGCTTCAGCCGTCGCAATCGCCAGTTCCTCGCTGCTGTTGAGCAACGGGACCTCTTTGAGGAAGAACGCGATCACGAGCGCGACGATCAGGAAGACCAGACTGAAGACAAACACGTTGTGTACGCCCTGGGTTAGCCCTACCTTCACCGCGTACATGAGCTGCGCATAGATCTGTGTGCCACCAGGGATCTTGGCAAACTGCCCGGCAATCTGTGTCTGCGCGGTTGGTGAGAGCAGGATGTTCGGGTTGCCGAAAAAGCTGAGAATATCGATATGGCGAAGCTGCATCACCTGGGCGGCAAACGTCTTGACCTGCGTGGTCAGTGCGCCTGTGAAGCCCGGCTGATAGGCGCTGACGAGCACCGATCCCATGGCCGAAAGCGCAATGGTTGCTGCGATCTGACGGAAGAAGGTCAGGGCAGCCGTCGCCTCTCCAATACGTGTGGGCAGCGCGTTCTGCACAATCACTGTGTAGATCGAGATCCCAAAGCCTAACCCCAGACCCAGCACCACCATCGCAACCCAGAGATCGTTGGCGGTCGAGTTCACGTTTAAGCGCAGGAGCAGCAGACCACCGCCGACGCCAATCACGGCACCCACGATAGCTACCCATTTATAGCGGCCAAAGCGCGAAACCAATTGACCCGAGGCGACGCTGGCGACAATCAGGGCGAACATCAAGGGCGTTAAGAGGAAACCACTATTTGAGGCTGATAATCCGAGGACTCCCTGCGCAAACAGGGGCATGAAGCTGATGCCACCAAACATCGCCATGCTGATCGCCATCGTAATCGCGCTGGAGACCACAAAGATCGGATTTTTGAAGAGGCTGGGCGCAATGATCGGCTGGGCCTGACGGCGCTCCAGCACAGCCTCATACACAAAGAAGAGGACCAGCACGATAATCGAGCCAGCAAAGAGTCCGAGCACCTGCGGCGAGGCCCAGGCGTACTGCGATCCTGCCCAGGTAAAGGCAAGCATCAACGGTATCGTGCCTGCGGCCAGCAGAAGCGATCCCAGGTAGTCGATTTTGATGTTCTGACCCGGTTTGTGCAGCGTCGGCATCAGGAAGACGAGAACGAGCAGTGCGATAACGCCGATCGGCAGATTGACGTAGAAGATCCAGCGCCAGCTCGCGTTGTCAGTCAGCCAGCCACCCAGGGCAGGTCCGAGGACCGAGGCGACGCCGAAGATGCCGCCCGTTACGCCCTGCCATTTGCCGCGTTCGCGTGGCGAGAACAGGTCACCGATCACGGCCAGCGCAATCGGCATAAGTGCGGCTGCGCCCAGACCCTGGAAGGCGCGAAAGGCGATAAGCTGGTTCATGCTCTGCGCTGCCCCGCTGGCAGCCGAGCCAATCAGGAAGAGCACCACGCCAATCAAGAAGATCGGCTTGCGTCCGAATAGGTCGGAGAGCTTGCCATAGATCGGGATCATGATCGTCGAGGTCAACAGATAGGCCGTGGTGACCCAGGTATAGCGATCAAGCCCATTAAAGTCCGCGATGATGCGCGGCAGGGCTGTAGAGACAATTGTCTGGTCCAGCGAGGCCAGCAACATCACTAGGAGAACCGCAAGCATGGTAAACAGGGTCTCACGTCTACTATAGCGCGAAGGCTGTTCCTCCTGTATTGGTTCTACACGCTGGCCGGTCGTCTCAGCACGGGAAGACGATGAAACGGATGCCATAGTTTATTTATCCTTTCGTTTGTTCTGTATGAAGTGTTGGAGGTGTCGACTGAATGCCCTGAAACAAGATCTGGCGCAGACCATCAAACAGTTCTTTGTCAGTGCAGCCCTGCTGGTCCACAAAATGGCGCAGGCTCTGAGGTGAGAAAAACGAGAAAAGGGCCACGGCCATTGCCTGCGTTGGCAGCGCTGGATTGAACTCGCCCGCAGCTTTGCCTTCCTCGAACATCGCTATGACAACGTGGATGATCCGCTGCCGTAAAGCAAGCAGTGGACCACTATTGGTCGAGAAAACTCGCTGAAGTTCGCGATCCTGCGAAAGCGCGATGAAAACTTGCTTCTTCCGTGTATCCCAGCCAGACCGCAAGCACGCGATGAGTGCGTCTAATCTGGCCACTGCGTTGGCCTCAGATGCGATGGCTTCCTCAACATTTTTTATGAGTTGCTCCATACCGACAGTCGCCAGCGCGACAAGCAGATCTTCCTTACAGGCAAAGTGCTGGTAGATGGTACCCTTCGATATCCCCACACGCGTCGCTATCTCATCCAGCGATGTCTCGTGATAGCCATGCGCGAGAAAAGCTTCTTCGGCGGTCTGCAAGATTAATGCTTCGCGTTCCTGACGCTGGCGCTCTTTCAAAGAGGATGGTTTGTGAACAGATTGCATAGTGTTGATCTCTTCCTCATGTCTCAGCGAAAGAGGTCGGCCTCCTTTCTTCTCCTTGAATACGATGCCAGAAAATGTAGTGCTGGTTTATATTTGTAATGTATCGTCTAAATTTGACTTGTTAGTCATTATTTTACAACGCGGTTTTTATTTTGTCAAGTGGGCAGTGTTTTCTATCTGCTCTCGGCAGTAGCCCTACGTCTGAGGCTTTTGCTCTAAGACACTTCTGTCCGACTCGCATCCGTCCATTGCGCTCAGAAAGCATTGGAGTGTGGCTCGTGTGACGGCATTGGGCATGTAGATCATAATCCTGATATCAGGATTGGTAAGCACTTGCAAGGCAACCTGTTCAAATTCCAGTGATCCTAACGTCGGATGCTCAATGACTTTGTGACCATCCAGCGTGCTGCGTGCATCGTGATGAGGCCACCAGCGGCAAAATTCAGGGCTGACCTGCTTTAAATGCTCAATTAAATCTTCGAACCATTTATCACCAGGATAGCGAGCGCTGGCCGTGCGAAACTCCGCGAGCGTCGCCCGTGCAACCATCTCCCAATTCGGGCGCTCCCGCGTCGTCAGGTTGGTGAAGAGTCGCCAGACCATGTTGTGCGCGTAAGGGGATGAGGTATCCGCAAGTATGTCAGCAATGGCGAAAAGACCCTCGGCAGCTCTGTTCCATGCCAGATAATCATAGCGCCTTCCAAGAATATAGGCCGGACTGGGGTTGAGGTCATCTAACATCTGCTGAAGAGCGGAGCTAACGTTCTCCTCTTCTGGTAAAACGGGCGGAGGAAGTGGTTGTCCGGCAAGAAGAAACAGATGCCGACGTTCATGGGGCGTCAGCCTGAGCGCGTGTGCCAGACTTTCCAGCACCTGCGCCGAGGGATGCACATCACGTCCTTGCTCTAGCCAGACGTACCAGGAGGTGCCAATACTGGCCAGGTGCGCGACCTCTTCGCGGCGTAACCCTGGCGTCCGCCGACGGATGCCAGGGGGCAGGCCCACCTCGGCCGGAGACAGCTTCGCCCGGCGTTGGCGTAAAAAATCGGCAAGTGCTTCTCGTTGTTCGTGTTTCTGCATCTCTCGTTGCTCCTTATCCTGGTAGGCCGGGACCTATGATAAACAAACACTGGTCCTGGTATCCCCAGGAGAGCATACTCAAGAAGAGTCCCAGCGTCAAGATAAGAGAGATGTCTCCATCCGACGCAAAGAGTGTCCCAACAGGAAGTAGATTCGTTTTCCTGTATGTTAGAAAATCAAGCGTGAGGTGTGTATGTCTTTGCAATTTGGTATCTCCCTGCCACAAGGCTGGAATAGGGAACTGGCGAACATCAAGGACCCAATTGAAGCCTATGAGGCGATGACGCGTGTGGCACAGACTGCCGATGAAGTCGGTTTCGCGTCCGCATGGCTTGTCGATCACTTTCACACTGCCCCACGACCATCGCAAGAGGTCACGTTTGAGTGCTGGACGACTACCTCTGCTCTGGCACGTGACACCAGACGTATCCGCATTGGTCAGACCGTCACCTGCAATGGCTACCGCAACCCTGCCCTGCTCGCTAAAATGGCAAGTACGGTCGATGTCCTCTCGCATGGGCGACTCACTTTAGGTGTCGGCGCTGGCTGGCATGAACAGGAGTATCGCGGCTACGGCTATGACTTTCCCAATACTGCTGAACGTCTGCGGCGTCTCAGTGAGGCAGTGCAGGTGATCCTGGCTATGTGGACACAGGAAGAAGCGACCTTTGAGGGAATGTACTACCAGGTACGCCAGGCGATCAACCAGCCCAGGGGTGTCCAGCAACCGCATATTCCCCTACTCATCGGTGGCGGCGGTGAACAGGTGACGCTCAAACTGGTCGCGCAGTACGCCGATGCCTGTAACGTCTTTGGCGATCTGGAGACGGTCACGCACAAGTTCGCCGTGCTTCAAGAGCACTGTAAAGCTATTGGGCGCGATTACGAGCGTATCCATCGCACGGTAGGGGCCTTCTGCTGCATCGGGGAAACCGACGAGCAGGCGCAAGCCAAATTCCCCGCCGCGCTCCGGGGTCGTCCGGTTGGCGCAGGTGCGCTGATCGGTACCCCAGAAACGATCAACCGCCGTCTGGCCAATTTGGAGGCGGCTGGCGTCCAGGAAGTGATCCTCGGGTTCCCTGATATCTTGCAAGTGGATACATTGCGCTTTTTTGCGCAAGAGGTTATGAGATAAGACAAAGGATCGGATTGCGGAGCATCAAAAGAAGCAGGGGTGCAGGGGACGACAGTCTCCTGCCGGCACCCTGTCCGGGGGACAGGGAAGAGGGGTGTCCCCGAAAAACCTCTCTTTCCTCTTTTGCCCGCCGCCGCAGGCGGCCGGGCAACTTTGCAACAGCCCTGGGCTGGCGAGTTGATGATCTTGACTTTGCACGGGTGATCTTCTACAATGAAATTACAGGAAATGGAGAGGTTTATAGGAAAACACGACCCCGAGATTGGAGAGAACCTCATGGAGAGTACGCCAGAAAAGTATGCGCGATACGTCAATACCAGCTTTGTCAAAGCCATCGAGCCGATAGTGGTTGAGCGTGCGCAGGGAGCCGAGATCTATGCGAGCGATGGGCGCACCTATCTCGACTGTTTCGCGGGGATCGCGGTGGTCAACGCCGGACATGTCCACCCACGGGTCGCGGAGGCGGCCAAAGCGCAGATCGATCAGCTTATACACGCGGGCAGTTATCTGTATTATGTCCCGGTGGTGGCCGATCTGGCGGAGACGCTGGCGCGGATCACTCCCGGCAATCTGCAAAAGACCTTTTTCTGCAATTCGGGGGCCGAGGCTATCGAAGGAGCGCTGCGCCTGGCTAAAGTCGCGACCGGCAAGCGCGAGGTAATCGCGTTACAGATGGCTTTCCACGGTCGCACCTACGGCACGCTCTCGGTGACTGGCAACCAAGCACGTAAGACGCGCGGCGGTCCCTATATGCCCGGCGTGGCTTTTGCGCCCGCTCCCTACTGCTACCGCTGTCCTTTGAAGCTGAAGCCCGAGACCTGTGGTCTGGCCTGCGCCGACGCGGTGGAGGATGTGATTCGCAACCAGACCAGCGGAGATGTCGCGGCCTTTCTGGTCGAGCCTGTGCTGGGCGAAGGTGGACTTATCCCGCTGCCCGAGGGCTATCTGGCGCGTGTCGAGCAGATTCTCAAGCGTCACGGGATTCTCTTACTGGTAGATGAGGTGCAGACTGGCTTTGGCCGCACTGGCAAGCTCTTCGGGGTCGAGCACCAGGACGGGGTTGTGCCGGATATCATGGCCTTTGCCAAGGGGATTGCCGATGGCTTCCCGCTGGGCGCATTTATCGCTCCCCAGGAGCTGGCCGACAGCTTTCGACCCGGCGAACACCTGAGCACCTTCGGCGGCAATCCGGTCTCCTGCGCGGCGGCTCAGGCCAACATCGCTGTGCTCTACGACGAAGGTCTGGTCGACCACGCGGCCGAGCTGGGTGAGTGGGCGTTGGACGAGCTGCGCGGTATGCAGGCGAGGCAGCGTTTGATCGGCGATGTGCGTGGGCAGGGCCTGATGCTGGGTCTTGAACTGGTCAAAGACCGCGCAACGCAGGAGCCTGACGCCGCCGCCGCGGTCAATGTGCGCACCTACTGTCGCGAGGCCGGGGTTCTGGTCGGCGTGGGCGGTCAGTTCGGCAATGTGTTGCGTTTGCAGCCACCGCTGGTAGTTACCCGCGAGCAACTCGCGCACGCGCTCCAGACGGTCGAGTCAGCGTTAACAAGCTGTCAATAGAAAGCGAGACAGACGAGTATGGTTTCAACGCCCCGGACACAGCCACGTACGCTGCACAACTATGTAGGAGGAGAGTGGGTCACGTCGCAGACCAGTGAGTTTCTGGAGGTGCGCAACCCGGCCACGACCGATGTGCTGGCCCTGACTCCGCTCAGTACAGCCGCCGATGTGGATGCGGCTGTGCAGAAAGCGCAGGCGGCCTTCCCTGCCTGGCGGGCCACTCCTCCGCAGGAACGCGCCCGCTACTTCTTCAAGCTCCGTCAACTGCTCGACGCCAACCGCGAGGAACTGGCCCGCCTGATTACTACCGAGATGGGCAAGACGCTCGACGACGCTCGCGGCGAGGTCTTGCGCGGTCTGGAGAACGTTGAGACGGCCTGTAGTATCCCCTCACTGATGATGGGCTATAGCCTGGAAGACGGCGCAGCCGCGGGGATCGATGAGGAGGTCATCTATCAACCGCTGGGCGTCTTTGCGGGGATCACACCGTTTAACTTTCCCTTTATGATCTCGTTCTGGTTCTGGCCCTACGCGGTGGCGACCGGCAATACGTTTATTCTCAAGCCGTCCGAGCAAGACCCTCTGGTGCAGCAGTTTGTCTTTGAACTGGTGGCACAGGTGGGCTTCCCTGCCGGTGTAATCAACCTGGTCAACGGCGGTCGTTCAACGGTCAATGCGCTGCTCGACCATCCGCAGGTGCGCGGGATCTCCTTTGTGGGCGCAACAAAGACCGCCGAGTATGTCTATGCCCGCGCCTCGGCCAGCGGCAAACGCGTGCAGGCCTCGGGTGGCGCAAAAAACGCTCTGGTGGTGATGCCCGATACCAACTGGGACGCCTACCTCGGCACGATTATGAACTCCTGCTTCGGCTCGGCTGGTCAGCGCTGTCTGGCCAATTCGCGTCTGCTCACCGTCGGCGAGGCCCACGACACAGCCCGCGAACGGCTGCTAAACGCAGCGCAGAAGCTCAGACTGGGCAATGGCTTACAGGCGGGCGTAGATATGGGACCAGTAGTCTCGGCTGCCGCCCGCGAACGCATCTTTGGTCTGATCGACCGCGGCATTGCTCAGGGCGCAGAGGCCGTCCTCGATGGTCGAACTATCCGGGTACCAGATGCCCCTGATGGCTACTTCGTCGGCCCAACCCTGCTCGACCACGTGCAGCCGGAGATGAGCATCTACCGCGAGGAGATCTTTGGTCCGGTCATCACGTTGACACATGTGCAGACCCTCAATGAGGCGATTGAGCAGATCAACGCCCACGAGTACGGCAATGCCGCCTCGATCTTCACACAAAGCGGCTTCGCGGCCCGCGAGTTTCGCTATCGCGTCGAAACCGGCAATATCGGCATCAACGTGGGAGTCGCCGCCCCGATGGCCTACTTCCCCTTCAGCGGCGCAAAACGCTCGTTCTTCGGCACGCTTCACCCCCAGGGACGCGATGCAGTGCGCTTCTTCACCGAAAGCAAAGTCGTGATCACCCGCTGGACCGCTGGCGAGGACGGTCCAGTCAGTGGAGTCGGTCGCTAGCTAAACCGCCCGATAGTAGGTGCCTTCTTCCCGGATAAACTGGAAAGAAGGCACCTTCTCGGATCGATAAGCGACAGAAGGTCTCTTCCAACGTTATGAATATATATGATATCCTGATAACGCAATGAGTGGACGCAAAGTGCTTTTTCTGAACCATGCAAAAAGGAGCACCACTTCTCGCCTTGCCAATCACAGGGCGGGAATAGTTAGAGGTGACAGTTAATCGATGAAAATGTATAGAAAACAAAAAACCTTCTGGCAGCGACGAGCGTTTCCTACCCTTCTCGCTCTTCTTGTAGGCGCGTTTGTACTCAGCGCGTGCAGCAGCGGTACAACAGGTAAACAGGCGAATACCCCTGGATCTACGCAAAATGGACCTTCCAGTACGCCAACTCCTGGCCTCAGTCAGTCCCTACAAAAAAACGGGCAGACCGAGTTGCAGGCTTTTCAGGAATGGATCAATCTGCTGCAACAAAATGGCGGAGATGTGACAACTTATCAACAGCAATATACCAGTTCGCAGCAGGCTCTGACGCAGTCAGTAACCAATGCTACCTACACAAAGGCTCTGACTACCTTGCAAGGTCAGGTGCTGGCTATTAAGATCCCCACCCTCCAGCAGGAGGCCAAAAACCTGCAACAGAAGCTTCAACAGCAGGTGAGCACCTGGGGCAGTCAGCATACGTATAAAGACAGCTACAACGGCAAGACCTACACTCAGGACTACGAGTACAATAATAGCACCGGCATCGGTGGTCCCCTCTGGCTGCAAGAGGATCTGGCAACCAATAAAACCCTGGCTGATTGGCAACAGACTATCGAAAATTTGAATATGTGGCTGTATAACTTTCAGGAGTTTCAGACCAACTTCGGCGATAAGACGCCGTCCACTCAGAGCCATCAAACCGATCTCGCTCTGATGCAACACTACAATTTCATGCAGGAACGCGTGGTTGTGGTCTCGCTGAGCGAGCAAACGTTGCGTGCTTATGATAACGGCAAGCTGGTCAAGACCTTCCAGGTTGTAACGGGCCAGCCCGATCTGCCCTCCCCTCCTGGCAACTGGTGGTTTGAGGGCAAGCAGCACCCGACGGTCTTCAAGTCGTCTGAACCCAAAGGTTCTCCCGACTGGTATCCCGATACAAAGATTAACTATGCTATGCAGTACCATAGCAATGGTTACTTTTTCCACGATGCCTGGTGGCGCACTCAGTTCGGGGCCGGCGCAAATTATCCCCACCAGGACCCCGATGGCGATCCTTTTGCCGGTCAGGGTTCGCACGGCTGCGTCAATATGTCAACTAACGATTCGGCCTGGCTGTATGGCTTTGTCTCGGTCTATACTCAGATCGTCATCTACTAAGCTGGCTCGCTTGCGCGGGTTCCCTCCCATACGCGAACCCGCGCACTGCATGCCTTGCGCAGATGGACGTTAATAAAGAAGAGTTGCAGCTATGAGGCATGAGTTCGATACCTAACCGGTCTGGTGCTCTCTACCCGCGTGACCGCCGATGGCTTTGTGCTGATCTTGCGCAGTCTCGAACGTGTGCAAAAGCTGGTCCATCGCATGACTGGCGCTCGCGCTCGTCTGACCTTTGCTAATGTGGTTGGCGAGAGTCATGTCCTCCACGAGGCGATCCGCCAGGCCAAACGTGCCGCACAGAGCAACGCGACCGTGCTGCTGCGCGGCGAGACAGGCACGGGCAAGGAGATTTTCGCGCAGAGTATCCATAATCAGAGCAGCCGCTCGGCCAATGCGTTTGTCGCGATTAACTGCGCGGCTATTCCCCGCGCGTTGATCAATACTGAACTCTTCGGCTATGAAGGTGGCTCTTTTACTGGCGCTGACCGCCAGGGACGACCACGAAAGTTTGAGCAGGCCAGCGGCGGGACGCTCTTTCTGGATGAGATCGGCGATATGCCGCTTGACCTGCAAACGTCGCTGCTGCGTGCGATTGAGACGCACACGATTACGCGTATCGGCAGTCAGCGCACGATTGCTGTGGATGTGCGCATCATTGCTGCGACCCACAAAGATTTACAGGAGGAGACGCGTCAGGGGACGTTTCGCCTGGACCTCTATTACCGTCTGCATGTGCTCTCTATCACGATCCCTGCCCTGCGTCAGCACACTTCGGACATCCCGCTGCTGATCCGCCACTTTCTTGAGCGCCAGAGTCACGCCCAGGGCCGCACGCTGACTATCACGCCCGCAGCCATCGAGGCCCTCCAACTCTTTAGCTGGCCCGGCAATGTGCGCGAACTGGAAAATCTTATCGAGCGCGTGACCTACCTGGTCACACAATCCACGATTACGCTCGCTGACCTGCCCTCAGAGGTCCACCCACCCACCCTTCATCATCAGCCTGTAACCCTGCCACCAGCGGTTGACCCTCTCAGCCAGGTGCCGCCGCTGGTCCAGGCGCACGACGAGGCCGACTTAAAACGTCTAAGCCAGCAGGCCGAGATTGAGGCCATCCAGCAAGCATATGGCCAGACCAACGGTCAGGTCACGCACACCGCCACGCTGCTTGGGATCAACCGCACCACGCTCTGGCGCAAGATGACGCGCTACGGCTTGATCCCCACACAGAAAAAATCTCGCAGGTCCTGATCATAGGCGACGAGAGCGCTCCCCAGGTTGCCGTTTTACTCGACAACCAGGGTAACTGGGATATTCCCACGCGTGGCATTGGAATATGGGCAGATCTCGTGAGCGGTCGCCACTAGAGCACCGGTCAAGAAATCAAGCAGCGGCCTGAAGTTGCTGGGAGCGGGCCAGGACGTGCAGATTATGGACGACTGCGCAACGGCGCAGATCGAAGAGATTCTTCCCACGCCTCGATAGCGTGCACGTCGTCCTTGCCACCAACCAACATGGGCGAGGGTATGCTCAACCGCTACCCGTTCGCGCAGTTTGGCTCGTCCTTCTGCCGTTTGCTGGCGCTGGCGCAACTCAATGAGCAAGGTCTCATCGGGGTGGATACTGACACTGCGTCCCTTGGCACTGGTCGTACATTGCGTTTTC